>NZ_JAMPMI010000008.1:0-509580 GCF_028478065.1 Providencia sp. PROV255 | reverse complement strand
TTGCTGGCCTTTTCTTTGCCCGTCATATTTTGCACTACAGGGGGTTGCCTTCAGTCGGTCACCCGAATCACGTACCTATGTACACTCATTGCGATAACCTAGCTTGTCATCTACCTACAACTTAAATTATATAAGGGATTCAGTTAGGTCAGACTTTGGTATTTTCAGGTAAGTTCTGTATGGTTTCTAGTACTCGTTTTGGCACAGGCATAAATTAATATATTTGATAGCAGAATAAACGAAATAATAATAAGAGTGTAGTTGACTAGAAAATCGGTGATGTATTCAATTTTGCGAATAGTCTGTATGACTATGCACTATATGTAGGCACTAAATAAGTCGATTCAAGAAAGAATTTAGTTTAGCTAATCACTGCAATTCATTATATGCGTAAAAAACTAGCTGTAATTTTTATTGAGTTTAATCGATTTGCATATCTCCTTTATAATACCTATTAATACATTTAAACTGGTCTATGAATGTCATTCTACTTAATGCATTGATTTATATTGATATTATATTATTCCTCGTCTTTTTTGTTATTTCTAATCACTCTAGTTTTACTTTCCATATGAGTTAAAATGTAATTTGCCTCTGATAAAGGTGACGTTATAAGAATATTTGGCATATTTAACTATATTTTCATTCCTTTTTGGATTGTTTTAGGTTTATATACATTTATGAGATAATCAAAAAAAGAGCAATACGGTTTATTCATTTGTTTTTTATGATGAAACATAAGGAAATATTTTGTAATAAAGTAAATTTAAGTTATTTATCTTATTTAGACCAATTTAAATCCTGAAAATATATGCTTATAATAAGCCCATCGAATTAATTAGTCTGATGGAATACATTAGTGATAAATCGATATTAAAAATAAATAAAACTAGCTAAGTATCTAGCGTATTATTTTTAGAATTTTTTTTTAAAATTCTGAGATAAGGGTTTTGTTTTTTTAAATTTTATTTTTCTTTATTTTATAGGATTTATTTCATGTTTAAGAAAGCTATAATTGCATTATCTTTAATTTCTATTTCAGGAGCTACATTAGCAGCGGCCCCAGTTGCTAATTTAAAAGTAACAGGATCAATTACGCCACCAACATGTACTGTTAAAGGTCAAAATGAAGTTGATTTAGAATATGTATTTGATGTTTCTCCGGGAATGTTCCCTGTTTCTGGTAATTTAACGCTTGATGCAAAAACAAATAATATTGAAGTAGTTTGTGATGCTTCGACCTATTTAACATTCTCTTCTACAGATAACCGTGCGAGTTCTGTATTAACAGCTGGCGTATATAACTTTGGTTTAGGTCTGTTTGATACGGATAAAAAAGTTGGTTACTATACAATTACTATGAAGAATGCAACAGTGAAACAGGATGCCTCAAGCACAGCTCAAACTGTTGGTGTTTCAAATGGTACATCTTATGCATCATCATTAGCTGTTGATAAAACGAAGAAAATGGCTTGGGCAACGTCAGCTAGCACATTAAGAGCAGGACAAATTTTCTCCGCTGATATTGATGTTAGACCAATCCTAAGCGCTGATCTGAAAACCAGTTCAGGTGATGCTAATTTAGATGGTTATGCAACATTAGCTTTCGCCTTCTCACTGTAAACTCATTATTAAGATGAATAGATATATTGTTATATCTATTCATTATGGGATATTTTCATGATTAAAAAAGTTACGACCTTAATATTATCATCAGTATTAATGTCTCCTGTTGTATTTTCACAGACAACTGCAAATATAAAAGTATCTGGTGTCGTTAAAATGCCAACGTGTTTAATTAATGGTAATGAGCAATCGGATATTATTTTTGAACTAGCAAAAACGTCACCTAGATATTTGAATCAAACATCCTATACAATATTACAGTCACCAGTAAGAAAGAACGTTACTGTTATTTGCGATGCAGAGACATATTTAACATATCGTACAACTGATACATATCAAAATACGCCGTGGTCTTTAGGATATACTGATGATTATTTTTTTATGGTGTATTCAGATAACCCAGATAAATCAGTTGGGGCAGTTATGTTTACTGTTTCTGATATCACTATTGATTCTAAAACGGCTTTTATTGCAAGTGATGGTTTTACAGCAAATAATATTGTCATGCGTAAAAAAATACTTAATGGTTTTGGCACAAAAAGCTCATCAGTATTTGCTAATAAATTAACAGCAGGAAAAGTATTTTCTGCGGATTTTTTAACAAACAGCGTTTATATTAGCTCAATCAATCAATTAACTTCAGCAGGTATCGATTTAACTTCTAATGTTGATTATCAGGCAGAAGCTGTGCTGGCTTTTAACTTCGGTATCTAATTAAGCGTTAGTCAAAAGTGATTTAGGAGAACGTATGCGTTTATTTATTACTCAATCAGCTAAAGCTACATTATTATACACATTTTGTAGTCTATTTTTTAGTGAGGCTGTATATTCGCATACTTTCTCAAGTAGAAATATTATTGAACAGGTTGAATCACCTCCTACGTGTGACATCGTTATTCCTGATGGCGGGCAATACCAGTTTAATCAATTGCATGCCCGCCAGTTTAATTTAGTTAAGACGACCGAAATTCTGCAGATTTCGAAAATATGGCAAGTTTCCTGTAATACTCCGACTCAGTTACTTGTCCAGTTTTCTGATAATCGAAGTGATACGTCGCAGATGGGAAATGAAAGCTACTTTGGGTTAGGTAAAGTAAATAACCAAGGGCGACTAGGTAACTATCAGCTCATTCTTAATCAGCCTAAAGTTGATGGGCAATCTGTCGGAATTCGAATCTTGGAAGGTGTTGGGGGATTTCTGCCAACTCAAGGGGAGGCGGTATTAAAAAACAAACAATATGCATGGTTTACAAATGAAAATGTATTATCTAGTGGGAAAAATTTCTCTGTAAATATTGCGGTGAAACCTATCTTAAATAACCTTAAAGAGACAAACGGTCCAATTATTGAGGCAATGGAATTAGATGGGAGTGCAGATATTATATTTTCATTTGGAATATAGTTTTAATTTTTAATAATTTATATTGGAAATAAAAATATTAATGTATAAGAAAAACAATTTTTCTTATTACCAGCTATTTTTAATTTTTATCGTACTGCATGTAAATAATTCCGTTGCATCTGAAACAACAAAGAGTGAAACACCATCGACAATTAATTTTGATATCGACTCTTTAAAATCACTAGGATATGGACCAGAAGTTGCAGAGTTTTTTATGAAGGGTAATCAATTTTTACCTGGTCACCATGATGTCACCATAAAATTAAATGGCGGTAATGAATATACTGCGAATGTTGAAATTAATGAAAGCGGTGAGCTATGCCTTACTGATGGATTGATGAATAGGCTGAGATTAAAAAAGGTTAACCTAGTTAATGGGTGCAATACTTTCAAGCAGGTCTATCCAGATGCAAAGATTGCATTATATCCTAGCTCATATCGCATCGACATGGTGGTTTCTGAAGAAAATATTGACCAAAAACTGCAAGGCAGTGAATTAACTTACGGTGGATTTGGTGTTGTCAGTAATTACCAATTATATGGTATGAATATTAGCGGAAATTACAGCCAACGTTTTTACCAAGGCGAATTCGAAACAGGGGTTAATTGGCAAAATTGGGTTTTGAGAAATAACAGCAGTGTCTCTGTTGGAGGCTCAGATTCTCAATATCAATTTAATGAAACAGTGCTGTCAAAGAGTATAGAGCCTTTACACTCTTTGTTAGATATTGGTCAGCTTAATACCCAAGGTGCGTTTTTTGGTGGAACCTCGATTGATGGTGTTCAACTTTATTCAGACAGTTCTTTGCAAACGACGAATGCTTTAGTTGTTCCAGTAACTGGGTTTGCCAGTACACCGTCAACGGTTGAAGTACAGCAAAATGGCCGATTGTTATACCGCACGATGATACCTGCGGGGGCTTTCGAGTTAAACCGCATTAACAATGTGGTGATTGGCTCGCCGTTAGATATTACGGTGATACAAGATAATGGTGAAAAGCAACAGTTTCAGGTAATAACGGCAAACCAACAAAATGCTGTTTCACCAATGAGTTATCAGTTGGCAATTGGGCGATATCGTAGCCGAAATGATCAGCAAACGAAAAAGCCGATTATTAGTAGTGCGGAGATAAGTCAGCAACACGGTATGTCAAATTATGCCGCGGGGGTTCTTTATTCAGATCAATTTCAGGCGGTGAGTGGGCGACTGAATTCGTATTTTGATATTGCTACGCCCATTTCTACAGGTATTGGCGTGCAAAGTGCTCGTAATAATGAAAAGCGTGGGGATCAAATTGATTTCAATAGCAATATAGCGTTTGAAAAAATGACATTAGGTGCTTCTGCTTTATATCGAACAAATAAGTTTCCTATGTTGGATAGCTCATTATTAAAAAAGCCGATAGCTCAGGACGAACAACAAGAAACGGATGGATGGCTTAGTGGGGAAGTACAGACATCGTCCTCATTATTTGCCAGTTGGGGAGATGTTACATGGGGCCGCTTGAGTGCTAATGTCAACCATAGCCATTTTTATGGCAATAAATCCGATACGATTTTTTATTCTATCGGTTATGGCAGAAAAATAGCTGATGTATCTTTGAATGTGAATTATCAAGCTGGCGATGACCAAGATAGCCGAATATTTATTAATGCATCAATGCCGCTAGGTAAGAAAAAAAGTATTAGCATGCAAAGCCAGTACTATCAAGATAAAAACCGGGTAATGGCAAATTATAATCAGCAAGTCAGTGATAATTTAAGGTATTCGGTCGGCGCTAGTCGTAATGATGGCGTTAATATTGTCAATGGAAGTATTAATAATTCTAACGCGTATAGCAATATTTCGTTGAATGGCTCTATGTCTCAGAATAATACACATTCAGTCACAGTAGCAGCATCTGGTGGATTGGCGTACTCAGATGGATTGTTGGCAACGTCCTCAGTCCCGTTAGGAGACACTTTTGGTATCGTTTATGTTCCTAATGAGCCCGGTGTTAGAGTGAATACCATGGGAAGTGGAACAACGATAACGAATCATTTTGGTACTGCGGCTATCTCATCCTTGCCGAGAAACCAAAAATCGTCAGTGCAATTAAATACAGAGAAATTGCCATTGAATGTGCGGTTAGATACCACTTCATTTGATGTGGCGGCCGCAAGAGGTTCAGTCATTACTAAGCGTATTAATGCAACGACGATGAAGCAATTATTACTGAGTATCAAAATGGCGAATGGTGATGCCGTTCCTTTTGGCGCCAGTGTACTAAATAAAAGAGGTGACTATATGGGGGTTATCATGGGGGAAGGGAATCTATTATTAAGTAATGAGCAAATTGGCGATGACATTATTTTGCGTTCACCTAACACCGATGATTGCATTATTAAATATATTGTACCGAAAGAGTTTTCCGCTGAATCACTTTATGAAGAGGCAGATGCTATCTGCCATTAATCTTAGTAGTATCAAATACAAGTTTGAGGTTTTGATGAAAAAGTTAATTTATGCAACAATTTTAGGTTTAATTAGTTTAGTTAGCATGTCTGCTAAAGCAAGTTTCCAATTAGAAACAATGACCGTTATTTTAGATGCGGATGAAGAACGTAAAGTCTTTAGCGTAAAAAACACATCGAAAGAGCCTATCTTACTATCGACGAAGGTTTCTGATCTGGATGGTTCAAAGCCAATGGCAAAAGAGGTAATGGTATCTCCACCAATTGTGCGTATTGAACCGAATGAAAGCCAACAAATTAATTTTGTTTTAAAGAAAGGTTTAGATTTAAAACAAGAGGAAATTTTACGTGTTTCTTTCCAAGGTGTCGGAGCCGTTAAGCAAAACTCTGCAAAAATGCCGATTCGTCAAGATGTAGCAATGTTAATTACACCATCTAATGGTTTATTAAGCCAAACACCTTGGAAAAATATTACGGTTAACCAAAAAAATAACCAACTGACGTTGACTAATATAGGTAACCAAGTTGTTCGTTTATCTCCATCTGTGAAGGTGTTGCCGAGCAATGAGGCTTATTCAATTGAGCAATTTTATTTAAGACCGAATGAAAGTAAAACCATTGACGTGAAAAGTAAGGCGCAAGAATTGGTAATTTCACCTTTAAGCCGTTACGGATTTAAAAATTCAAATGACGATATAATAAAAGTAACTCATAAGGAGTAATGTTTTATCTATCAGCTGGAACGAGAGTCAATAACTTGATTTTACTGTTCAGGTGTAGGGAGATATCTAAAATATGAAAAATGTAGATGAAGGTAGCAAACCAGAAAATAATATTTATTCATCCATAATAGGTAAGGAACTTAGGCGTATTCGTAAAGGAAAAGGGCTTTCTGGTGCAAAGGTTGCCAAGCAATTGGGGATTTCACAACAGCATTATTCACGGTATGAGTGTGGTAAAAGTCGCATTTCGGTAGATACATTATTAAGTATTCTTTTTGTCTTAGACTTTGATTTTGGTGACTTTTTTAGTGAAGTAAGATTTCAATTAAATAATCATCAAGATGAACTTTTCGATATGAAATTAAAGGATACCCATAAGGATATCGAAAATTATTTCGAAAAAATGAGTTAGGTCTGTTTATAGTATATTGTTATATACCGCATCAGAATTTTTACTGCTTAATTGGTCATGTATTTAATCCGGTGAATAGTCTGTAAAATAAGGTTATTTGCCGGAGAATTATTCTTAGCCAAAGTTGATGTAAACGTGATACTGCCAGAGCCTTACACACTAAGACTAAGGTTGTTGTTCATACTTTAAAAACTCACACCAAAATAAGTGGCCACTATACGGTGTGATAACCATTGAATTGAGCTGTTTAACGAAGTGGATAAACAGAGCTGTCTTGTCGTTAACAAAAAGTAATAAAACCAGCTTTGGTATGCTTAGGAGCTTGTAGTTCATCGATGACTTCATTTGTTTTAAAGGAGGTTAGCTAAATCGACAATCAATAGCAAAGTCTAAAGCCCAAAATTGCAATATGATGACACAATCACAACTCAACAAAACAACCACTCCCACTTGTATTACCAGTAAAATCCTCTGAAAATTGTGTTAAAACAATCATTAACCTGGTAATCATTCAAATTTGACCTATTTAGGATAAGGCAAATAAAGCCACATTTAGTGCCTTACTCTACGGATTGAATTCAAAACCAACACAGATAATGAATACCTTTTATAAAGCTTGAAGGGTGATTCAGGTTGTGAGTGATTTGTATACTGCCGAAGGTGTGATTAATAAAAATAGCCTATGGGAGCGTTATTACCCTCTAATACGCCATGAAGCCCTGAAACTGCAAGTCAGACTACCCGCCAGTGTTGATATCGACGACTTAATTCAAGCGGGGGGCATTGGTTTACTGCATGCATTGGAACGTTTCGATGTTACCCAAGGGGCATCGTTTGCCACGTATGCAGTGCAGCGAATTCGTGGTTCGATGTTAGATGAATTGCGTAGCCGTGACTGGGTGCCGCGCAGTGTGCGCCGCCAAGCACGAGAAATGACCAAAGCCATTGGTGTGCTGGAGCAATCGTTAGGGCGCAGCGCCACCGAGCCGGAAATCGCCAAAGCGTTGGATATCGACCTTGCGGAGTATCGCCAAGCGTTACTAGACACCAATAATAGCCAACTGTTTTCCTACGATGAGTGGCATGAAATTCACGGGGAAAGCTGTGAACCGCAAATGGATGAAGACGATGGCGGCAACCCGCTGAGTTTGTTGCTGGATTCTAGCCTACGTGACCAAATCGCGGCGGCGATTAATCAATTACCAGAACGCGAAAAAATGGTGCTGACACTGTATTACCAAGAAGAGCTGAATCTCAAAGAGATCGGCGCGGTGTTGGATGTGGGGGAGTCAAGGGTGAGTCAGCTGCATAGTCAGGCTATTAAGCGTCTCCGCGGCCGCCTCAGATAGATGCTCGTCATACTTCGCACCACAGCGTTGTTGGCTTCACTAGTTCACCCTAGTCACATACTTGTGTATGCTCCTAGGGCTAAACTAGCTTGCCGCCTAGCTGTAGCACGAATTATTTAGAGCATCAGTATTGAGTACTTTTAAAACTTATTTAAATTTGTTTTTTCTATTATAGGATGAATTGGTTAGGCTGTTGATATTTAAGTTTTTTATACTTCAAGCACATCGCTGCTTTCTAGACTTATGTCTGCTCCGGCTTCCTACCCACAATACGAATTATTTAGAGCATACGCAGAGGGGTATTTTAAAGCTCATTTAAATTTGTTTTTTCTACTATATTTCTACGCTTTTAACGATGTTACTTTCTATTATTCATCCAGTTCTGTCGATCTAGCCAAATAGTTCTCTGCCGTGGTATGCCACGCTCTTGGGGATTGGGTGAAGCCCAGTTTTAAATATTCGGTGAGGTTACTGTCGGTGGAAAAAAATAAAATCTGGCAGTCGGCGGGGAGCTCTTCAGCGGCGAGGCGCATTAATTGGCGGTCGATGCCGTGTTTTTGATAATGCGCATCAACGGCCAGTTCGCAGATATAACAACAAGAACTAAAATCCGTTACTGTGCGGACAAACCCTACCACCTGCTCGCCATCCCATGCACTAACCAATAAATCCGCATTATTCAGCATCGCATCTAATTGGGTAAGATTATCGGTTGGCACTATTTCTTTAAATGGAGACTGGCGAATTAACCGAATAAAATCCTCAATAGAGATGGCAAAATTGACTTTATAGTTCAGGCGACTGGCAATAGCATCCATAGAGTTCCCTTTGTAATCAAACGACACTCTTATAGGTTTAGCCTGAAATAACGTAAATTTCCTGTTTTTTGTGGAATTTTATCATAGCCTAGCTATTCCAATTACTGCGTAAATGTCCTAAGTTAAATTCAAGGTAGTTGTGATGTTTAGCCCAACTGGGTAAATACCATAAGAATTCTATTCAACAGACAAGTGAACGAGATATGACTATGGAACTAAAGGATTATTACAGCATCATGGGTGTTAAACGCACTGATGATTTAAAAACCATTAAGACTGCGTATCGCCGTTTAGCGCGAAAATATCATCCTGACGTTAGTAAAGAACCGGATGCCGAAGCGCGCTTTAAAGAAATTGCAGAGGCATGGGCGGTACTTGGTGACAAAGAAAAACGCGCAGAATACGATGAAATGTGGGAACACAGGAATGATCCTTATTTTAACCAAGCTAACCAAGGCCAACAGAGCCACACCTATTCCCAGCAAGGGTTTGATGCAGGCGGCTTTGATGACATTTTTTCATCGATGTTTTCTCAACGAGCACGGGGTGGCAGCACAAGACAGGCGCGCAGTCATCGTGGGCAGGATTTAGAAGTTGAATTGGCTATTTTCCTTGAAGAAAGTCAAGAGTCGCATAAGCGTACCATCAGTTATAACCTACCGGTCTATAACGCTTTTGGTTTTATCGAAAATGAAGTTCCCAAAACACTTAATGTCACTATCCCAGCAGGCGTGATTGACGGGCAACGCATCCGTTTAAAAGGGCAAGGCACTGCGGGGGAAAATGGCGGTGAAAATGGCGATTTGTGGATAACCATCCGCATTGCACCACACCCATTATTTGATATCAAAGGCCATGATTTAGAAGTGGTCGTGCCGCTTGCTCCATGGGAGGCAGCCCTCGGAACTAAAGTCACCATTCCAACATTAAAAGACCCAATTGTGATCACTGTTCCTGCTAATAGCCAAGCCGGACAAAAATTACGTATTAAAGGTAAAGGACTGAAACATAAAGGTACAGCAGGGGATTTGTATGCGATTATAAAAATCGTGATGCCAAATAGCAGTAATGCAGAAGCGGATGCGCTGTGGCAGAAATTGGCGGAGACTCAGCAGAGTTTTGACCCACGTAAAAATTGGGGAGGCAAATAATGGAACAGTTCACATCATTAACCGTTATTGATTTCTGTATTCACACGGGTATTGCGGAAGAGGAATTACGGGAAATTGTCGGCCTTGGGATAGTTCAACCCATTGAAACTGCTAATGAATGGTTATTTGATGACCACGCTGTGATCATCGTGAGAAGGGCAGTGCGACTTTACCATGAGCTCGAAATTGACTGGCCGGGAATTGCAATGGCAATGAGCTTGATGGAGCAAAATGAGCGGCTTCAGCGTGAAAATGAGATGCTGCGGCTACAACTAAAACGTTTTATTGGTTAGTTAGCTAATAGTTTAATTGTTCACCACCACGAGCCTTAATAACTAAAATTGGGTTTGTGGTGGTTATAATTACATCTAAAATCTAAATTATTAGTAAATTGTATTATATTTTTTGATTAATTTGATAAAGCTAATAATTAAATAATATTTTAATGAACACGAACAACAAAAAAGCCCTTACCATCCAGTAAGGGCGTAATAACGACAACGAGATTTTTTATTGTTAATTAAATGGTTGCAGCTTCAGCAATTAACTTACCAAGCTCTTGCCAGTTCTCACTATCAATAAGGTCATTGGGCACCATCCATGAACCGCCGCACACTAATACAGAAGGTAGTGCTGTGTATTCTTTAATATTTTTCACACCAATACCGCCAGTTGGCATAAATTTAACCGGGTAAACGGCGCTGAGTGCTTTGAGCATGGCAACCCCGCCAGAGGCTTCGGCTGGAAAGAATTTCAACGTGGTGAGATTAAATTCAAGGGCTTGTTCTACTAAACTTGGATTATTCACACCAGGAATAATAATCACGTTCTTTTGTTGGCAATAGGCGACAATTTTGGGGTTAAAGCCCGGGCTGACGATAAAATCCACACCCGCTTCAATGGCTTGGTCAACTTGCTCTGTGGTTAATACGGTACCTGCAGCAATCAGTAATTCAGGGTAGGCAGCACGCATATTTTTAATCGCTTGTACCGCGGCCGGGGTGCGGAAGGTGACCTCTGCACATGGTAGGCCATTATCCACTAAGGCTTTTGCTAATGGCGCACCATGCTCTGCACTATTAATGGTGATAACAGGAACAACATTGAGTTTCTTAATTCTTTCAAGTAATTGATTCATGGTTAAAGCCTCTTAACATGTTTCTAAAGCAGTGGTTGGCATAGCTTCGGATGGAATAATCGCTCCCCGGTGCTGGATGACGGTTCCAGCCAGTAAATGACCTGTTTTTGCCGCTTCGCATGGGCTGCCACCTAAAATACGGCAAGCAAGGTAGCCGGCACTGAAAGAATCCCCTGCGGCAGTGGTATCAACCACATGGCTTATTTTATTGGCAGGAACTTCAATGCGTTCGTTATCAATAACCACAAAACAGGCATCGGCACCGCGCTTAATCACAATCTCATTCACGCCATATTGTTGGGTACGGGCAATTGCATCGGTTTCATCAATATCACCGTAAAGCAGTTGTTCGTCATCAAAGGTCAGAAAAGCGATCTCGGTTAACGTGAGAATTTGCTGGTATGCTTGTTGAGCGGCTTGTTTCGATGGCCAAAGTGCTGGGCGATAGTTATTATCAAATACAATTTTGGCGCCATTCTGCTTAGCTTGTTGTAACATTTCAAATAGTAACTGACGTGAAGCGTCAGGCAAAATGGCTAGGCTGATGCCACTTAAATAGATAAATTGTTGTGAATTTAGAATTTGCTGTGTGTGGGCTTTGCTGTTTTGATCAAGGCACACTGCATCAAGCCAAAATTTTGCCGCGGCATTATCTCTCCAATAGAAAAAACGGCGCTCGCCATCAGCAGCGGTTTCGATCAAATACATCCCGGGCAAATGTTTGTCTGAAATAAACACTTCTTCAGTATTGATGCCTTCTTGTTGCCAACTGTTTAGCATTTGTTGGCTGAATGGGTCTTTGCCTAAACCGGTGATGTAACGGGTTATCACACTGTGATCTTTGGTTAAACGAGACAGGTATAGTGCGGTATTTAGTGTATCCCCACCAAACGTTTGTTTATAAAGCTCACCCGATTTTTGCAACTCAACCATGCATTCGCCAATAACGGCAACTTGCGGATATGCACTCATTTTCACCACCGAATTAGTAAACTATTGCTGACTTGATAGTGCTATTAAAGCGCATTTCATTGCCAATTTCAATAAAAATGAAACACCGTTTTAAAAATATCGAATCATCGTTCTTGTTTTTGTATGAAGAGACAATTATGCTACTCAAACTTAGGTGATATCAGTTAGTTTCGTTAATTTGGGGTATAATATTGCTATCAATTTATAGGATGCAATTTATAGGATGATGGAAAGGTAATGGATAAGACAACACAAACGGATGCCGTGTCAGCGGTAGTAAAGGTATTTAGTATTCTTAGTGCCCTTGGAGAGCAAAAGGAGATTGGCGTATCTGAATTGTCCCAACGTTTGTTGATGTCAAAAGCCACTACATTTCGTTTTTTGCAAACGATGAAGCAGTTGGGGTATGTCGAACAAGAAGGTGAGGCAGATAAGTATTCACTGACCTTGAAGCTCTTCGAATTAGGTGCGAAATCCCTCGAGTATGTTGATTTAATTGAAATTGCAGATAAGGAAATGCGCCATATAGGCCAACTGACGAATGAAGCGGTGCATTTGGGTGCATTAGATGAAGACGCCATTATTTATATTCATAAAATCGACTCGAGTTATAATTTGCGTATGTATTCACGAGTTGGGCGTCGTAACCCATTATATTGCACTGCAATCGGTAAGATTTTACTCGCTTGGCAAGATGAACAAACGATTCGTCTAGCATTGAAAGATGAAACCTTTAGCCAAAAAACAGCAACGACGATTTTAACCTTAGAGGACTTGCTGGCGGAATTAGCCACAGTTCGTGAGTGCCATTATGCGCAGGACCGAGAAGAGCAGGAGTTAGGCCTGCGCTGCATTGCAGTACCAGTGTATGACAGGTTAGGCCATGTGATTGCAGGGTTATCGATTTCATTCCCAACTATTCGTTTTGATGAACACCGCATTGGCGATTATGTCGAATTACTGAAAACAGCCGGGCGTAATATTTCACAGAAAATGGGTTATCACCAATATCCATAATATTGGTGATATGGGCTATTTATGAATTAAGTTGTTGAGTAAATAAATCGGTATATTCAAATTCATAGGTTTGTTCTGGGTTGCCAGAGCTTATGGCCTCTGGGAAAGGTTTATTTCCCGGGCGGTCACGGGTTAAGCTCCACATTGACACCAAGTTAAGGCCATTATTTTTAGCAAATTCAGCGAGAATATTGACATCATTAAAGTTAAACATGGTGAGGTCATCATTGAGACCAATCATGGGTGTAATTTGTACATAATTATATAGTTCGTTATCGTCTATCCCTGGATATAGCGGTTTTAGTTGGTTTTTGATGCTATTGGCGGCTTTTACCGCTGCATCCCCAAGGCTCGTGATATTCGGGTCGTAGTAGTCCATTGCCATCCCATTAACCTTCATCATTAAACCCGCATCAACCGATTTTTTCACGAGTGCTAAGCCTGTGCTGGTTAGCCCTGTTGGCATAGTCGGCAAGGTTAAGCTGAGGGTGATTTGTGGATTATTATCTACAATGACTTTTAAGGCATAAAATGCATTATCAGCATCGTACAGACCATTCTCGAAATCTAAATCAATATGTGAGGCATTGAGTGTATCAATGGCTTCTTGGTAGGTGTTGATGAGTTGTTCTTGTGTTTGTACCAATGAAACATCTTGGTTAGCAGCTCCCCCAAATGAAACAGCAACTTTAACACCGCCAGCAATCAGTTCATCACACAAAGGTTTAGCCCAGCTAATTGGCATGGATGGCTGGGCTGACCATGCTGCTTTTTTATCTAATGTGGCGGTTAAAAAACCAAGAGACAGTATATCTACCCCATACTTAATAGCGGCTTGGCTATATTTTGCATTAGGCCTGCCATTTGGGTAATTTTGCCAATCATTCCAAGTTGCATCAACACTGACATCCATATAAGGACCAAAATAAGTTTTATGCATTGTATACCCTTAGTTTATTAATTTATAAAAGGAAATTTTAGCCTATGCTCTACGGTGTAATTGATAGGACAAGGTCACTTTTATAGAAAATTGACTCTGTAACAAGAACAAAAATTATTAGTAACCTAATAGGTTATAGGTCGGTTATGAGCATGGAAATGGAAGTGATTCGCTGTCGACTGCGTTCAGAAAGCCGGATCATATACTGATATTTGCTTATTCGCCTACCTCCACTTTTTATCTAGGAGCTGGCGCTTTGCCTTCTTTCAAATTTGTATTACCCCAATTAGCAGAGACGCTTAGATTGCCATTTGCATCATCATATGCTGTGTAAACACCCTTTTTGAGATTAATATTTCATCTTCGCATTGCCATAAAAACAACCAACAGATTTAAAATAAACCCATAATGGAACTAATTAATTATTCTGATTTGTTTTGAAGTTGAGCTTATATACTTGGACAAAATTGAAGAGGATAACAAGGTTGAAAAGTAACAGAAATTAATGGGTTAATGTGGGGGATAGTTGGTGAAAAAACACCCTTAGTATTCAGATAAGTCAATAACAACGATGTATCAATCAATTGATTTAATAACTCATGTAAATTACTTATTTGAATATTAAGGTTTTTATAAATTTCACTTATTATTATTCAACATTCAGTGTTGCTGCTGACATATAATATTCGCTTATGGACACAGCAGGAAATTGATATGTTTAAAAAGATTATTGTTATTATTTTTCTTTGTTTCACTTCTTATGGCTTTGCCAGCGACTTTACATTTAAAGAAAAGTCACCCGCTGATCGCGAGTTTGATAAAAACTACCAAGGAATTAAAGAATTACAGGCACAACAAAAGTTTGTCTTTGATCCCAAAAAGAAACTTTCTCAAGAAGAACAAAGTTATCAAGCGTTGTTAGAACAGCGAAATGCAGATGAAAACGCGTTTCCACAGCGTTTTAATGTGTGTGATGTTAACCCGACGGGAGCAGGGTGCCCTAATTCAATGGCTTGGATGAATGACCGCGAGCAAATGAAAAAAATGCTGGAGCAAGCAGGTCGTCCTTATTAATTATTGGTTTATGTGTTGGCTCTAAGGGAGCATAGCCCCCTTAGAGTTCATATTATACAGATTCAGGGAATGTTAAGGTTGCACCGGGAGCTTCACGGCTTAAATGGATGAAATTCATATGTTTTTCATATTGGTCGAGAATATCACTGATCACTTGTTCTTTAGTGTAATCCATTAAATCATTCCCTTGCGAGCCTTCCCATAAGAAAGTTTCTAAGCGGTAATAATGGGATTTTCCTGAACGTGCGCGATAGGTAAAACCAGGAACCGAATAGCGCTGAGGCCATACTTGGTAAATAAAGCTTTGTTCTTCGCCAAGGTCGACCGTTAACTCTAAATGGTCTAATCGCTCATCAGCAATCGGTGGTAAGGTGTTAAATTCCACTTTTGCTCCCCTTAAACTGAGCTCTTTTGCCACTTCTTGCATGGCTGGAATACAGACTAAATCAAGCATTCGCTGGGTATACGTTGTTCCAGGGAAATTCATCACTCGTCCCAAACGCTGTTTCCAATTGAGTGTTCCATTGCCATACAGTGGTGCTGGCGCATTGGTATTTAACGAACTAACTCGTCTAAAGTCCTCAACTTTTAATGACTTATATAGCCCAGCCATAATAAAGAAGATAACAAAACTGAATGGTAAGCCCATGATCACTGTCGTATTTTGTAACGCAGCGACGCCATCTGTCATTAACATCCCTAAGGTGAGTAAACCAATCGCGACAGACCAAAAAATCCGCAACCAATTGGGCGCATCGTTGTTAATATCACTGAGTTTTGAGGTGAAATTGCCTAACACCAAAGAACCGGAGTCCGCTGAGGTGACATAGAACAACAACCCAGTAATTGTGGCGACGGAAGCGGTTAGGCCAAAGCCGGGGTAAAGCTCAAGTAGTGAATAGAAGCCTTTTTCGGGTGCGTCGAGCACGGTTTTAGCAAGTTCGCTATTACCGTGAATGATTTCATACAATGCACTATTACCAAAAATAGATAACCACAATAGTGTGAAAACAAACGGAATAATTAAAGTGCCAATCACAAATTGTCTAATCGTTCGACCGCGAGATATACGCGCGAGGAATAAGCCAACAAATGGCGACCATGCGACCCACCAAGCCCAGAAAAACAGCGTCCAGCTATTCATCCAATCGGTTGGGCGATCAAAGGCAAAGCTGTTGAGAGTCATCCCCATAAAGCGATTGACATAGTCCCCCACATTCAGTACTAAGGCATTAAGTAAGAACTCGGTATCTCCGACAAATAAGATAAATAAAATCAAGCCAAGTGCCAAAAGCACATTGAGCTCTGATAACACGCGAATACCTTTATTTACCCCTGATGTAGCGGAGATCACTGCCATAATCACCGACAGCAGAATCAATCCACTTTGCACGGGAAGCCCTTGGGGTAAATCGAATAATACTTTGAGTCCATAATTTAACTGAACAACACCGATCCCCAGAGTTGTTGCGATACCGAAAATCGTCCCTAGTACTGCAGCAATATCCACGGTATGGCCAATCGGGCCGTCAATCCGTTTGCCAAAAATAGGATAAAGTGCGGAGCGAATGGTTAACGGCAAGTTATAACGATAACTGAAATAACCCAGTGCAATCCCCATTAAGGCATACATAGACCAGCCCGTTAGGCCATAGTGGAACAGGGTCCACACCATCGCCTGACGAGCTGCTTCTATGGTTTCGCCTTCACCCGTTGGCGGCAGCATGTATTGAGTGACCGGCTCAGCGACAGAGAAAAACATTAAATCGATACCAATTCCTGCGGCGAATAGCATCGCAGACCAACTTAGTACGCTAAATTCAGGTTTAGATTGCTCGGGGCCGAGCTTGATATTACCAAAGCGCGAAGTGGCAACGAAAATGACGAAAACAATATACAGCGTCGCTGCTAACAAGTAATACCAACCAAAGGTTTTGGATACCCACCCAAGGGCGGCAACGATCCACTGATTTGCTGTTTCGGTCATCAAGATGGTGAAAAAAGAAAACGCCAGAATAAGGCCGGCGGAAGTAAAAAAAACCACAGAATTCAATTTATCCTTCTGCTTATTTTTTGGACTATTTTGAGTTGTCATTGGTAGTTCCACATTTTATTTATTTAACAGGTTAAAATTACTTTCTAAGCTAATTAATTGATTTATCAGCTAAGATTTGATTTTCGTTATCCTCTCCTTTATGCTAATTGTGAACGAATTGTTGTAAACAATAGTTAATATTGATTGAACATTCAATTAAAAAAACGTTTAATACAAGGGATCAATGTATTTTTTAGGTTCAAATACCATGCCGAAGATAGGAATGCAGTCGATACGTAAACAGCAGTTAATCCAAGCCACGTTGGCAGTGATTAATGAAGTTGGAATGCAGGAAGCCAGTTTTGTGTTAATTGCCCGTAAAGCCGGGGTTTCTACAGGAATTATTAGTCATTATTTTCGTGATAAAAATGGCTTACTTGAAGCCACTATGCGCCATATTCAATATCAATTGGGGTTTGCGGTAGCAATACGCCTACGCATGTTAGCTGGGGCGGAGCCAAAATTACGCATTCAAGCGATTGTTGAAGGTAACTTCGACCCAACGCAAACCAGTGAGGCGGCGATGAAAACATGGTTAGCCTTCTGGGCTAGCAGTATGCATCAACCAAATTTAAACCGTTTACAGCAGGTCAATGACCGGCGTTTGTATTCAAATTTAAGTTATGAGTTTGGGCGAGTGTTAAGCAAAGTGGATGCGCGGATGGCTGCGAAGGGACTAGCTGCTTTAATTGATGGCTTATGGTTACGGAGTGCTTTGAGTAATGAGCAATTTCCTGTCAAGGATGCACTCAAGATCACCAACGAGTATATCGATATGCAACTGAAACGTGCAGAGGTTATCGGAACCTAATGACCAATTCAGAGGAGATAATATGCAACATCCACCGATACATAAGCTTTATATTCATGGTGGCTATGTCGACAGTTCACAACCTGAATGCGGGCAATTTCCTGCAGTCAACCCTGCAAATGGTGAAACTATCGCGCATTTGCAGTCTGCAACGCTTGAAGATATCCAATGGGCGGTAGAAAGCGCCAAACAAGGCCAGAAAGTATGGGCGGCAATGACCGCAATAGAACGTTCACGTATTTTACGCCGTGCGGTGGATATCTTACGGGAACGTAACGACGAACTGGCTTACCTAGAAACGCTTGATACGGGGAAACCACTTTCTGAAACTCGTTATGTAGATATCGTTACAGGAGCGGATGTCCTTGAATATTATGCAGGGTTAATCCCTATGTTAGAAGGGCAGCAGATCCCTCTACGTGATAGCGCGTTTGCCTATACCCGTCGTGAACCGCTAGGAGTGGTGGCAGGGATTGGCGCATGGAATTACCCCATCCAAATCGCGTTATGGAAATCTGCACCTGCTATGGCAGCTGGTAATGCTATGGTATTCAAACCTAGTGAAATCACTTCGTTAACGGCCTTAAAGTTAGCTGAAATCTATACGGAAGCGGGCGTGCCTGCAGGAGTATTTAACGTGGTGACCGGGCAAGGCGGTGAAGTGGGCCAATGGTTAACAGAGCACCCTGATATTGCCAAAGTTTCATTCACAGGGGGGATCGCAACGGGTAAAAAAGTGATGGCGAATGCGTCAGCCTCTTCATTAAAAGAGGTGACGATGGAACTAGGTGGTAAATCACCTCTCATTATTTTTGATGATGCAGACTTAGATAAAGCCGCGGATATTGCCATGATGGCGAATTTTTATAGTTCAGGCCAAGTGTGTACCAATGGAACAAGGGTTTTTGTTCCTGAATCGCTTAAATCGCAGTTTGAAGACAAGATCATTGAGCGTGTAGCTCGGATTAACATAGGTTCACCTGTTGACGAAAATACTAACTTTGGGCCATTAGTCAGCTTTGCTCATATGGAAAATGTATTGCGTTATATTGCGTTAGGTAAACAGCAAGGCGCGAAACTATTGTGTGGTGGTGAACGCTTAATGGAAGGTGATTTTGCGCAAGGTGCGTATGTTGCACCAACGGTATTCACCGATTGCCATGATGAAATGCAGATCACGCAGGAAGAAATTTTTGGTCCTGTCATGAGTATTTTGAGTTATCAATCAGAAGATGAAGTGATTGCTCGTGCAAACAATAGCGTATATGGGCTTGCAGCTGGGGTCGTGACACAAGATTTAACGCGTGCACATCGGGTTATCCATCAATTAGAAGCAGGAATTTGTTGGATTAATACATGGGGTGAATCACCTGCTCAAATGCCTGTGGGCGGATATAAGCATTCCGGCGTTGGTCGTGAAAATGGCATTATGACGCTACAAAATTACACGCAAATCAAATCTATCCAAGTAGAACTCGGGGAGTTTTCATCCGTATTTTAATCACATCATTTTAATTTGACTGAAACAGAGGAGATAACAATGGTCTATGACTATATTATTATCGGTGCTGGTTCAGCCGGTAACGTTCTTGCTACCCGCCTGACAGAAGATCCTGATGTTACTGTGCTGCTCCTTGAAGCAGGTGGACCGGATTATCGGTTCGACTTTCGCACACAAATGCCAGCGGCATTAGCGTACCCATTACAAGGGCGACGTTATAATTGGGCTTATGAAACTGACCCTGAACCGCATATGAATAACCGCCGCATGGAGTGTGGACGTGGAAAGGGGCTTGGTGGCTCATCATTGATTAATGGGATGTGTTACATCCGAGGGAATGCTCTAGACTTTGACGGTTGGGCAGAGGCACCAGGGTTAGAAGACTGGCGTTACCTCGATTGTTTACCTTATTTTAGGAAAGCGGAAACGCGTGATATTGGCCCTAATGATTACCACGGTGGAGATGGTCCCGTTAGTGTGACCACACCGAAGAATGGCAATAATGTGTTATTCCATGCGATGGTGGAAGCTGGTGTACAAGCGGGCTATCCAAAAACAGATGATTTAAATGGGGTTCAACAGGAAGGTTTTGGTCCGATGGATCGCACAGTCACACCACAAGGGCGACGTGCTAGCACCGCAAGAGGGTATTTGGACCAAGCGAAAGGGCGAAGAAATATCACCATTGTGACACATGCGACAACAGATACCATTGAGTTTGAAGGGAAAAAAGCGGTTGGTGTGAAGTATTACCAAGGCCAGAGCACGGCACCTACGGTGGTGAAAGCCCGTAAAGAAGTATTATTGTGCGCGGGGGCGATTGCGTCACCGCAAATCCTGCAGCGCTCTGGCGTGGGGCCTGAAGATGTTTTAGCTGAATTTAATATTTCGCCTGTCCATGTCTTACCCGGTGTTGGGCAAAACCTGCAAGATCACCTTGAAATGTATTTGCAGTATGAATGCAAACAGCCTGTTTCATTATATCCTGCATTAAAATGGATTAATCAGCCCAAAATCGGTGCCGAATGGCTATTTAAAGGTACCGGAATTGGAGCAAGTAACCAATTTGAAGCCGGTGGATTTATTCGTACCAGTGAAAAATTTGCATGGCCAAATATTCAATTCCACTTTTTGCCTGTGGCGATTAACTACAATGGTAGTAATGCAGTCAATCAGCATGGTTTTCAAGCTCATGTGGGCTCAATGCGCTCGCCTAGTCGAGGTCGTGTTCGCTTAAAATCTTTAGACCCAAGGCAACATCCGAGCATTTTGTTTAATTACATGTCATCGGAACAGGATTGGGAAGAGTTCCGTGCTGCTATTCGTATTACCCGTGAAATTATGGCTCAGCCTGCACTTGACCCATATCGCGGAGAGGAAATAAGCCCTGGAAAACAGATTAGTACGGATGAAGAGCTAGACGCATTTGTCCGCGAGAGAGCAGAAACCGCTTTTCACCCATGCGGAACCTGTAAAATGGGTCATGATGATATGGCGGTAGTTGATGGTGCAGGGCGAGTTCACGGTGTTGAAAATTTACGGGTTATCGATGCATCGATTATGCCGTTGATTATTACGGGGAATTTAAATGCAACGACCATCATGATCGCGGAGAAAATTGCCGATAAAATTCGAAACCGTCCTCCATTACCCACAAGTGATGCAGATTATTATGTTGCAGGTGATAGGCCAGTGAGAAAACAGCCATTACGAGATTAGTTTATTCACGCAATTTTTATATACAAAGCGATTGATATTCATATCAGTCGCTTTTTTATGTGATTAAAGAATAAAGGTAAGTCAATTAACACCAATAATATTAATGATAATGCAAATGATATTCATTATGATCTTGATCATTATTATCATTGGTGTATATTCCAAGGCTTAATAATATTCACAAGGGAAATGAGTACGTAACCATTCAATAAATAAGGTTTTTCGAACTAGTTACATCTATGGCATAGCACTTAAATTTACTTTAAATGCATAAATGGAAAAGTATAAAAAATGTATCCTCACATCTTTTATACGCTATTTCTTCACGTCTATCTAATCATCATTAATTAATGAAGGCATTACTTAAATGATATTTCAAAATAAAAACATAATTAGCTTAATTATTATATGTTCTTCAAGCACAGCATTAGCGAATCAAACCAATACCACAACTCAAAAAGATAAACTTCTCGTCACAGCCAGCAAAATAAAGTCAAATAGCAAGCAAATAGACGCCAATGATATTT
This sequence comes from Providencia sp. PROV255, assembly GCF_028478065.1. Taxonomy (NCBI): domain Bacteria; kingdom Pseudomonadati; phylum Pseudomonadota; class Gammaproteobacteria; order Enterobacterales; family Morganellaceae; genus Providencia; species Providencia sp. PROV255. The sequence continues at coordinate 487,852 of NZ_JAMPMI010000008.1, read as the reverse complement.
CTACCGTAAGAGGAACGACCAATTCAGATATATTTGCCAATGAAACTTCATTGCAAGTTAATAATGCACGAAATGAAGCGGGTGCACTGGATATCGGTATTCGAGGCTTACAAGGTAATGGTCGAGTCCCCATTATCATTGATGGCAGTTTGCAATCAACCAACACTTGGCGTGGTTACCAAGGAAGTACAGATAGAACTTATGTGGATATGGATTTAATCGATACAATTGAGATCGAAAAAGGGGCTTCGATGAGTAAATTCTCAGGAGGAGCCATCGGAGGTACGGTTAAATTAAAAACATTATCAGCAAATAGTATTATTCCTCAAGGTGACCAATTTGGTTTCTTATTTAAGGGGAATATTTACAATAATAACCGACGCCCGACTATCGCTTCAGATGAAAAAGGCGAGTCTGGGTATCGTGTTTCAAACGGTGTTAAGAATTCACATTTTAATAATGGCTCTATCACGACTGGGGTTGCATATCGAAATGATAAATTTGACATTTTGTTGGCTCATAGTGATAGAAAACAAGGGAACTTCTTTGCCGGTAAAAATGGTTATCATAAATACGCAAATACAGATGCTCCTATTAAACCTGGGCAAGAAGTCGTTAATACCAGCTATGAAAGTCAGTCAACATTATTAAAAACTAATATTTATCTTAACCCATACTCAAGTATTGAATTAAATTACCGACATCATGAACAAAAAGCAGGCGAGGTTTTAGCGGCGTATTGGTACCAATTCGATGGGAAAATGCCGCAGTGGTCATTAGGTAGCGCAGATATTGATACTGCCTCTTTAAACTATTCTTATAAACCCGATTCATTATGGGTAGACATGAATTTAGGCCTTTGGTGGACAAAAGGTAAATTTAAACAACGTAATGGCACAACGGATGATGTTACCGCGCACTACGGTAATCAATATCAGCATCGCTATACCGATGAACGAATGGGCTTTAACTTAGAAAATACGTCTGAGTTTGCAGATTATCCTATCGATATCACTTATGGTGTGGAATATATGCAACAAAAATCAAAGCCATTGACTAAAACCTATCAACCGATTTGGACGCCAGAAGGAACCATACCCGGTGAGGAGTTAGATCCTGTAACGCGTAATGCTAAAGGAACGAATAAATCAGCCTTTACCAATATGGCATATAAAGGGGAATGGGTGAGTACTTTAGTCGGGTGGCGTATTCACGCTTTTGATGTTGATGACCATGTTTTAGGTAAAAGTATTAGCTACGGTCCGAAAAATGATTTAATGGGTGAGCTACGTTTTCATGTGACTGACGAATTTGATATTTATACCAAATATTCTGATAGCTATAGAGAACCGAGTTTATTCGAGACCACAGCATCAGGGCAAACCTACTCTTATTCTCCTGATGTTCCATTAAAACCAGAACATGCTAAATCATTTGAAGTTGGAATGAATTTAGAAAAAGAAAATCTTATATTTGATGAAGATAAAACTAAAATACGTGTGGCTTATTTTAATAATGATATAAAAAGCTATCTCTCTCAAGGAGTGAACCCAACGGGCGTATATCACCCTTATATCGTGATGAAAAACTACGATAGTTTCAAGCTCTCAGGTTATGAAATCGAACTGAAATACGATTCTAATTATGCATTTGGTTCCTTCGATGCGACATTTTATAACAATTCTGAGTTATGTTCACGAGACGAAATGGAGTTAGGTCGCCTTCCAACGGCATGTAATTCAGTTGGGTTTGCTTGGGGGTTATCGCCTTCACGTATTCCACCGAAAAAGGTTGTGACCGGAGTTGTTGGGGTGAAAATGTTTGACCAAAAATTACAAACAGGTTTGCGAGTTCGTTATAACTCAGGCAAAGACTACCCTCATGAGTGGCTAGTGGGAACCGCTGCGGCCCCAGTAACTAAGCTATATTCAACCACTACATTCGATTTGTTAGGCAAATATCATGTTTCGAAAAATATTCATGTGAATTTTAACATTGATAACCTCACTAATCGCTATGCATTTGACCCAGGAACTGTGATTTATATGCCTATCCCAGGAAGAACGTTTAGACTTGGCGTCGAAGCAACATTTTAGTTAATTTCGTGATTATTACCTTAGGTTTATATTAGCCTAAGGTAATATAGAATTCATTATATGGCTTTAATAGATTAATTTTTATGATAATTTAAATAAAACAGTGTGTAATGTTGTTTATTAGTTGCGCTTTTTATGACTTTTTTCTTCGGGTTTAAGGAATATGCACTAGTCAATTTTAGACAAAAAAAACCTCCAAATATTTAAGGAGGGAAAATAAATATAAAGCGAGCCTATTTATATAACATTAATTTACGGTAAACCATAGCCGACCAGTTGAATTAATTTATACAAAAACGACATTAGCTCACAATTTATAGCGTTTTAGTTATTCAATTTAGATGAACATCTATTATTTAACAGAATTAATCAGCCATTGTAGATAATTATCTTCAATTTGGCTTGGGTCTAAGCGAATGAGTTCTGGGGTTTCATATGGGTGTATTTTTTTTATCTCATTAAATAAATTGAGTTGATTTCCTTGAGTCGTTTTGATCAATAGTAAGATCTCCTTATCTTGTGTGATATTACCATGCCATAGATAAACTGATGTTATTTCTGGGAGTAGAGAAATACATGCAGCTAAACGATTAGCTAACAAATGTTGAGTTATTTTAATTGCACTTTCATGGCTATTGGTCGTACATAACACAATACATGGGCGTTGAGCATTTGTGGTGTAAATGTTATCAGTAGACATTTTATTTCCTTATTAGTCATATTTAGATGGGCTTTGTTACTCATATTAGATTAGTGATAAAAAGAGTATGAGAACAAAGGATAATCACTATAAGTGTTTTTTAGCATTATCAGATTAGATAATAACTAATATAAATTAAGCAGAGAGTATGGGTTCAATAGTAAAGTGTGCGTTTTTTAATCAGTTGTTATCATTATTATAATTTTTTATATATTCAACACAATTTAGAATATTTCTTGATTTTATTTTATTAATTCGATTCAGCAATCATAAATTGATGACGCTCTATAAAAATAATTGAAATTTTAGTATATTAAGAAAAAAATTGATTAGACGAAAAATGCGAGTTTATGTGCTGTTAGCCTAGTAAAAAAGCAAATAATAAGCCCAGTTTTATTCTTACTCTTATTAATGTAAGAATAAGCTTGTTTTTGTGTGCAAGATATATCAGAAGATTAATTGCTGAAATAATATATTACGTATTGTTACAAATTAGTTTGAGTTTTTATCATAAAAGAATCTACGTACTGATAAATATCAAGGTTTTTGAGCTATATATTGTTAATCTAAAGATAAAATTAGAATATATAACTGAAATTACTCTGTATTTCCATCTTTAAACGTGTATGGATAACCTTATGAATAAACTGACACCTTTAAAACCTGTTCCAACTCTAATCGCAGTCGCAATAACATTAATTATTTGGTTTTTAATTCCTGTTCCTGAAGGTGTTAATCCAAATGCGTGGCACCTTTTGGCATTATTTGTCGGCACAATCGCTGCCATTATTGGTAAAGCTTTACCGATAGGGGGTGTTTCTATTGTCGCAATTTCATTAGTTGCAGCTACAGGAGTCACTAATCCTGAATCAACCAAAGGGGCAATTGCGGATGCCTTAAGTGGTTTTTCCAATGACCTAATCTGGTTAATTGGTATTTCTATCATGGTTTCCATGAGCTTGAATAAAACAGGTTTAGGGGCGAGGATAGGTTATTATGTCATTTCTTTATTTGGTAAAAAAACATTGGGTATTGCTTATTCATTGGCAATAGCAGAAACAATTTTGGCTCCTGTCACACCAAGTAATACTGCGCGAGGTGGGGGAATTATTCACCCAATTATGCGCTCGATTTCAGATAGTTTTGGGTCAAAGGCCGAAGATGGAACCGCAGGTAAAATAGGGCGCTACTTATCACTCGTTAACTACAATATTAACCCGATTACTTCCGCAATGTTTATTACGGCGACAGCCCCCAATCCATTAATTGTTAGCTTGATAATTAGCGAGACTAGCCAAGAAAATGAATTAACTTGGGGGATGTGGGCTATTGCCGCATTTGTTCCAGCCATCGTGTCATTAATATTAATGCCCTTGGTTATCTATTTTATGTATAAACCAGAAATTACCTCAACACCGGATGCGCCAAATTTCGCCAAAGAACGTTTGCAGCAATTAGGTCCAGTTTCATTGCCTGAAAAAATAACGCTTGGTGTTTTTGGGTTATTACTTTTGATGTGGGCCGGTGTACCTGCAATGATTTTTGGGCCTGCATATAGTGTTAATGCTACCACTGCTGCCTTTATTGGGTTGAGTATTCTATTAGCGACAGGGGTCATTAATTGGGATGACGTGCTAAAAAACAAAGGGGCTTGGGATACGGTTGTCTGGTTCTCCGCTTTAGTGATGATGGCGAGTTTCTTAGGAAAACTCGGTCTCATTAAATGGATGTCATTAACAGTTGGTGCAACCATTGATGGAATGGGCATTAGCTGGGTATGGGGAATGTTAATTCTTGTTTTAATTTATGTGTATTCCCATTATTTCTTCGCGAGTACAACGGCGCATATTACGGCAATGTATGCGGCATTTTTCTCCGCGGGTTTAGCGCTTGGTGCTCCACCAATGTTATTGGCCTTAACGTTAGCATTCTCATCATCACTAATGATGTCATTAACACATTATGGTACAGGAACAGCCCCGATTATCTTTGGGTCAGGTTATGCCACTCTTGCTGAATGGTGGAAAACTGGTTTTGTCATGAGTGTGGTTAACTTAGCCATTTGGTTCTTCATTGGTAGCGTTTGGTGGAAATTCTTAGGTTATTGGTAATTAGCTGAATTAGTTATTAAAAACAACCAATAGAAATCGGGCTATCGGCTCGATTTCTTCTTTTTAATATCCCTTGCTACAAAGAAGTGGCTATTGTGACAACAAGGCCACCTATTATAGAAATCAACATCACTTTCCCCCAACTACAGACTGATGATGATTTTAATGCGTGTTGCCATAACAGACTTATTTCGTTGGCATGTGCATACTTTCTTTTATTGATCGCCGCCTTTACCTTTTTGATTGTATCGTTATCTATCGGTAATGTTTTTTGAATAACCATGCTATGACCTTCCATTAAGTTGAAGATGAAACTTCAATCGGTAAGATTGACACTGTTCGCCTGTCTTAATTATCTCAGGTCATACAAGAAGAAAAATTGATGAGATTTTATGCAAACTTCCTCTTTTATCCTATTTGAAATGAGATTTAATCTATTTAATAAGGAAAAAGGTAGCTTAAGAGAAAAATCCTCTTTATTAAGAGGAAATGGCTCTTGATTTAAGGTTACATTTATTATTTTTGGGCGAGATATTTTTTATTTAGAGAAGTCGGAGATAAAGGCCATAAATGTGATTGGTTTACATGCAAAAGCCAGTATGATGTAGCTGCGAGTCAGTTAATTCATTCAGAGGAACACATGTATTCACAAAGGAAGGCAGAATTTTTCTTGGTGCTTACCACGATAATTGCAGCTTGGGGATGGGTATTTTCCCGAGAAGCTGTGCAGGGAATGCCAATATTTGCCTTTCTTGGTAGCCGTTTTTTACTAGCTGCTATCATTTTAGCCCCTTTTTGCCGAGGGAAAAAAAATAGAATAACGCTGAAGCAATTACCAAAAATATTAATGACAGGCGGTTGGATGTCATTAAATATGGCGCTCTGGATCCACGCGGTGGCAATAACAGACTCAATTGGCGAAGGGGCTTTTATTATGAGCCTCGCTATGTTATTTGTTCCGTTAGTTGCATGGGTCATTTTAAAAAATAAACCTGTCCGTTATTTCTGGGAAGCACTCCCTGTTGCGGTATTAGGGCTGGCATGCTTAACCCTATTTAAGGCTCAGCTTGAATTTAAAGCAAGTCAACTGTGGTTTCTTGGCGCGGCAATTGTCCAAGCTATCTATTTTTGTTATACCAGTTTATATACCCGAACAATTCCTCTTTTACCGTTAACGGCCATTCAACTTGCTTGTACAGGAATGACAGGGCTAGTCTTGTCATTCTTTTTAGAAGAATGGCCGAGCAGCATGACAACGCCTACCATGATGTGGTTTATTGCTAGTGTGGTGATAGCAACGAGTTTGCGCTTTGTGTTACAGCTTATTGGTCAAAAAAATACCACAGCAGGAAATGCGGCAATTATTATGATCCTTGAACCCGTGATGACCGTTTTTGTCGCGGCGATTTGGTACCATGAAAGAATGCCTTTTATCCAAATTGTGGGTTGTGTGCTAATTTTATCATCATTATTCTACTATCGATGGCGCTGTTCTAATTCATTGCCAAGGTAGAATATACATAATAAAAAATGGGTTAATACAGCTTTTTTACCAGAAAACAGCTATGATTGTTATGAATAGTCAGTGATAGGGATATTAATCTTAATAAGAGCGTCTTATTTTGCGTATTAAGATTAATGGTATTGAAAATATAAACGATATATCCAAAATAGCGTGAACTAGGAATAATAGCGGTTTATTATTATCACCTTAGTTAAAGCTGAATAGGAAATGGGCATAAAATGAAAAAATTAGCATTAATATTAGGTATGGCGGGAGCGATGGTTGTGTTGTCTGCATGTTCTGATGAAAAATCAGAAATTGCGGAGTACAAAGAGAATTTTGTGAATACCTGTGTTGTTGCATCAGGAAACCCGCAAGGTGAAACGGCAAATGCGGTCAGTGCAATTTGTGGTTGTGCCTACGATAAAACAATTGAAAAATATGGTTTAGCTGAGTTTAAACGTATGGATGCGGAATTAGAAAAATCAGGTACTGCAGAACCTGAATTCCAAAAAACCATGATTGAATTTGTTCAACAGTGTTCGACTAACGCGCGTTAATTGTTTATTACTCGCAGCTATTTATTATCAATCAACAATAGCTGCGAGTTTATTATTTTTATTTAAATAAATGTTTAAATTGATGTGGAGCACTGCGCAAGTATTGTGGCGCAACATCTATCTGTTCATTCAATTCGCTCGCTGCTCGCCAAGGCCAACGTGGCTCAAATAGGATCCCTCTGCCAATAGCCACCAAATCTGCTTGGTGGGTTGCAATAATGGCTTCAGCTTGTAAAGGTTCAGTGATAAGACCTACAGCAATGACAGGCATCATGGTATTTTCATGAATAGCTTGGGCTAAAGGGACTTGGTAATTTGGGCTCAATGGTATTTGTTGCTCTGGTGATAGCCCACCTGACGAAACGTGAATGTAGTCGCAACCCAAATCCTCTAGTAATTCAGTAAGCTCAATAGATTCAGGTGTATTCCAACCCGATTCAAGCCAGTCTGTTGCAGAGATCCGCACGCCAATTGCAATATTAGGGTTAATCGCTTTTCTCATTTCATGGAAAATATTGATAAGTAATCGAGTACGCCCCTTAAAGCATCCACCATATTCATCTTGTCGTAAGTTTGATACTGGTGATAAGAACTCATGCAGTAAATATCCATGAGCGCCATGGATCTCAATAACGTCAAAACCTGCTTTTTCAGCACGAATAGCTGCATCAGTAAACTGTTGTTTTAGCTGTAAAATTTCTTCAATGGTTAATGCATGTGGTACCGCATTATCACCAAAAGCGAGCGCAGATGGTGCAACAGTTTGCCAACCATTAGGTTGTGTGGGCTGGATACTTTTACCTCCCAACCAAGGTAAATCAGTTGATGCTTTCCTGCCTGCATGAGCGATTTGTACCCCTAAGCGTGCATCTGAAAACTGCCTGATATCGTTGAGCATTTGTTGCATTGCAGTCATTTGTTCATCATTCCATAAACCAAGATCTTTGTAGGTAATACGCCCTTCAGGAACAACAGCGCTAGCTTCTACAATAACTAAAGAGGCACCAGATAAAGCAAGGTTCATATAGTGGGCTTTATGCCATGCTGTTGGCATGCCATTTTCTGCGGAGTATTGGCACATAGGGGGAACAATAATTCGATTTTTCAGAGAAACTTGGCCTATTGATACAGGTGAAAAAAGGCGGCTCATTGAAACATTCCTTATTAGCAAACTTAAATTATTCTAATATTATACTCGGTTAGCCAAGTTTTTTTTGTGAGATGGTGTGGTTTTACGGGGAAATTTTATTTTTAGACGGATCGTTGATAGAAAATCAAGTAAAATTTTGCATATTTGATCAAAACCAAAAAAAGTATATTTCCCTAGCAACATAATGAAAAAAGAGGGAAAAAATATAAAAAAATGAGATAAAAAATAAAATATAATAATAACTATTATTTTTTGATTGTTATAATTCTGTAACTTATAAATAAAATTAATTACCACCAACTTAGAGTGGCGTTAATTTATGCTTATGGTTTTAATGGTTCTAATAGAGAATAAAGCTATTTTTTTATTTTAAATGATAATTTAAATAAGAATTAATGCATTGTTTGTGAAGCAAAAATATAAAATATTCCTTGCGGTTATATTCAATGGTTTATATAAGAAACAAGCTTGTTAAGCTAATGCGAGCCAAGCTAAATTTTGTGTTCACCTGAAAAATATAATTCTAAGAAGGAAGTAGATGTGCTGACAATTATTGGTATTTTAATCATTTTATCGATAGTAACATTATTGATGATGGGGAAAGTTAGCCCAATTATCGCAATGTCTTGTATCCCCTTTATTGGTGCTTTATTTGCTGGTTACTCTGTTGCTGAAATTTCAGTATTCTTTGAAAGTGGTATTAATAAAGTGTCAAAAGTCGCTGCGATGTTTTTATTTGCGATTTTATTTTTTAGCTTAATGAAAGACCTGCACATTTTTGATCCGTTGATTCGTTTTATGGTAAAAATGACGCGTGGAAATATTATTATTGTTTGTATTATGACAACGTTAATTGCGGGGGTTGTCCATTTAGATGGGTCAGGCGCTGCGACATTCTTAATTATTATTCCTGCCTTATTACCTTTATACCGCCAACTAGGGATGAGCCCTTATTTAATGTTATTGCTGATGTGCGCCAGTATGGGGGTCATGAATATGGTACCTTGGGGGGGCCCATTAGGTCGAGCTTCGGCAGTCACTGGAATTGACGCCTCGACTCTATGGCAACATTTGATCCCTGTACAATTAATTGGCATGGCTGGCGCAGTGGTATTTGCTATTCTGATGGGATTACGTGAGAAAAGACGTATTGCAGCGGCAAGTTTGAAAGGCACTACGCCATATGAAATGGATTCTTTACTACCTGTTAGTGATGACACTGCAGATATAAGCGATACAGTTCAGAAACCCAAAAAACCACTTATCAATGGTGGGTTAATCATCGCATCTGTTATCTGTTTAGCATTCGGATTATTATCAGCGCCTTATGTTTTTATGATCGCACTTTCCATTGCTTTAATGGTTAACTTCCCTAACCCTAGGGACCAAATGAAAATTTTGGCAGCCCATGCACCGCAAGCGTTGGGAATGGTGGCCATAATATTAGCAGCGGGAGCATTCTTAGGTATTTTATCTGAAGGTGGGATGCTTGAGTCAATTGCAACAGACTTAACGGCTATTTTACCAACAGAATGGGTTTCTAAAGTCCATATTTTTGTCGGTATTTTAGGTGTACCGATGGATATTTTTACGAGTACAGATGCTTACTATTTTGCTTTATTACCAATAATTCAACAAATTGCAGCCACAGTTGGTGTTGACCCATCTTCCGTTGTTTACGCCATGGCGATAGGTAACAACGCGGGAACCTTCGTGAGCCCATTTTCACCAGCAGCTTGGTTAGCAATGGGTTTGGCTGGAATTGATATGGGCCGTCACTTACGCTATTCATTTGGTTGGATTTGGTTGTTTAGTTTCTTTTTGTTAGCAGTTGGGGCGCTACTCGGCTTGTATTAATTTGCTCGTTGGCTTCAAAAGTAAACCCTAGTCACATACTTGTGTATGCTCCTAGGGATTTACTTTTTTGCGGCCTAGCTGTGACATGAAATCCTTAGAGCAAATTATCTCTTCTTAAATCCTTATATCAAACCATCTCCATCTTGCTTGCCACCGCGTTTTTGGCTTCAAAAGTAAATTCTAGTGATAGGTAACTAGGGTTTGATTATTTTTTAGCTATTCAACTATCACGTATTAACTATCAGATAGTTACTATGTCGTAATACGAATGGCTATGACATGATTTATTGGTTAATTATATCAATAAGGTTTGTTATGCGTAGGCCACTTTCTTCCTATCATCCTATTCTCTATTGGCTGCGCGTGACTCAAAAGCGCTTAGTTCGAAGATTGCATTGGGTATGTTCTGCCAAGCATTATGCGAAGTCAAAATCCAGTGAACGCCTTGAGTATCGCTACAACAAGCATACATCTAAGCTGATCCGTAAATTAGGTGAATCAGACCTACGTTTGCAATACAACAAAGTAACGAACTTGCGTATTGCTGCCGAAGCGATGAATGGGGTTATTATTTACCCAGGAGAATATTTTTCATTTTGTCGTCTCGTAGGAAAACCGACTTCGCGCAGAGGTTTTCTTGAAGGTATGGAACTTTCATTTGGTGAAGCTCGTTCAGGGATTGGCGGGGGAATTTGCCAACTAAGTAATTTAATTCATTGGATGGTATTGCATTCTCCATTGCAAGTGGTTGAGCGCGCTAATCATAGTTTTGACCCATTTCCAGATGAAGGTCGTGTATTGCCTTTTGGTTCAGGGGCGGCAATCTTTTATAATTATATCGATTTGGTTTTCTATAATCCGACACAAAGTGCTTTTCAATTGGTATTTAATATCGCTGAGCATCAACTCGAAGGGGAATTATTGAGTTGTACCTCACGTGAACATAAATACCATATTTATGAGAAAAACCATAAGTTTACCCGAGAAAATGGAGTTATATACCGGCATAACGAAATTTGGCAAAAAGTGACAACTAAAGGACAAGAACCTAGTACTTTGCAGGATAATTGTTTGTATCGTAATAAGGTGATAGTGAAATATTCCTTAGATGAAAGCCAGATAGTGGTTGAATAATATCGCTAGCAATGAGATTAGGAATAAATTGATAGCCTTTTTCTTGACAATTAGACTAAAATTCAACTGTTTTCCTTCAATTTCGCTAATTTTGACCCTTAGCTAAGTAAAAATGAGGCCGTTACTCGGAATAGATATGTAATACCTACACTTGATTTCTCAACAATTAAAGACGCAAATCTAGCAAAAAGATTTGTGGTTATTTCTATTTCTTTAGAGAAAGCATGATGAATATGCAATCAAGAAAGTATGGTAGAACGTATCACTATCCGTTCTCCCCTGGTACGACTAGTGATGATCGCATTAATCGCGATTGGTGGTCGCACATCCAAAATATAGACAAACTGGTTCACACAGAAAAACTGGACGGTGAAAATAATTGCTTAAACCGTTATGGGGTTTTTGCGCGCTCTCATGGGGCTCCAACTCAATCGGCATGGAGCCAGCAAATTCGCCAACGTTGGCAGTTGATTAAAGACGATTTAGGGGATATTGAACTATTCGGTGAAAACCTTTACGCAATACATTCCATTGAATATCAACATATTGAAGATTATTTCTATGTGTTTGCTGTTAGGCAAGGGGAGTATTGGCTTAGTTGGGAAGAGGTGCAATTTTATGCGGCTTTATTTGATTTTCCAACTGTCCCCCAATTAGATTTATCACTCAGTAAACATATGGACAAGCAAGAATATGCAAGTTCATTAATTACTGCTGCATCATTAGATAGCCAATTTATTGCGCGTGATACTCACACAGGGAAAGCCTGTAGCATGGAAGGGATTGTGAGCCGTGATAGCCAAGGGTTTCATGTGGATGATTTTATGGCACATGTTTTTAAATATGTGCGTAAAAACCATGTCAAAACGGATATCCACTGGAAGCGGCATTGGCAGCGAGCCAAGCTGGCCTTTGAATTACAAGGAGAACAACCATGAGTTGGCAATTAACCCAATATCGTGATTGGGCACAGCTTGAAAGAGAGTTAGATTTTGTGCGTGATATGCAATATGTGCAGCAAGACCGTTTGCACCATGCGGAAGGCAATGTGGCTATTCACACTCAAATGGTGTTAGCGGCTTTGGAGGGGTTACCTGAATATCAACAGCTTCCAGAACTTAAACAACAAATCGTTTGGGCGGCAGCGTTGCTACATGACGTCGAAAAACGCACTACAACAAAAGAAGATGAAGAAGGGCGAATTCATTCGCCTGGACATGCCAAAAAAGGCGAGTTATCGGTACGCAATATATTATTTCGACAAATAGAAACTCCTTTTGCTATTCGTGAACAAATTGCAGCTTTAGTTCGATTTCATGGTTTACCGCTTTGGTTAATGGAAAAGCCAGATCCTGAACGCACGTTATTTGCCGCCTCGTTGCGCGTTGAAATGTCTTTATTGTGTATGCTAGCGAAAGCCGATGCGATAGGGCGTACGTGTGAAGATAAAGCGGAATTGTTGGTCAGAATCGAACTATTTGAGTTGTTCTGTCGTGAGCAGGGTTGTTGGGATCAACCTAAATCATTTGCTTCGCAAGCTGGGCGTTTCCATTATTTTCATCACCAAAAGGGTACTACAGATTATCAACCTTTTGAAGAAACTGGGAGCGAAGTCGTTATGCTATGTGGTTTGCCGGGGATGGGAAAAGACCATTTTATCAAACAGTTTTACCCACGAACTCCGGTGGTATGTTTAGATGATGTTCGCCGAGAACATAAAATTAACCCAGCAGATAAAAATGCCCAAGGCTGGGTGGCGCAGCAAGTGAAAGAACAGGCTAAGGTTTTTTTGCGAACGAAAACGGATTTTATATGGAATGCGACCTCATTAAGTGCTTCGTTACGTGCCAGTATGATCAGTTTATTTGAACGCTACCAAGCCAAAGTTCATTTAGTTTATTTGGAAGTGCCATTTAAACAGTGGCGACAACAAAATCAACAGCGTAAATATGCGGTTCCAGAGCTGGTTATGGAAAAAATGGCAGGGAAGTTAGAATTACCAACGCCAGATGAAGCCCATCAGGTTTCCTATTATATTGACGGTAATTTTGAACCGTTACTTACAGAAAAGTAAAATTAATCGCCTGCCTCTTAGCTAGAGGCAGGACGTGATATTAGTTTTAAGGAACGTACACATCGCCCTCGAAGAGTTTTCTCGCTGTACGAATAATTGATGCCTGAATCCCTTCCGGTGAATTGCCTTGCTGGTTTAACGATACGTCAAATTTTCCACTTAAATGTTCAATGGAAATATTATGCATATCAACAGAGTGAATATATTGCTGAGTAATACTATTAGGAACAATAGTACTTGTCGCAATGGCGATAGCACCAGTCACGGCAAGTGCGCCATGGCATTTATGTGGCATAAAATAACGGACATTAATTGTTCCACCGTGAATGGCTGGTGAAATCAATATAGGTTTAGGAATAACTTTTTTGCTAACATCACCAAGTCCCATCACTGCGCCTGCTTGTATACGAATAGCTTCGAGCTTTTGCATAAATTCGGCATCGGCTTCAAGCTGTTCCGCGGTTTCATAACCAGTTTTGTTAAGCTGAGGGGCATCAATTAACACCACAGGCATCGCCATATCAATACAACTAACATCAATACCTTCAATGGTGTCAATTGCATGGCCAGTCGGGAGCAATTTTCCTGTTTTAGTTCCACAAGCATTTAAAAATGTCAGTGCAACAGGCGCGGCATGACCGGGTACACTCGCAATTTCGGTGTCACCATCATAATCGACATGGCCATCAGGCGTTTGTACAGTAGAGTTGACGAAGGTGTTTGTATTGACATTACGGATCCTCACAGTCGTTGTTTCTCCTGTGATGGGCACCAAGCCTTTTTCAATAGCAAAAGAACCTACGGCACAAAGAATATTGCCACAATTTGGTGCCGTATCAACAATGCGCTCAGTAATAGAAACCTGAGCAAATAAATAATCAATATCAGCATCACTGTGAGTTGAAGGGCTAATAATAGCGACTTTACTGGTTTGTGGGCTGCCACCACCAATGCCATCAATTTGCAAAGCATGACCAGACCCCATAATCGCTAGGATCAGCTCATCCCGTTGTTTTATGTCTTTAGGAAGGGAGTCTGCTAAAAGGAATACGCCTTTCGAGGTGCCGCCACGCATTAAGGTACAAGGAATTTTTTTCATCTGTTTACCCGTTATATTTCACGCTGTGCCTGTGTTGGCTACGCTCAGTCACCCAAGTCACATACTTTTGTATGCTCCATGGGATGCCTTCACTTGCCGCCTTGCCACAACGTGAACTATTTAGGGTAAACCCGTTCAGCTTCCCGCAGTGGCGGTGTTGGCTACGCTCAGTTACCCAAGTCACATACTTTTGTATGCTCCATGGGATGCCTTTGTTTTGCCGCCTTGTTACAACCCGAACTATTTAGAGGATTAGCGTGAATTACCGTTATATTTGGGTTTAGGGCACAATTTGCATTGCGCCCCATGGAATAATTTAATGAGAGATTAGAATAGAGCGCATTAAATCAGCCCCATGCTAATCAAGATCTCCCACCAACCTAAACCGATAGTCATGTGAACGAATAAGCTAATGAAGGCCACTAACCCGCCAATGATCCACCAAGAACGGATATCGTTATAACCCGCACCGAATACGATAGGTGCTGCGGCGCCGCCATAGTGAGTTACGCTTCCGCCGTAAGCATTCGAGAACAGCAAACCTAGAGCGAGTAACATCGGAGGAGCCCCTGCAACCATACCGACAGTGGCAAATACCGGAACCATGGCTGCAACATACGCACCACCAGAGGCAAATAAGTAGCGAATGGCAACACTGATGAACATGATGACAAAGAAAGCTAGCATCGCTTGGTCACCGAAGGAGAGATATTGACTCATGGTATCGGCGAGCCACTTGAAGAAGCCTGCTTTTGTGAGAACACCAGACATACTGATGATACCACCGTACCAAATCAGGGTATTCCAGCCGCCTTTATTCTTCAGTACGTCATCCCAAGTTACAACACCTAGGATCAGGGTTAATGCCATGACCGCAATCGCGACGCTAGAAGCGCTGACACCGATAAGGTCAGAGAAAATCCAGCCACACAGCGCGATAATGAAGACAATTCCCAGCAATTTTTCACGCATAGTCATTGGGCCTAAGTCTTCCAGGCCTTTGGCCGCGATCTCTTTGTTATTCACCTTTTTCAACTCAGGTGGATACAGTTTGTAGATCATTAACGGTGTCAAAATCAGCATGATTAAACCCGGTACAGAGGCTGCAAGTGCCCATCCACCCCAACTTAAATGGATTCCCATAATGTCACTCATCATGGCAAGAGCGAGTGCATTTGGCGCCATTGCGGTCAAGAACATATAGCTGGTGGTTTTAGTCACCATATAAACGTTGACGAGGAGATAGTGGCCTGCTTTACGTGGACTTTTTTCTGGATCAGACCCTAAAGCAACGGCGACACTATTGATGATTGGGAAAACAATCCCTCCTGCACGTGCGGTATTAGATGGCGTTGCAGGCGCGATAATTAAATCAAGGATTGCGGTTACATAACCGAGTCCTAACGTTGTACCACCTAACTTACCAATCAAGATATAAGAAAGACGTTTACCTAAACCAGTAATAACAAAGGCAGCGCTCAGAGTAAATGCAGCAAATACAAGCCATGTCGTACCGGATGCATATCCACTTAAAACTTCACTTGCTTTGACATCTTTAGTACCTGTTACTCCAATAATTACTGCACTTGCAGCAATAGTGGCTAATAAAATAACAGGCTCTGAATATGGTTTAAGTACCAAACCAACAATAGCGGCAAGATAAAGACCGAATAACAACCACGCAATATGTGGTAGCCCCGCTGGTGTAGGTATTAAAGCAATAATAATTGGAATGGCTATTAACACGAATAGCTTCCATATTTTTTCTTTTTGCATAAGCCAATTTCCTTGATTAAATCAATATTAAATTTATTTAATATTAAATTGAATGAACTTTAATATTAGGAATTTGTTAAAATGATAATTTTTAATATGGCTGTATCTTGAATGAAATATAATGATTTTAATTTTCATTAATAATTCACTCTAAGGTGTATAATTTAGTTAAATAATTAATTGGTTTTTATTTGGTTAAATTGTTTTATTTTTAAATTATTCCTGTTTTATTAATGTTAAAAAATTACGTAATGTTAAATAAAGGATTGGTTGGGTAATCGAGCAAAAAACCAAGTTAGAATTAGTAAATCCGCACTTCCCCCAGGACTCACATTTAGCTGAATACATTCATTATCGAAATGTTTAACCTTAACTAAGTCATCATGGGTATTGATACCTGCGGTTAAAAGCTGTTCTGCACGTTGCTTTATCCATGTTAAGCTCTTGATACCTCCACGATTGACAATATTCGTATCATCATTCAGGCTCATGAGTAAAACTAAGGTATCAAGTAGAGCGATATCGGCGAGTTTGCCTTTAGCAAGTTGCTGCAAATAATAAGGAAGTGAATGTTTGATTACTAACGAGTAACCGCCTTCAGCTTCACCTCTTGCACCTGTTAACCCATGTCTCTGATATAAGCGATGGCCAGCGGTAGGGTTTTCGGTTTTTTGTTTAAGTTCATTGGTAATTCCCTTACACATACTAGCAACCAATAAGCTGACATTTTCAGGTGAGACACATTGTTGTTGTGCAATCAAACGGCCTATTGCGGTTAAGACTAAACCCAAGGAAAAAATACTGCCTTTATGGGTATTAACCCCTTTTGTTGCACGGAACATCGACTTTTCACAATCCATTCCGATAGGGCGAATATGGGGTAATAGTTGCTCTATAGGACAATTTTTGTATTGAGCGCCTGCTTGCAAAAATTGAGGAAAATGTGTCGCGATGGCATTGGCACTTAAATGAAAATCTGTCAGTGCCATATCTTTATGGGCACCGGTATTATGTTTATCCACTAACCCAGGTTTAGGGGTTAAGTTTACTTCAGCTAACATCGCCTGCCATGCTAATTGGCTGTAATAGTGGGTTAATTTATCATTTATATGGCTGAGTTGTTTAATGGGTTGCATACGCTAACTCCTCGATACGATTAAGTATCTCAACCAATGAATGTGTCCGCTGACGAGCACAAATTTTCGCTTCATTTTCACAAATTAGGCATTGTCTTGGTGGCAGATTTAATTGACTACGTGAATATTGCTGCCCCTTGGCATCAAACACATCAAAATCCCATAACCGACCAACAGCAGACGATTCTTCCATGCGAATTAACGCTTTTTTAATCTCGATAGCATCTCCGTCAACGGCAACCAAGCATTCCGGCCCCGTTTTTAATGCCCAAGATTGTTGTGATAAAAACACCCACTGCCCGCATGAAGCAATTTGTTTAAGCGCATTTAGGCCCTGATTAAACACATGTCTAACAAGAGAGTTGTCTTTGACAGCTCCAGGAAAAACGACAGTAAATGAAATCAAGGTTACCTGATGGAGACCAATCCACGCTTGTTGGCGAGCCTGACGGGCATCTCGGCTATCCAACAGTTCAGGTAAAGAAATATCAAATTGCTCTTGAGTATCAGGCAGTGGGTAAAACATATTTACTCCTTCACTTGATGAACAACATCAATGACTGAGCCATCACGATAACGAACAACCGCAACAGCTTTATCTGTAAATTCAATTGGGTTAGGAGTACCAGTTAATAATTGTGCTCGTTCTCGTAACCAGTTCATTGAAACGGTTTTAATACCTTGGCTTTCAAGTTGCTGTTTTAATTCAGGACGAGCAGGGTTAACTGTAATTCCATGGTCAGTGACAAGAATATCGACACTGGAACCAGGTGTAACACACGTGAGCACTTCATCCACTAATGTTGGAATACGGCCACGTACCAGTGGTGCAACAATGATAGATAATTTTGATGCAACAGCTGTGTCACTATGGCCACCAGATGCACCACGAATAATGCCATCAGAACCCGTTAACACATTGACATTAAAGCGAGTATCGATTTCTAACGCGCTGAGCACAACCACATCAAGCATATCAACGGAAGCACCTTTTGAATCAAAGCACGCATATTGGTTAGCACTGATTTCAATATGATTCGGGTTGCGAGCAAGTGATTCTGCTGCCGCTTTATCAAAACTTTGGACATCCAATAATTTACGAATTAATCCTTTTTCATGTAAATCAACGATAGTTGAGGTAATGCCGCCAAGTGCGAAGCCAGCCTGAATATTATGGCGTCTCATTTTGTCTTCAAGGAAGCGAGTGACGGCAAGAGAAGCACCGCCCGTACCGGTTTGTAATGAAAAACCATCTTTAAAGTAACCCGATTTTTCGATAACATCAGCTGCAGTACGAGCAATCAGAAGTTCACGAGGGTTCGACGTCATACGTGTCGCATCAGCCCCAATTTTATCGGCATCACCCACCCGTTTAACTTTGACGATGTAATCGACTTCATCTTGCTTAATACTGGATGGGTTATGGGGGTAATCTAATATCTCTTCAGTGAGCATCACCACTTTTTTCGCGGTCTCAGCATCAATTTTGGCATAACCTAAAGAACCGCAACTCGCACTGCCAGTGTAGCCATTGGCATTGCCGTATTCATCACAAGAAGGAACCCCAATAAACGCCACATCAATAACTAGTTCACCGCTATGAATTAGATTGGCTCTTCCACCATGCGAATGAATTTGTACAGGTTCTTCTAATTCACCACGTGAAATAGCTTCAGCGAGTGGGCCTCGGATACCAGAGGTATAAATTTTGCGGATAACACCATGACGAATATGTTCAACAAGTGGTGAATGGCAAGCACTTAATGAGCTTGATGCAAGTGTTAAGTTGCGAAAACCCATTTCAGCAATGACTTGCATCACCATATTGACCGTAAGATCTCCACCGCGAAAGGCGTGATGGAAAGAAATAGTCATACCGTCTTTAAGACCAGAACGACGGATCGCGACTTGTAAGTCATCACATAATTTGCGATTTCTCGGCTTTTGTACCTGTTGTTGTACTTTGCCGATATCTTTAAATTCACGTAGTACATCGTCAGTATTTGGTTGTAAGTAGGCTGATACGCGAGCCTGGCGCTGAGTATTATTTGTCATTTTTATTGCCTCACTCTTCCCGAATTCCTGATAATGCTGCTCGTGATAACACGAGGCGAGCTCTGTCAATAACTGGGCCATCGACCATTTTTCCGTTCAATGAAACCACACCTTTACCTTCAAGGGCTGCGGCATCAGCGGCTTCAACAACACGCTGTGCATGGTCGACTTCTTTTTGAGTTGGTGCATATAAATTATGAAGTAACTCAATTTGTCTTGGGTTAATTAATGATTTGCCATCAAAGCCGAGCTGTTTAATGTGAGCGGCTTCGCGTAGGAAACCTTCTTCATTATTCGCATCAGAATATACGGTATCAAACGCTTGAATACCGGCTGAACGAGCGGCTTGTAAAATGGCGCACCGAGCATAGAGGAGTTCTACGCCGTCTGGAGACCGCTCGGTGCGCAAATTGCGGACATAGTCCTCGGCACCTAATGCGATGCCTATAAGTCTTGGTGATGAATGAGCAATATTGACTGCTTGAGTGATGCCCATTGGAGATTCGATAGCGGCGAGCAAACCCGTGCTACCTTCTTCGCGGCCACAACTTTTTTCTATACGTAAGATTTCACTTTCAATATCAATAACATCTTGCGCAGTATCTGTTTTAGGAAGGCGGACAATATTTGCACCACCACGAACAACGGCCTCAAGGTCAGCAACACCAAAGGCGGAATCTAATGCATTGACCCGCACAATGGTTTCAATATCTTGATAAAGCGGGTGCTGTAATGCATGGTAAACCAAGCGACGAGCAGTGTCTTTTTCGCGTAAAGTTACAGAGTCCTCAAGGTCGAACATTAAAGCATCCGCTTTATAAATAAAGGAATTGCTTAACATGGCTGCATTGGAACCGGGCACAAATAACATACTTCTGCGTGTACGTGATTTTTGTTCTGGAGTCATTATTTATCCTCCCAAGGCAGATAGTCGATATCACAGGCGCGAGCCAATAAGGCTTCTAAACGCGCTTTAAGTACGCATTCCAGTGCACCTTTATCATCTACAATGATTTGTGCTCCTTGAATATCATGCTGCTGAATCATTTCTTGTACGATTTTTGCGATAGCATCCCCAAACTGCTTTTCAACACTACTGGTAATTTGTATTGAGACCTCTTGAGTGTCTTCTAGCGGTTCGATACGAACCATGACATCACTTGATTCAAGTGTGCCAGCTACTGCTGCGTGTTTTATCTTCATATTTCACCTATGGCTAATTCAGAACTTTCGGTGTGGCTTTGAGCGGATGCGACTTGATTGGCGACCATCTCTTGTAAATATTGATAGGTTGCCTCAGGTACAATCGGCTTAATCGCCGCAAGATCTTTTTTAGCGAGCAATCGTCTAACTTGTGAGGCAGAAACTGCCGTTCCATTGATGATTGTTCGCGGAAATTCAACGAGTTCTATAGGTGGAAAATTCATAGCATCGGTTTTTAACCAAAAGCGCATGTCTTGGTTATATTGGTTGGTGACTTGGCAAAATGGTTCCGAGCCTACGAATCGATGGGTTATCCCCAGAGCAGGGGCGATATATTGACGAAATATCTTAATGTCTATTTCGGTATAACAGTTATTGGCAACCGTTTTGTCTTTAATAAAGTAACAAGGAAAAGTCGCGCGAGAAATAATATACTCGGAGCCTTTGTGGATAGTGAGATTTTCTATTCCTTTAGTCCCAGCTTCGATTAAATTTAATCTAATTTTATAAGGGAAACGAGAGGTATCTTCTTTGACAACAAATAGGTGTAGCCAGTCACAGGCCTTCGCGGCTTGTTCTATTAAATAGCGATGGCCAAGGGTGAAGGGATTGGCATTCATGACGATTGCGCCAATTTTTTTTCCTTCCTTACGTTGTGCTTTTAAACTTTCGATATAACGTTTTAGATAACAGCAACTGTTTTCCATCAACACCATAATATCAGGAACGGTGGCAATAGTATGGAAGCCACATTGTTGGAATAAGCTTTCATTTTGAAATTTAGTATAAATAAATAAATGCGTTGTATTATTTTCGTAAGCAAGATTAACCAGTTCTGTTGCTAATTTTAATGCAAGGCCTTCACCTCGAGCATCATCACTAATAGCAACGCATTTAATAACATTTTTTGCTAAGCCTCCGCACGCAATTAATTTTTCATTGCGTGAGATTGTAATAAAAACGTCAATGCTTGAATCAAGCTCTAAATCGTTTTCCTTTAAAAACTGAGTTATTTCAGCAAGTTTCCTGTTCTCATGACGTTTTACTTGGTTAAACGTTATGTTTTCGAACATAATAGTATCCTGCATCTCATTTAGAGATGTTTTTAAAATGTTGCTAATGTTAAAGTTAATTAAATAAATATTTTTGGTTATTCTTATAAAAGTAAATATAAATTCTTATTTAATTATCCTCTCTGATATTTATATTAAAGATACTGTATTTAATATATTTGACCTATTTCATGTTTCTTAAATGAGATTGTATTTGTTTAATGGTTTTAAAGTTTTTAATTATTGGATATGTTTTTTATTGCTTGGTTTTAATGTGTTTAATTATTAATATGTGTATTATACCTTTGGCTTGAATCCGATTTATCGGTTATCCTACCTTTTTTGAATTAACAAATTTTTTACTTTTCAGCCAGTAACGAGATATAACATGAAAAAAGAATATGCATTCTCTTCATTGAAAAAAGTAAATTCAGTTTCATTTTCAGTACGAGTTTTTTTTCTGTTATTGATTGTTTCTGTTTTTTTAACGTTCGGGTTGGGCAAATATTTCACGGATACGGCTGAAAATCGATTGATTGCAAACATTCAATCGTTAGCGATGAGCCAAGCAAAGCTGATTGCTTCTATTGATGGTGTGGTGCAATCAGTAAAGAATAGAGATATTCCGAGACTGAAGGTTATTGCTGACAAACTAAACCAAGATTCCAACTATGATTATGTAGTTATCGGTGATGAAAAATCAATTCGGTTATATCACCCAAATAGCCAAAAAATTGGTTTTGAAATGCAGTGGAACAAACCAGGCGCCTTAGAGAAAGGGGAAAGCTATTTCATTAATGGCGAAGGCTCGATGGGAAATGCTGTTAGAGCCAAGACCCCTATTTTTGATGAACAAGGTAAAGTGATTGGCGTTGTTTCTATTGGTTACTTATCCAACAAAATTGATACGTCACGCAGTGAATTGTTTGTGCAAACAGGTGCTACCTTTTTAGGAATATTGATTATTTTGCTGTTTTTATCTTGGGGGTTTTCACGTTTAATTCAAAAACAAATGTTGGGAATGGAACCTGAAGAGATTACTCAACTGGTGTTAGTACAAAAAGGAATATTTGAAGCCGTTTTTGAAGGTGTGATTGCGGTAAATACACAAGGGCAAATTATCAATATCAACTCAAATGCGAGAAAAATGTTATCCCTAAGTAAGCCATTGGGCCAGTTAACAGGAACATTTGTGTCAGAGCATATATCGCCAGCTGATTTTTTTATTACCGACCTTGAAACAACTAAGCATGATGTGATTGGCGAGTTTAATGGTTTAAATGTGATTGCAAACCGGGTTGCGATTCGTGATGGTGAGCATCTGGTGGGGGCGGTTATTAGCTTTCGTAGTCAAAACGATATTGAATCGTTAAACTCTCAGTTGACTCAAGTTCGTCAATATATTGAAAATTTACGCACTTTACGGCACGAACATCTTAATTGGATGTCAACATTAAGTGGGTTATTGCAAATGAAAGAATATGACCAAGCGTTGGCTTTGATTAAAGGGGAATCAGAATCTCAGCAGCAATTAATTGATACACTCCGTGGGCAGTTTTTTGATAAGCAGGTTGCAGGTTTACTATTTGGTAAGCACCATCGAGCCAAAGAATTAGGGCTACAATTAAAATTTACTGCCGGTAGTCAGTTGCATGAATTACCTGATTCGTTAAATAGTACGGAATTTTGTGCCATATTGGGAAATTTACTTGATAATGCATTTGAAGCAAGTTTGAAAAATAATCAGGGTAATAAACAAGTGGAATTATACCTTTCTGATGAAGGGAAGGAGATTGTCATTGAAGTCGCGGATCAGGGGTGTGGTTTCCCATCAGAAATGCAAGATAAATGGTTCGAGCGCGGTGTGACAACGAAAACCGATGTGACAGATGGCCATGGTATCGGGTTATATCTTGTTGCGTCTTATGTTAAACGCTGTAATGGTGCGGTTATTATTGAAGAAAATCAACCGCATGGTACAGTATTTTCAATTTTTATTCCGAAAGTGAAGATATAAAATGATTAAGATAAAAATCCTCATTGTGGAAGATGAGTTACTACTTGCTGAAATGCACAGTGAGTATATAAAAGCCTATCCCGCATGTGAGAAAGTGTGGCTTGCAGGTAACCTTGCTGAAGCGAGAAAAATGATTGAATACATGAAACCAGACCTGATTTTATTAGACAACTATTTACCAGATGGTAAAGGGATTGATCTGGTCCATGAGTTAATACAAGAAAGGAATAATGCAGATATTGTATTCACTACGGCTGCAAGTGATATGGATACGGTTTCTGAAGCTATTCGTTTAGGCGTTTTTGACTATTTAGTGAAGCCAATTGCCTATGAGCGTTTAGGCCAAACATTGGATAGGTATATTCAACGTAAATCTGTTGTACAGGACAATAGCAAAACCAACCAAAGTAAAATTGATGATATGTTCAATACCTATGCGCGAGGGGAATCAAAGGAAGAACTTCCAACAGGCATTGATATTATTACACTTGAAAAAATACTCGCTTTGTTCACTGAACCTGATGTGCAATATACGGCAGAAAGTATTGCTGAAACCATCAAACTCAGTCGGACCACGGCAAGGCGTTATTTGGAGTATTGTTTAGCGAAGGATAAAATTGAAGCCGAAATTGAGTATGGCAAAGTTGGCCGACCGCAGCGAATTTATCGCGCTAAATTGTGAGTGTCTGAACTAATAAGTATATGCCTATAGAAGCTCTGCATTGGCTATAAACAATGCAGATTTTCTTTATCTTACTTATATTAGTGGTACAACAGTAAGTTGGAAAAATAGAGTTTATTGTTGCTGGTTTTCTAAAATTAACACTTTCTTTTCAGCCCGCTCATGGCCTTTAGCGGCTGCGAGTTGATACCAGCGTAGGGCTTTTTTATCATCGGCTTCAACACCCATACCATATTGGTAGCAAGCTCCTGCTGCATATTGCGCATCGACACTATTTTGCTGAGCGGCTTTTATAAACCAGTGACACGCTTTTGCTTGGTTAGCCTTGATACCATCACCGCGTGCATAGATAAGCGCAACATTAAATTGAGCCGAAACTTCACCTTGTTCAGCGGCTTGGGTTAGCCATTTTATGGCTGATTGGGTATTTTTTGGGGTGCCTTGCCCGGTTAGGTACAGCATACCTAAGCTATTTTGGGCGGGGGAAAAGCCCAATTCTGCGGCACGGGTAAAATATTGAAAGGCAAGAGGGTAGTTCACCTTATCATACATGCCTACAGCAGCCTGATAACCCAATAAATAGAGTGCTTGAGGATGGTTTTTTTCAGCAAGAGCAAGATATATTTTTTGGGCTTTTTGCGGGTCTTTTGTAACAGCTTTTCCCTCTTCATACCAATAGGCGAGGGTGAGCATAGCAGGTTGGAAATGTTGTTCGGCCGCTTTTTCTAGCCACTGTTCTGCTTTTTCTGGGTTTTTCTCTAATAAATTATCAAGGCCGTATAAGGTATATTCGGCCATATTCATTTGGCCAATAGGATCACCATTTTCGGCTGCTCTGCTCATCCAGTGCAGCATTTGTTTCTCATCTAACTTAACCCCGGTACCTTGTTGGTACATCAAACCAAGGTTAATTTGTGCTTTTGTAAAGCCTTGATTAGCAGAGAGAAGATACCAATGTAAAGCTTGGTCAAACTGATGGTGATACTGATAAAACATACCTAAATTAAACTGAGCTTCGGCTTGGCCCTGTTCCGCAAGTGCAATTAGCGTTTTTTCATTAATTAGTGGCGTTGCTTCTTCTGCAAAGGCAGGAGAGAAAAATACGTTAATAAAGATAAAAAACAGTAAAAATACTTTTTTCACATGACATCCTTTGGACTAAGCTCTTAACGGCTACGTTATCTTGTTAGATAAGTTCCTGCAATGATATGAAGGACATTTTATATTAATTCTACTAAATCAGATGGTTAATTGTTGCTATTAGCGCATAGAGCAAAAAATACATAAATAATTTAAAAAAAGATGAACTTTTTTCAGTGATACTGTGTCTTAGTAGTATCTATATACTGTTTGCTTGCGTAAACATTCATATATTTACCCTCATCATTCATTTCTTTACACGAAGTAATGTAATAATGCACCTACGTAGTGATAGTTTGAATTTAGCAAAAAGATCCTTGAGTAGAATGCATTATGCCCAGTTTTTAACTGGGCTTTTTTTTATCCAAAATTCCAGTTTGAATGTCTCTTTAGCTGCGACTCTCTAAATCCTTTCTTATCATAAAAGATCATAAAAGAAAAAAGTGTTCATTTGTTATGGATATTTTTAGTTTCCCATAACGTTTAAAGCAATAAATCATAGAGTTATAAACAGGGTGTTATAGTTTCACTATAGAATAATGTTCTTAACATTTAATAAACAAATGACTAATTAGTAATCGATAATAATTTGGTGATTTTGTAAAAAATTGAAGTAAATCACGATTAAATTCAATTCAAGCAGTAATTAATACTAGCTAATTCTTTAATTTTGGTGCATAAATAACGTATATGGCTTAATTGATTATTGGGTTCTGGGCGGGTTATCTGCCAATTAATGTTGAATAAATAATCAAATGTGCTTTAACTCATTGAATTTATGTTTGAGATCCATAAACAAGTCTACACACAGTATTGTTTGTTTTGAGGTCAGGGAATGATACTCCTCCTACCAAAAGTGAATCTTTTCAACTTTGAATTCTTGAGATCATAACAATGCGAGAGCGCATAGAGCGTTCCGTGGTTTTTTTGCATATGTACAGGTTGTACTAGAGGTAACTTGTGTCCACAACAAATAACAAAGAGGAAGTCAGTCTTAACGCGTTTAAGCAACCTCGCTCATTCTATCTTATTTTTTCTATCGAACTCTGGGAACGTTTTGGTTACTACGGTCTTCAAGGGATCCTTCCAATATACCTAAGCCAAGTGCTGGGTATGTCAGAAACAGAATCAATTACACTTTTCTCGGCGTTTGCAGCATTAGTTTATGGTTTTGTTGCGGTAGGTGGTTGGTTAGGGGATAAAGTTCTCGGAACAAAACGTGTTATTGTTCTTGGAACGATAACACTGATTGCGGGGTACGCATTTGTTGCTTTCTCAGGGCATGACGTGTCGATGGTGTATGTTGGCTTAGCGACTATTGCAGTTGGTAATGGTTTGTTTAAAGCAAACCCATCATCACTGTTATCAACCTGCTATGAAAAAGACGACCCTCGTTTGGACGGTGCATTCACCATGTACTATATGTCCGTGAATATCGGCTCATTCTTCTCAATGATTGCAACACCATGGTTAGCAAAACATTATGGCTGGGATGTTGCGTTCTCTCTTAGTGTTGTAGGCCTGATTATCACATTGATTAACTTCTATATGTGTAAAAAATGGGTTTCTCAACATGGCTCAAAGCCTGACTTCGCTCCTGTCGTGATCTCAAGGTTGGTCGCAACTGTCGCTGGTGTTGTTGCACTCATTGCGATTTCAACATGGCTATTGCATAACCTCGGTATTGCTCGTACAGCATTAGCGATTATTTCTTTGGGTATTTTAGTTATCTTTATCAAAGAAACATTAGCACTGAAAGGTACGGCGCGTCGCCGCATGATTGTTGCATTGATTCTAATGCTTGAAGCGATTGTATTCTTTGTTCTTTATAGCCAAATGCCTACATCGCTAAACTTCTTTGCATTACATAACGTAGAGCATGAAGTTTTTGGTTTTTCTATTGAGCCTGCACAATACCAAGCTCTGAATCCATTATGGATCATGATTGGAAGCCCAATTTTAGCTGCAATTTATAATAAAATGGGCGACAACTTACCGATGCCACATAAATTTGCTATTGGTATGTTGCTATGTTCCGCGGCATTCTTAGTTTTGCCATTAGGTGCGAAATTTGCAAATGAAGCTGGGATTGTTTCTGTTCAATGGCTAGTTATCTGCTATGGCTTCCAAAGTATTGGTGAGCTGATGATCTCAGGTCTTGGCCTTGCGATGGTAGCTCAGTTAGTTCCACAGCGTTTAATGGGCTTTATTATGGGCGCGTGGTTCCTGACTAACTCAGCAGCAGCATTTATCGCAGGGTATGTTGCCTCAATGGCAGCGGCACCAGAAGGTGAACTTACTAGTAAAGTTGAATCTTTAGCTGTGTACAGTGACGTATTCCTGAAGATTGGTTTAGTGACTGGTGTGATGGCAATTTTGATGGTTTTAACTGCTCCGATGTTAAATCGTATGACTCTTGAGCGTTAATTTTCATCTTAAATAGTTGTAATCAAAAGGGCTGAAAAGCCCTTTTGATATATATGACATACTGTATTGTTGCATTAATTAAAATAGCGATTATTAATCAGTTTTAGCGAACGGTCACGGCCATTAACCAAAATGGTATTTGAAATACGGCTGTAAGCATCTATTGATACACCATCCATCAAGATTGTTGGTGTGATAGCTGTGGCGGCAAATATGACATCAGAAGTACTCACCATCTGGTCTAAAGATAACACCTCACCAATTTCTAACCCCATTTGCTGACAGCGCAAAATTTCTTGTGCCGCGAGCTGTTTGTTTTCTTCGCTATCACCTTTGGCTTTATCTCGAGAAATTAGCCTTGCTTGCATATCACCGCCTAAAGCGCGTGCGATGGCTGCACTGATAATGCCTTCAGGAGCACCACCAGTCCCATACATCATATCAATGGGATGCTCCGGAAGAATGGTAAGTAATGAGGCGAGTACATCACCATCAGGGATGGTAATCACATTCGCACCAAAATTACGGATAGTTTTAATAATATGTTGATGGCGAGGTTTATCAAGCACTGCGATTGAAAGATTTGAAATGGGTTTATTCAGTGAGGAGGAAAGAAATTCTAAATTTTTTTCTAGGGGATTTGCTAGGTGAACAGCTCCTTTCGCTGCGGCACCAACAACAAGTTTTTCCATATACATATCAGGTGCTTGAAGCAGTGTTCCCGTTGGCGCGGCAGCAAGTACGGCAATGGCATTTTTTTCATTACAAGCCACCATACGTGTTCCATCAATAGGATCTACTGCGATATCTAACCCAACAGACCCGGATTGTTTGCCAACTTGCTCGCCAATATATAGCATGGGAGCATCGTCGATTTCACCTTCACCAATGACAATTTTGCCATGAAAATCAATTTCATTTAGGCGATTTCTCATTGCTTCAACAGCGGCTTTATCTGCGGCATTTTTATCTTGTTTACCTACCCAATCGAAGGCAGCTACAGCAGCGACTTCAGTAACGGAAGCGATAGCGGAAGCTAACTCATCACTAATTTTCATTTTTTGTTCGTATCCTAGGTGTATAAAAGAAAAGTACTTATCTCTATGATACGTTTTTTGTGATCTGTCTGGCAAATTATAGGTGATAAAAGCAACAGAGAATTTAGTGCCGCAATGAAATGGCAGCCTATGTTTAGGCTACCATTAATTTGAAAGCTAAAGCATTTCGACGATAGTGATACCGCCAATAATCGAAATTAAGGCAGCAAGTGTACTTAATAACACGGTTCCAGCAGAGGTTTCCGTATAGGCCTGATTACTAATTGCTAATGCAGGAACAGCGGTCGCGGTGGGTAATACACCAATGATAAACGCGGCTTTAAGTAAATCATCTTGTAATCCTAAAGCGAGCCCAGTCCCTAAAATAAGAGCGGCTTGAACAAAGTTTTTTATAAAGACGTTAAATATAATTTCCTTACTTATTGTCAGTTTGATTCCTGAAAGGAGCAATCCAAGGAAGAATAAAGCGACTCCGCCTGCTGTTTTACCTAATTCATTAACTGAGTTTTGTAATATTTCAGGTAATTTAACACCAAAAATAGCCAATAATGCCCCTAGAATAGGAAGAAAAACTAAGGGCTGGGCAATGGCTTTCCCAACAGATTTAAAGACACTATGCCCTTGTTGTGAGCCACTGATCATTAAGAGAGTAAATGGGATAATAATGACAGTATAAATAAGGTTGCCTAATACCATAGCGATTAAGCCTGATGACCCGACAGTTGCGAGTAAGACAGGTGGCCCACAGTAGGCCATATCAGGAAAAGACACCGACAATGCTTGCATTGCAGCATCTTTCTTATTGTGACGAAAAATAAACTTACCAAAAATAAAACCAATCACGTATGTTGCAATTAGTCCTACGGCTAATGCTAATAAGTAGTCAATATTGAGCAATACCGAGGGTGGAGCCTGTGCAGCAGCTAGAAATAATGCAAATGGTAATGCTATTTTAACTACAAAGTCAGCAAAGGCTTGGGAATACTCTCTTTTGATAAACCCATATTTACCCGATAGCCAACCGACGGCTAATCCAAGAACAATGGGCCCTAAAGCAGCAAGTATAATGTGAGTTAACATTAAAAATTCTCCCGATATTATGCGATAGGCTTTGTCGAATAAAAAATCTGTGGAATGACAGTTAACATTTTCCCGTGTGTTAACTTTATTTAAATTAAAACATTTATGTTTTTATCAGTGCTTAATTAAGAAACTAATTAACATAATTATAAATGACTTTAGTCATTTAAGGATAATAAGTATTAGAGTAATGTTTGCAGATAAAGCTATTATATAGATAACATAATAAAAAAAATTGTACTAATAAAATTTTAATGACTAATTTTTTGAGCATCTAAAAAGGAACATTAAGAATAGATAGTTATATCAGTTACCTATTCTTTATGAATGAAATTATCATTAAATGATGATTAAGGGTTTTCTTAGTTACTAAAATAACTAATGGGAGTATTAATAAGTCATACATAAAAGAAGGGAAATATCGCTTCTTTTTTGTCTAAGGTATACCTAAAAGCAGCATGTAACGAATTATTTTGTAACAGTTTATTACATTTAGTTGGCAAGGGGATCAATGCTATTTACACTAGCAGTAATCGTGGTCATTATTTTCCAGATTCTCAATTGTGAATTTTATTATGAGGAAACCTATTTGTGGATACTTGGATACTAGTAGGACTCGTATTAGTTTTTCTGCTAGTGCTAGCTCCGATTCTTGCTATCATTGCCATCAATCGAACAGGTCGGTTGCAGTACCAAATTTCGCTGTTAAATCAGAAGGTTTCCTCATTAGAGACTTTGCTTTCAAAAGCAAAATATACGCAGAGTATATCCGTTTATGGTGTGGCATCTCCTCAACCAGTTTTAAATGAAATACAGGATGCGCCTGTAGAGCAAGAGGGAAATGAATTCTCTTCTAGTGCGGACGTTAAATTAGACAACGAACAGGGAGCAACTCAAGAGCTTGCCTCGATGAGCCATGTTGCTTACCAGCAAGCTGAAAAAGAACATGGTTTATCTGATAATGTGAATTCAGCTCCGATGAGGGAGCAATCTACTCATGAAAATACCAATCCAAATAGGTTTGATAACACGCTAGTACAGCAAATTGACCCAAATCGATTTAATCGTAATAAGTCTAATACAAATCAAAACAATCAGCATTCGGTTAGTCACGATAAATCAATATTCAGCTATTTCTTTAGTTGGCTATTTAAAGGAAACCCGGTTGCGAAAATAGGTATCCTGCTGTTATTCCTAGGTGTGGCATATTTACTGAATTACAGCGTGCAAAATGAAATTATTTCACCGCAAATGCGGTTAATTTTCAGTGCAGTAGGGTGCTTAGCCTTACTAGGGGTTGGCTGGTGGTTACGAAATAAAAAGGCATTATTTGGGTTGATTTTACAAGGAGGGGCGATAGGCTGCTTGTATATCACTATTTTTGCTGCCTTTAAATTATATACGATGGTGCCATATGGAATGGCATTCGCGTTTATGTTACTTATTTGTGCAGCAAGTATTGCTTTGGCATTATTGCAGCGAACTATTAATTTAGCCGTTTTAGCATCAATAGGTGGGTATTTAGCACCGGTATTGCTTTCTACTGGCGGTGGAAGTCATGTTGTCTTGTTCTCTTATTACCTGATGCTGTCCATTGGTATTTTGGTTATTAGTGTGTGGCAAGCTTGGCGCCCTTTAAATTTAGTTGGTATGGTGATGACTTATAGTGTTGCCATTTTATGGGGATTAGAAAATTACCAACTAGGCTATTATTTATCTTGCCAACTCTTTATCATCGCTAATTTAGTTGTATTTAATGCCTTAACTCAACTGTTTTCACTGCGTTTTGAACATAGCAAGCAACTGATTGTTGATAATACACTTCTGTTTGTTCCACCTTTTATTAGTATTGCCCTTCAATTCTTTATTTCACAAGGGGAAGGTCTATTACCAGCCTTTATTTCACTGATTGTTGGTTTGTTATATCTGATTACTGGATCACAAGTACATAAGCGCTATAAATCTGCTGGCAAAAATATGGCATTAGCGAATATTATTATTGGTGCTGGTTTTATTACTTTAGCTATTCCACTAGCGTTAACATTTGAGTGGACTTCCATTATTTGGTCATTAGAAGGGCTGTTAATTCTTTGGTTCGGTTTACAGCAAAACCAGAAAAAAATGGCGGCTATTGGCTCTTTATTGATTGTTATTAGTGCAATAACCTTATTAAGTGATTATCCTTATTTATATTGGAGTCGCAGTAGTACTTATATGGTGCCAGTGCTATTAATCGCATGTTTTATGGCCGGAGGGCTTTTCCATACTCGTCGTCATGAAGACAGCAACTTTACTTTATTTAGCTACGGTTTCTTAATTATTGGCTTGGTGACTTGGTTTTGCTGGCTCCCCTTATTTACGGATATTTTATCATGGAGCCGTGAATCTGAAGGCTTTATTATTTTAGTTTTGGTCGTTATTTCTGTTTGGTTCTGGCGTTTATATGCTATCCATATAAATTGGGTGCCATTGCTACTTTGCCAATCCATCCTATGGATTGCGGGATATTATTATCTTGGTTTAGATTTCTTAAACGACCAAAACCCGATGGGGCGTGGCGAAGGTTCTCTTATATGGCCAGTTGTATTGGGTAGTTCTGTTTTATTTGTTATTCATGCGTATAAACTTCGTGATCGCTGGATGCAAAGAGTACTTCATAGCGCTAATTTATGGCTAATTCTTGCATTTATTGGTACTCAGGTGAATTGGTTTGTCTCCATTTTGCCATGGGGAATGCACGAAGTGGGGTATTTTATTTATGTCATGGCGATAACGCTAACCGTGATTATTCTTTATTGGCTACAACAAAATAGAATGCCACCAATGAAACGTAATGGGTTAATTTACTGGTATGCAATGCTCCCTGTGACAGTGGGGTTAATTGTATTATCTTGCTATGCGAATTTAGAAGATGGCAAATTGACCTTTTGGAGTTATGTGCCGTTAATCAACCCATTAGATGAAGCTGGGTTATTTAGTATTGCGACTCTAATTTTAATACGTAAAGGTTTCACTCAAAAAATACGCAACATGACAGTGGCTAATTTTTGGATTCTACGTAGTTTATTAGTGGCTATAATTGCACTTTCTGCTTATTGGTTTAACGGTATCTTAATTCGTGCAATAGCAGATTTCGCTGAGCTAAATTGGAACTATGATACTCTTTATGATTCGCGCTTATTGCAAACTGTGCTTTCTATCAGTTGGGCATTGGCTGCACTAGCCTGTATCACTATTGCCGCTATTAAGAAAAATCGTATTTGGTGGTTTATGGGAGCCGGTATTTTTGCTTGTGTTATTGCCAAGTTATTCTTAATTGATATTTATGGGCAGGGTGGTATTTCTCGCGCAATTTCATTTATTGGTGTTGCATTATTAATTTTAATTGTTGGGTATTTTTCACCATTACCACCAAAAGAAACAAAAGGGAAAGTCGAACAGGAGAAACAATCATGAGTTTAATAAAAAATACCGGGCTAAGAAGGTTTTTTGCAGTCTTCTCTTTGTCATTATTGTTTTCAAGTTACTTAAATGCGCAGACAGTAGAAGAGGCTACACCTTATAGCTTTTATCAAGGCTCAGAAATAAATGTACTCGATACATCGACTCCTTTTTATTGGTTAGAGCTCCCTGTAAATGCATACATTAATTCAGCGTACCCCAAGACCTTGCAAGATGTTCGCGTCTTTAACGGTACGGGTAATGAAATTCCTTCAGTCTTATTTTCTGATACGGAAAAGTCCATTTCTAATGAGAAGGTGACTTTTACGCCACAACGTTTAGTGACGCAGGTTGATAGCGTTAATTCTCATGATGATGTGCGTAGAGAAAGGCAACATCTATTAGTTGAATCTATTCCAGGCAAGGTAGATAGAATTGAGTTGCCTAGTATGCAGGTAAAAGACAATGTTGCTTATCAGGCTTATTTATTAACGAGAAATCAAAGTCAAACCAAAGATACGCCAATTAAAAACCTGACATTAGACTGGGCTAAAAGTGAGAATGAATGGCAGGCAAAGGTATTTGTTTTTTCCAGTGATGACAAAGAAAACTGGCTAAATATAGCAACAAACCAGCCAATTATGAATTTGAAGTTAAATTCTGAAACTATTGCAAGTAATAATATTGAATTATTAAATGGTAATTCAAAGGCATTGAATGCACCTTATCTTATGGCTGTGATTGTCAGTGGCCCTGATATTGTTATCCCTGACTTATTAAAAGTAAATGCTACTTCTAGTATA
This sequence comes from Providencia sp. PROV255, assembly GCF_028478065.1. NCBI lineage: Bacteria > Pseudomonadati > Pseudomonadota > Gammaproteobacteria > Enterobacterales > Morganellaceae > Providencia > Providencia sp. PROV255. The sequence continues at coordinate 453,697 of NZ_JAMPMI010000008.1, read as the reverse complement.
CTTAATTCAACTTATCGCCAGGAATTATTCCATTTTGAAATGACCAATGATGGAGTTTCAAAAGACCATGTTATATATCAATTGCCAAGAGCTCAGCCATTAAGTGAATTACAAATACAATTGCAGCAATCAAATCGCGTGATCCCACTAAAAATAGAGTATTCATCTGATAGAGGTGAAAGTTGGAAATTACTCACTAATATTGTTGCATATAATCAAATAATAGATGGTGAATTAGTTAGTAATCCGAGCACTACACTTTATGGCGAAATGGTAGGTAAAGTAAGAATTTCTGCACTCAAAGGCAGTTGGGAGGACCAACCACCAAGGCTAACGGGGAAACGAGATGCTTATAACCTTATTTTTAATTTACAAGGTCCCGCTCCGTATTTGCTTGTTTGGGGGAATAAACAAGCAAGCTTTGATAAATTGACCACAAGCCAGCTGATAGGGAAACCAGATAGCATTGATGAACTAATGACGAATTACCCTCAGCTTTTTCTTGATAATACAGTCATTGAATTGGGTGGTGTAGATAGGTTAACTGCAACAGACGCAGTTGATGATAATTTTAACTGGCTGACAATTACCTTATGGGTATTGTTATTTATTGGAATATTAGTATTAGGGTATTTTTGCTGGTATTTATTAAGAGAAGTTAACTCTTCAGATAAAACAAATAATGAAGAGCTATAACTAGATTTTTATTAACCAAATAGGGAATGGTTCCCTATTTGGTATTAATTTACGTCGTTGACAGTTTTGACATCTCTTTACTTAATCATGATAACTCTTACTTGTAGTCTGTTTTTTCTGACGGGGATTTGCGCTAAAACAGTTCTAACAGAATAGGAGATGATGATGAAAAAAACATTACTGGCTCGTATATTTATTATGGTTGTTATTTTGACTGGTTTTTCAATAGCTGCCCAAGCTACGAGTAATACGGTATTAACAGAAATTGCAATGCATAATAAAGTGACGTATGAATATGTACTACAAAACACAGATGGAAATGATGCAGATATTGAATTTGAACGGGAAACGAAAGAATTTGATAGTTCACAGCTGCGCAGTATTGTTAACGATAAACGTTTTAGCGGGCGACAATTCAGAATAGATGAAAGGTAAATCATCACTTAACTTTTCTGCGGACATGTTCATATTGAGATTATAAATCTACGATCAAAATAAAGGGGATTCTATGCATCAAGGCCAATGTTTGTGTGGTTCTGTAAAAATCACAACTACAAAAGATATTAGTCATGTCAGTGTATGCCATTGCGGAATGTGCCAAAAATGGAATGGCGGCCCAGGTTTTAGTGTTGATTGTGGTAACGATTTAATAATTGAGGGGCAAGAAGCTGTGACAATTTTTGCGTCATCTCAATGGGGAGAACGTGCATTTTGTAAAAATTGTGGTTCACACCTTTTTTATCATTTACTTTCACCTTCAACATATTATGCATCAGCCGCTTTATTTAAAGAGAGCCAAGATGCGCAAATGAGTATGCAAATTTACATCGATAGCAAGCCTAAGTATTATAACTTTGTAGAAAAAACACCTATGTTGACAGAGAAGGATATTATGGAAATGATGTCCCCATCATCTGACTAAAGTTTCTAGTTATAGTATTAATAGCAAGAAATAGGCAATTCGGCAGTAGCTATTCAGACTGTATTTTTTGATTTTATTGGTTAAATTAAGTTCTTATTTGTCATGCGAATGACTTAAATTTGTTTTACAATTAAGGTAATAAATAGACTTAGAAGTTGTTCAGAGGGATAAAAAATGAACAGTATGAAAGGAATGCGTCATGCGAGTAATATCGCGTGGGTACTGCAATGGATATTAAATATAGGCTTGATAGCACTCGCTGCTGTACTTGTATTCTTCTTAGCTAAAGAAACAGTGACAATGGCTTCATTAATGTTTGGTAGCTCAAAAGGAGCAACGGCTTATGAGTTACTAGAAGGTATTGTCATTTATTTTCTGTATTTTGAGTTTATTGCTTTGATAATAAAGTATTTTATGTCGGGCTATCACTTTCCACTAAGGTATTTTATATATATAGGTATTACCGCAATTATTCGCTTAATTATTGTTGACCATAGTGACCCAATGACAACTCTGTTACATGCAGGGGCGATTTTGGTTCTTGTTGTAGCACTTTATATTGCAAATACTGAAAAATTAAAGCGTGAATAACATACATTAGTGTAATTTACTTGCATACAAAAAAAGGTGTAATTATTATTCCTTTTTTTGTATGCGTAACCACGAAGCCAAACACTTAAGTGATATATTCTACATCTAAATCTATAAGTTTATAAAATTTAAGATATAGCATATTTGAAATATAAAATTAATATAAATAATTCTAATGTTTTAATTTGCAACTGGTTTATCCTGTTAAAACTAATCACAAAAGTATTTTACTTTTATATATAGGTTATTTACTGTTATAAAGTTTCTATTCTAATAACATAAGTAGCTTGTAAATATGACAACTAAAACACTTCCCAAGAAAAAAGGGTTCTTAAACCGTGTTGAGCGCATTGGTAATGTTATGCCTGATGTGACTATGCTGTTTGTTTATGCCCTGATTATATGTTGGTTTTTATCTTATCTACTTTCTTTCGTAGATTTTAGTTATTACCATCCTATTTCAAAAGAAAAAATTGCTATAGTTAATATGTTTCAGTATGAGGAAATAATATTATTTATTACTGCGGCAGTTAAAAACTTCATTAATTTCCCTCCTCTCGGTATAACGATAGTGGCAACGTTAGGTATTGGTATTGCTGAAAGCAGTGGTTTTATTAATACTGCATTGAAAAAAATGTTGTCGTTTATTTCTCCTAGAATGTTAACGCCTACCGTGGTGTTTGTCGGGATTGTTTCTCATATTGCTTCAGACTCTGCCTATGTGATTTTAATGCCAGTGGCAGCGATGATGTTTTATGCGAGTGGTCGTCATCCATTAGCTGGGATTGCTGCTGCATTTGCAGGTTTAGCGGGGGGATTTACTGCAAGTTATACGCCGTCAATTATTGACCCAATAATGCAAAGTTTTACGCAAGATGCCGCACAAATGCTAGCGCCAGGTTATAGCGTAAATGTTTTATGTAACTATTTTTTTAGTTTGGGTGGTACATTCGGGGTTATTTTCACGTGTTGGTTTATCACTGAAAAGATTGTTGAACCATGGTTAAATAAAAATTGTCCGATCAATTCAAACGAAGTGGATACTGATTCTGAAAAAGATTTAGGTAAAATTACGGCCACTGAGAATCGTGCTTTTCGTATTTCAGGTTTAGTGCTAATTGCGTTAGGTATCGGATTATTTGCATTGTTATGGCCAGAGAATTCTCCATTACGCGGGCCTGATGGCAGCTTAACTAGCCCTAAAGCACCTATTATGCAAATCGTTGTGCCTTTACTGTTTATTTTCTTTGCTTTGCCAGGCATTGTTTATGGTTATATGACGAAATCTTTTACGTCAACAAAAGATGTTGTTAAGGCAATGGAAAATATTACTAAGTCACTTATCCCATTTATTGTTTTTGCTTTTTTTGCTGCCCAATTTTTATATTCATTTCAACATTCTAATTTAGGCACATTATTAGCACTTTCAGGAGCTGAGTTATTACGTACACTTGATATGCCATCTGGAATGACTGTTTTTGGCGTCATTCTATTAACCGCTATTTTAAATATCATGATTACTTCAGCGACATCAAAATGGGCAATCATGGCGCCAGTATTGGTACCGATGCTAATGGCAGTGGGAATTTCACCTGAGTTAACACAAGCGGCATTTCGTGTCAGTGACTCAGCAATGAACGTGAGCACACCGATGTTTCCGTTTTATCCGTTAATCCTGATGTATTGTCAAAAATACTATAAAAATGCAGGAATAGGAACATTGTGCTCAATGATGATCCCGTTTACTGTTGGGTTATTAATTATTTTGACTTCAACATTATATTTGTTCTGGGCTTTTGATATCCCAATTGGTTTCGACAGCGGTTACATATGGCATCCTGCACAGTAAGTAGGGCCAATACCTTATCTATTAAGTAAGTAGATAGGGTAAATATAGTCAATGCAAGGAATATGAAATGAACGAATTAGGTAAACAATTAGAGCAGCGTTTTTACCGCTATCTCGCTATTGAAAGCCAAAGTGACGCAGCAAGCATAGTTGTTCCAAGTACAGAAGGGCAACGTGAACTAGCAAAATTATTAGCTCAAGAGCTTGAAAACTATGGTCTGAAAAATGTTTATATTGATGACCATGCCATCTTATATGCAATGCGTCCAGGAAATAAGCCTTCAGCGCCAAAAATAGGTTTTGTGACTCATTTAGATACTGTCGATGTTGGGTTATCTCCCATCATTAAGCCTCAAACTTTGAGGTATGAAGGCCAGGATTTATGTTTAAATGAAAAAGAAAACATTTGGTTTAAGACTGCCGAGCACCCTGAAGCTGCACCTTATATTGGTGAAGATATTATTTTTAGTGATGGAACCAGCGTACTGGGTGCTGATAATAAAGCCGCTGTAACGGTTGTTATGGAATTAATGCATAAACTGCAATATGCCGATTTTGATTGTGGGGATATCTACGTTGCGTTTGTACCTGATGAAGAAATTGGTCTACGCGGTTCTAAAATTATGGATTTAACCCGCTTTAATGTTGATTTTGCTTATACTATTGACTGCTGTGCGCTTGGTGAGGTTGTGTATGAAACGTTTAATGCAGCTTCTATCGAAGTTTCAATTAAAGGTATTACCGCACATCCCATGTCAGCTAAGAATGTATTATTGAACCCTATTCGGGTTGCGCATGATTTTATTGGCTGTTTTGACCGTTTTGATACCCCAGAGCACACAGAACATCGCGAAGGCTATTTTTATGTCACAGATTTAATCGCAAACCCTGATAATGCTAAAATTAAAATGGCGATCCGTGATTTTGACCGCCATAGTTTTGCAGCTCGAAAACGTTTTATAGAACAAGCTATTGAATTAATAAAAGCACGTCATCCAAGAGCAAAAATTGAATGCAGCATTGTAGATGTGTATAGCAATATTAGTGACTCGTTAGGTGATGATCGTACAGCGATTGATTTAATTTTCGATGCATTGAAAATTCAAAAGGTTGAGCCTAAAGCGATCCCGATGCGTGGTGGTACGGATGGTTCAGCTTTATCAGCAAGAGGCGTCTTAACCCCAAATTATTTTACTGGCGCACTTAATTTCCACTCATGCTTTGAATTTTTACCAATCAGTTCTTTTGAGAAAAGCTACCTAGTATCAGAAACTATTTGTCGTTTAGTTGGAAAAAAATAACGCATCAGTTAACTCTTAATAATAAGACCACTTAATAAGGTGGTCTTTAATTATTAATTTCCATGAGTCATTCACCTAAATTATAATTTAATATTATTTTTAATAAAACAAAGATAAATTAAAAAGTGTATATGACTTTTTTATTTATTCATTTATTATTTTCACAATTAATTTTAAAATCCAATAGGGGAATTAATTGATTAATATTATAATAATTGACGATAATAATATTGCAATTCGTGGTTTTGAGGCAGTTTTTTCACGTCATATACGCTATAAGGTTGTTGCTTCTTTTCCAGGTGTGGAACATGCGATTACATGGAATAGATGCCAGAAAGCAAATATGATTTTAATCAGTAGTGATAGCTTCCGTTATGATTCACTAAAAACAGTCCAGACACTGCGCAGAACTCAACCGGATGTTGGGATCATTATTTACAATGTCAGAAATAATCCGTCATTTTTTTTAAAAGCACTAGATATCGGTATTTTTGGTTTATTAAGTATCAATGTGACAGAAGAAGAGCTCATTGAAGCTATCCAGATTGTGAGTGTTAAACGGCGAATTATCTCTCCGGATATCGCGCAAGACCTTGCTCTCCAGCGGTTAATCTATAGCAATCAACAAGATATATATGATTTATTATCAGGGCGTGAATTGGAAATCATGTTAATGATTACTCAAGGGATACCTATCAAACGGGTGGCAGAGTCGCTTTCCTTAAGCCCTAAAACAGTAAATACCTATCGATATCGAATGTTTAGTAAACTTAATATCTGTAGTGATGTAGAATTAACTCATATAGCCATCAGTTATGGTTTAATTACAGCAAAACAGGGTTTATCCGAGTGTCAGAACAGTTCGAGCCGAAAGCTTTCTTAAAAACAGTCACTAATCAACCTGGTGTATACCGTATGTATGACGCTGGGGAAACGGTCATATATGTAGGGAAAGCAAAGGATCTTAAAAAACGCTTATCCAGTTATTTTCGTGAAAATGTGGGAAGTCGTAAAACAGAGCAGTTGGTTAAGCAAATCGCCTCTATTGATGTGACGGTGACTCATACTGAAACAGAAGCACTATTACTTGAACACAACTATATTAAGTTGTATCAACCACGTTATAACGTATTGCTGCGTGATGATAAATCTTATCCTTACCTATTTTTGAGCAGTGAAACACATCCTAGAATTTCGATGCATAGAGGGGCGAAACATGCGAAAGGTGAGTACTTTGGCCCTTTCCCCAGTTCTTATGCGGTGAGAGAAACACTGGCGTTAATGCAGAAGTTATTTCCGATACGTCAATGTGAAGATAGCATGTATCGAAATCGCTCAAGGCCTTGTCTGCAATATCAAATTGGCCGTTGCTTAGGTCCTTGTGTTAAAGGCTTGGTTTCCGATGAAGACTATAATCAACAAGTTGAATATGTCCGTTTATTTTTAACCGGAAAAGATAAACAAGTTTTGGCGGGTCTCGTTGAGCGTATGGAAAAGGCAAGTTTAGAACTACGCTTTGAAGATGCCGCACGTTTTAGAGATCAAATTCAAGCGGTAAGGGCTGTTACGGAAGAGCAGTATGTATCTGGGGACAGCGATGACCTAGACGTTATTGGCGTTTCTTTTGAGTCTGGCCTTGCTTGCGTGCATGTACTTTTTATTCGTCAAGGGAAAGTCCTTGGCAGCCGTAGCTATTTTCCTAAAATTCCAGCAGATACTCAGCTTGAGGAAGTGGTGCAAACCTTCTTAGGTCAGTTTTATTTACAAGGCAGCGAAAATAGAACGCTACCGGGTGAAATATTATTAGATTTTGCATTAACAGAAAAAGAATTATTAGCGGAGTCTCTTTCTGAGATAGCCGGACGTAAAATTAATATTCAAAGCCAGCCGCGTGGTGTGAGGGCTCGTTACTTAAAATTAGCGAGAACGAATGCATCAATTGCGCTTTCTACAAAATTAGCGCAACACTCGACGGTACAACAACGCATGGCAGCACTAGCAAAAGTCGTTAATTTAGAAAATATTAACCGCATGGAGTGCTTTGATATTTCACATACGATGGGGGAGCAAACCGTCGCCTCTTGCGTTGTATTTGATAAATCAGGGCCAGTTAAATCAGAGTATCGGCGCTATAATATTACAGGGATCACTCCGGGGGATGATTATGCGGCGATGCATCAAGTCTTAACGCGTCGTTATGGTAAACATATTGATGAAAGCAAAGTGCCTGACATCATCTTTATTGATGGTGGTAAAGGCCAACTAGGGCAGGCAAGGGATGTATTTAATTCACTTGAGGTCGATTGGGATAAAAAACACCCATTGCTAATTGGTGTAGCTAAGGGAAGCGACCGTAAAGCGGGGCTTGAAACGTTATTTTTAAAACCTGAAGGTGAAGGTTTTTCATTACCACCAGATTCTCCGGCGTTGCATGTGATCCAGCATATCCGAGATGAGTCGCATAATCATGCGATTACAGGGCATCGACAACGACGAGCAAAGGTCAAAAGTACTAGCGCATTAGAATCTATTGAAGGGGTTGGGCCAAAACGTCGGCAAATGTTGCTAAAATATATGGGTGGGTTACAGCCTTTACGTAATGCAAGTATAGAAGAAATCGCAAAAGTGCCCTCGATCTCATACGCCCTTGCAGAAAAGATTTATAATGCATTGAAACAGTGAGTGTCTTAGGGCAACATATTCATAATATCCAACTTGGTCAAAAAGTTAGTGAGCGTGATGAAATTAAACATACCAACGTGGTTGACATTATTTCGCGTCATCCTAATACCGTTTTTTGTATTAGCCTTTTATCTCCCTGTTACTTGGGGGCCGTTTGCATGTGCGCTTATTTTTGTTATCGCAGCGGTAACTGATTGGTTTGATGGTTTTTTAGCCAGATTGTGGAAGCAAACCACAAAGTTTGGTGCTTTTTTAGATCCAGTTGCTGATAAAGTCATGGTTGCAACGGCGTTAGTGTTAGTCACAGAAAGTTATGATGTTTGGTATGTGACTTTACCTGCGGCAACTATGATTGCACGTGAAATCATTATTTCATCTTTACGTGAATGGATGGCAGAGATAGGTAAACGTAGTAGTGTGGCTGTTTCTTGGATCGGGAAATTTAAAACAACAGCTCAAATGATGTCATTAGTCGGTTTATTGTGGCGCCCAACACCATTAATTGAAAACCTTTCAATTGCACTTATGTATGTGGCTGCTATCTTAACATTTTGGTCAATGTTCCAATATTTAAAGGCTGCATGGGGCGATTTGAGCGAAGCGTGATCGAAATGATTGAAAAAACAGCGAACGATCCAATTATTTCAATAATTGTATTGACTCGATAGGTGAAATCAGTAGAATGCAACGCATCGAACGGCAACATGGTTTACGAAAATAAATAAGTAAATCAGCCAGTTTGAAAAGCATAAGCTGAAAAGTGAAGCTTTACGCGGGAATAGCTCAGTTGGTAGAGCACGACCTTGCCAAGGTCGGGGTCGCGAGTTCGAGTCTCGTTTCCCGCTCCAAATTTCGAAAGAAATTCGGATAAGGCGCGTTAGCAAAGCGGTTATGCACCGGATTGCAAATCCGTGTAGCTCGGTTCGACTCCGGGACGCGCCTCCAAAATTTAGCCCAGGTGGTGAAATCGGTAGACACAAGGGATTTAAAATCCCTCGGCCTTTAGGCTGTGCGGGTTCAAGTCCCGCCCTGGGCACCATCTTAAAGTAATTAAACACCATTAAGTGTTTTATTTTAAGTTAGCTAACCACTATGCATCGTTATTGAATATATGGTTAGTTGGGTAAATTAATAATTTATCCAAGTTTGTGAGAAAGACAATTTGGCCCAGGTGGTGAAATCGGTAGACACAAGGGATTTAAAATCCCTCGGCCTTTAGGCTGTGCGGGTTCAAGTCCCGCCCTGGGCACCATCTCAATTTCAATCAGTGATGATTTGAAATTAACAATTAACCACCTATAGGTGGTTTTTTTGTATCTAATCCTCTTTAAATTCGTTGTATCTACTCAACTAATATCGGTTTGTTAGTTATATTTCTTCTTTATATTCAATGAATTATTTTTATAAGAGCGCAAAAGTTGCTTTGTTGTGTCAGCTAACGCGTAATTCGTGTAAAAAACCGTAAGTCAGACCGTTCTGTTGATGTTTTGTGGCACTATTTTGATTCTTGAAGAGGATCGAGCTATGTCTAACATGAAAACTGAAGTTGTTGTTGTACGATTAACGAAACACGAACGAGCACTACTAGACACAGTAAAAACAAAACCTTTATTAGCGGATTGGCTGAAAGAAATTGCTATGGCAAAGGCTAAACAGCAGGAGAGTAAAGAAGAATAAGATGGCCTTAACTACGCAGAAATCAATTGAGTCATTTAATGTAATGATAGAAAAGTTAATTTTTGATTAATTATTCGTTTTTGGTAGTATCAAATTAGATGACTTAATTGGAATTTGAGAAGTGATGAATAAAGGGATTTTGTTTACGTTAATACTGGTGTTTGCTTCTGGTTGTACAACGAAAAAATTGGATGCCCCCTATGGGTTCAAATGGGGGCAAACCCCCGTTGATATAAAAAAATTGCATTTAAAAGGATTACAATGCACTGAATTTGAAGAGGGAGGTGCTTTATGTTCATCAGAAAACTCTCCTCAAATAGCAAATAAACTGTTTTTATTGATGTTTTCTCGGGAAAAAAATACATTAATGTTAGTTTCTTCTCAAGGAAAAGATAGCCGCGACCAATCAGTCATTTTGGCCGAGTATGATGCGATTAACCAGAAAATGTTTGAAGCATATGGTTTGCCAAAGCAAACAATCGAGCGTTATAAACGGGATATTTATTTCTTAGATAAAATATCTGATGACGAAACAACGCCATTTAAGCGAGTTTATGAAAAAAATGGCATGCAGATTATGGTTGGTATTGTTAGTAATGCCCATTTTCGCAAAATTCACGATAAAAAAGATATTGTTTACTCAGTTATGGTTATCCATAATTTAATACCAACTAAACCGCAATAAGCGGTTATCAAGTTATTTGACACACGCTAATGTTTTTTATTTCGTTTAGTTATCAGCTCGCACATATCTTTTTGCCGCTGGATGAGTTCTTTAATTTCTGTCGCATAAGTGTCGATAAAGCTGCATTCGAGAGTGGTGGCTTCACCATCGAAAACTTCAACAAAAGTTCCATCCTGTTTTACGCCCCAATAATGGTTACCGTCACCCATGATTTTTAATAGTGGCAAAACATCGGTTAGCTCATAAAGTTCAACTAAACTTTCATAGGCATTTTGTATATTAGCCCATTCAGGAAGATCTTCTGCTTCGATTCCTAAAATGACTAAACCTCGATGAAATGTCCACGCTGGGCCAACATCGAATAATTTAGCTTCAGGCCATAATTCTTCTCGGGCCATGATGCAAAGTGCATTAGTTTTTTGCGAAAAGGCTAAAAAATCTTTGGGTAATGCTATTCCTGTGGATGTAGCTAAATTGGCAATTGCTTTATCCGTAGGAGGTTTAGCTGCAACAGCATGAAATTCATTTTTGTTAATATCTTGCAGTATTTCCCACATGCGGTCATGGAATTGATCTGGGGACATGATTATAAATTCCTTCATCTCAACAGTGTATGTTTCAAGAACACCTATCTTTCAATATTTTATACATAAGTGCGATGATTATTTAACTAAGATAAATCTCGTAGATGAAAATACTCATAAATGTTGGACTAGTAGAAATTATTTTATGAGTTATATCAGGAAATTATCATGAGAAAAACGTTATTAGTCGCTCTCTTGGCGCTATTTATCCCATTTTCTTCGCAAGCAGGCTCAAAATACTATGATTGCGGAAAAACGCTCATGAGTTTAGAGCAGCAACTGCGTCACGCTTCATACCATGGTAATAAAAACAAAGTGTCCAAAATCAGGAAGAAAATCCATAAAATTAGTAATAAGTGTTATGATAGCCACTCTGGCGCTACTAGAATATATGACCATTATTCTAGAGGAAAAGAAACTAGCCTTGAGCGGGAATTAGATTCATTACGTCGTGTTATTGAAGCGCTTAACGATTTAAAATAGATAATTAATGAGAAAATAAGCCATAAACTGGTCTGTTCTCCCTATTTATTTTCACTCTGTCTTAAGTAAATGGATAATATCAGGTATATTAGACCCTGATTGTTAGCTACCAAGAAAAAATGACTATGATTATCAAACCTAAAATTCGTGGTTTTATCTGCACTACAGCTCATCCGGCAGGCTGTGAAGCCAATGTGCGTGAGCAAATTGCCTACGTGAAATCACGTGGTGAACTGAAAAACGGCCCTAAGAAAGTTTTAGTTATTGGTGCATCTACCGGTTATGGCCTGGCCTCTCGTATCAATGCTGCATTTGGCAGCGGTGCGGCTACCATCGGTGTATTTTTTGAAAAGCCAGGCAGTGAAGGTAAAACAGGCTCTGCGGGCTGGTACAATTCTGCAGGTTTTGACAAAGCAGCGAAAGAAGAAGGCTTGTATGCGAAAAGCATTAATGGTGATGCTTTTTCTGATGAATGCCGTCAAACCGTTATTGATTTAATTAAACAAGATTTAGGCCAAATTGATTTAGTAGTTTATTCACTGGCCTCACCTGTGCGTAAAATGCCTGAAACAGGTGAAATCGTACGTTCGGCCTTGAAACCTATTGGCGAACCGTACAAATCTGTTGCTCTGGATACCAACAAAGATGTGCTAATTGAAGCCGTTGTTGAGCCCGCAAATGAACAAGAAATTGCAGATACAGTAAAAGTCATGGGCGGCCAAGATTGGGAACTGTGGATGAATGCATTAGATGAAGCAGGTGTTTTAGCTGATAATGCACAATCTGTGGCTTATTCTTATATTGGTACAGATTTAACATGGCCAATTTATTGGCATGGTACATTAGGTAAAGCAAAAGAAGATTTAGACCGTGCGGCTCATGCAATTAACCAAAAATTGCAAGCTAAGGGTGGGGCAGCGTATGTTGCTGTATTAAAATCTGTCGTAACACAAGCCTCTTCTGCAATTCCTGTAATGCCTTTATATATCTCTATTGTCTTTAAAATCATGAAAGAGAAAGGGATCCATGAAGGTTGTATTGAACAAATTCAACGCTTATTTGCCACTAAATTATTCAATGACGCAGTGCCAGATACCGATGAAAAGCATCGTCTACGTTTAGATGATTGGGAATTGCGTGATGATGTTCAAAATACATGTCGTGAAATTTGGCAGCAGTTGAATGATAATAACATCAATGAGCTAACAGATTACCAAGGTTATAAAGCTGAGTTTCTCCGTTTGTTTGGCTTCGGTCTAAACGGTGTTGATTATGATGCTGACCTTAGCGGTGAAGTGAATTTTGAAGTAAAAGAGCTGATTTAGTCGCTTTGTCCTTGATTGTTAATATCTTAGAAACCCGCTAATTGCGGGTTTCTTTTTTAGCTATCTTGTAAATCATATGCTTCTGCTTTATTTTGTTCATTAAATTATTCTACTACGATGGCCTCACCATCACGGATCAGTGTTTTAGAAATAATCGCTCCATTTTCATCAAATTCAGTTACTGTGCCAACAAGTTCTCCATTTTTAAAAGTACCAGTAATGCTTGGTTTTTACTTGGAGTGTTATGGTAGATTTTAAATGGTGCCTTATAGCGCGGTTAATTCGATATCGATACGGCCATTCTCATAGTAGGTTTTGATGTATTTATCCAGACATCCTTTAGATACCCAAGTTTTGAATTTTGGCTGGCCATTATCGTACTCAGTTTCAAATGCGCCTTCAGCAAGATCTTTAGGTGTTTCTGTGGAAGGAAACTCTATCGTTTTTAACTCATTTAATTCCCCAAATTTTGAATCTGAGTTTGAATTGGAATTTGTAGAGCCCCCAAGTTGACATCCGGAAATAAAAATAAAGAAAGTAGTGCGATAGACTTAATTAGTTTTAGCTTGAAAATGTAGCCTCTATTATTACGATAAAAAATAATGGATTCAATTGCATATAAAACTATAGCCTTTTTATGACTCACATATTGTGATAGTTATCCTAAACTATTTGTTTCTAATAGATTATAGGTGACTTTTGAAGAGCAGTTTTGCTGAATAAATATTAATGTTAGTCAGCTTAATAATAAGGTAATTTAGCAAGTTAATGTAATTTGCATAATAAGGGAGTTATGGATGTTAGTTGTTGAAATGTTGAGTACTGGCGATGAGGTTTTACACGGACAAATAATTGATACAAATGCCGCTTGGTTAGCAGACTGTTTTTTTCAACAAGGTCTCCCTTTGAGTAGCCGAACAACTGTTGGTGATGATTTAGATAGTTTAGTCGCTACTTTCCTTGAACGTAGTTTATCTGCAGATGTTCTGATTGTTAATGGTGGGCTTGGGCCAACAAGTGATGACTTAAGTGCTTTGGCAGCGGCTAAAGCTGCGGGAGTTCCATTAGTTGAGCATTCACAGTGGATTGAGGTTATGGAGCGCTATTTTATTGCCAGAGGGCGAGTTATGCCTGAGACAAATCGTAAGCAAGCGCTACTTCCTGCCAATGCGGAATTAATTGATAACCCAGTCGGAACAGCTTGTGGCTTTTCATTAGTTTTGAATGATTGTCTAATTTTTTTTACACCGGGGGTTCCTTCAGAGTTTAAAGTTATGGTGAATGAGCAAATTTTGCCGAGGTTACGTGAACGGTTTACATTGCCAGAGCCACCAATTTGTTTACGTCTAACCAGTTTTGGTCGTAGTGAAAGTAGTCTTGCGAAGCAATTTGATAGCTTACCTTTACCTGAAAATTGTGTTTTAGGCTACCGCTCCTCAATGCCTATTATTGAATTAAAACTGACGGGGCCTGCATCACAAAAAGAATTGATGGAGAGAGATTGGCAACTCGTGAAGCAAGGAGTAGGGGATAATCTGATATTTGAAGGTACTGAAGGTTTAGCACAAAAAATTGGTAACTTATTAAAAGAAAAGAAATTAAACGTAATAGCTAGTGAACAATATAGTGCTGGGTTATTAAATTGGACATTGGATTCAGCAGGAATCGTTATTTCTGACAGTCAAATTTTACCACTTGATGTGGAGCAAACATTAGAAACTCTAGCGCAAAGAGCTCAGAATATAACGATTAACCACCCCTTATCTATTGGTTTAGTGATTGGTGAATATCAGGAGCAGTATCTAAACGTTGCATTATCAACCCCAGATAAGTGTTATGTGCAAAGAATTCACTATTTACCAAATAATCATTCGCAGAAAGAAAAGCAAGAAGTCAGTGTAATGTTAGTACTAGATATGCTGTCTCGCTGGTTAAATGGTCGTGAGGTTATTGGCTATTATGAATGGTTAGTACAAACAGAAACACTTATCTTAGAGAGTTAGTGGGTTATGAAATTAAAAGATTATGCGTATATCCCTGTTCTTGAGGAAAGGCCTTTTCAATCGGAATTTCAGTTAGTAATAACAGAATCTATTTACTGGCTGAGTCACATACTAAAAGAAAAGCTCCATAGCCTATATGTTTATGGCAGTGTTGCAAAGGGCTGTGCAAAACCTCAACAATCAGATTTAGATCTGTGCATCATATTACGTGACGATCTTACCCAATTTGAGACAACCAGACTTAATGAAATACAACTACAACTAACGATTAGTCACACCGAGATAAGCAAAATTGATTTTGATATTGGTATACTTACGGATGTGATGAGTGAGGCTAATTTATATAGTTGGGGATATTGGATTAAGCATCATTGCCGTTGCATTTATGGGCATGATTTAGCTACATATTTTAGCCAACTTATCCCTTCGCGGGAAATAGCAGAAGCAGTTAATGGTGATTTTGTTAATGTACTCAATGATTATATTGACCAAATTAATCATTGTAATGATGACGCTGAACTAAAGTTATTATATCGGGCGGCATCGAGAAAACTCATTCGTTCGACCAACATTTTACGTTGGAAAAAAGACAATGACTGGCCAGAAACATTATCTGAATATACACAGAAATTAGTCCAACGTTATCCTGAACGGCAATTTGAGATAAATTATTTTTTATATCAAGGAACTGTTCCGTTTGCTGATGAGCAATTCGTGGGGAAACTAATCCAGTTTATCAATTGGTTAGATTGTGAGCGCTCTAATAGTATTAATAAATAAACCCGTTATAGCTCATCAGGCTGCAGTGCATTAACGATATAATTAATACTTGAAACACCCTTTTTGCAGGCCTTGTCTTTTAATATAGTCGGAGTTTTATCAATAGCCATTTTTACTGAAGACAGTTGATCTGTGTAGGTTTGTGCCCCAATAATCTCTGGATTATTATTTAAGTATTCAATAACTTCATCAACTTTTTGATAAAATTGGCCACAGGAGTCACCATCAATTTCTAAGGTTTTTAATTCATTTAGCGTATTTGGAATCAGTTGCTTGGTTTGCTGTTGTACCTGCTCGATATACTTTCCTGTTTTTACTTGCTCAACGATAGTCATTACCTGATTTTTCATGTTAAAAAACAAGGTAATAGATGTAATTAAGGCGATAGCAAGAATAATGTTGATGCTTATACTGATCCAGAGAAAGTATCTTTTCATTACATTCCTTGAGTGAAAAATAAACCTGTAATATATAGCCTAGTAGAGTGAATAATGTCGATATGTAAGCTTAACACGAAAAAACAAGGTAACCCAATAATAGGTTACCTAGGTTATTATAATTGATAGTGGTTATCGAACCGTTAAAACAGAAATTTTTGAATTTTGAATAACCATTGATGCTGTCGAACCTAAAAAATATGTGGACATACCGGGACGCTTTGAGCCAATTACAATTAAATCAGCAGAAATTTCTTCAGCAACGCGTAAAATCTCATCTCTTGGTGTTCCCATTAAAACTTGCGCGCTGTACTTATCACTTGAAAGATTAAATTCTTTAATAATCTCAGTGAGTTGTCTTGTTACATTATCTTGTTCACTATCCGCTTTTTCAGCAAAACCAAATCCCATCGTGGTATAGAAAGGGATAGTAGGAATAATCGCTAAAAAATGAATGTGTGCTTTTTCATATTCAGCAAGGTATTGAATATGTGCCATAACTAAATGTGCTAAGCTTTTTTCTGTTATATCAATCGGAACCAAAATCTTATTATACATATTTTTCTCCAGCTTTTATTTATTGAGTTCATGCAGTAATCGGGTCGTTAGTTTATAAAGAGTAGAGCTGTTAAATTAGTAAATGGCCGAGTCAATCAAAATAATGTTAATTTACACATAGGAATTACATACCTCGGGCTCCATCATAGCGGATCAACAAAATAAATACTTTGATGGCGGATTTAACTTAAGAAACTTAATGGTGATATTTATAGGCTGTTTTTCATGCGCTTTGTGCTATACAAAACGTGAGTACTTTGAATCATCACCTTCCTGTTATATGATCTATACATGGTTTGTATACATATCATATTGTTGAGGTTATTTTGGGTATCGTAAAAATTTCAGATGAATTGCATGATTATCTACGCCATGCGAGCCAAGTTATGTCCCGGTCGATTAATTCACAGGCAGAATTTTGGATTAAAATTGGAATGCAAGCTGAATTAAACCCGAATAAGACATTTACTATGTTAATCAATGAAATGTTAGAGAAAGAGTCAATTGAATTAAAAGGAAAGGTTCATGAATAATATTACAATTAAAACAGCAGAAGAAATTGAACTGATGCGTGAGTCTGGACGACTTTTGGCTAGTGTTTTTAAGATGTTGGATTCATTTATCGTACCTGGTATTTCTACGATGGAAATTAATGATAAAGTTGAAAGCTATATTGTTAATGAGTTACAAGCAAGGCCTGCCAGTAAAGGGCAATATGGCTACCAATATGTTTTGAACACGTCTCTAAATGAAGTCGTTTGCCATGGCGTTCCAAAAACAGATGAAATTTTAAAAGCAAAAGACATTATTAATGTTGATATTACGCTAGAGAAAAATGGTTTCATTGCCGATTCAAGTAAAATGTATGTGATGCCGGAAGCTTCACCACTGGCACGTAAGTTAGTTAAAGATACTTATGCCGCTATGTGGGAAGGCATAAAGCAAGTTAAACCAGGCGCAACGTTAGGTGATATTGGTTCTGCTATTCAACATTATGCGGAATCTAAAGGTTATAGTGTTGTACGTGAATATTGTGGGCATGGTATTGGCCGTGAAATGCATGAAGACCCGCAAGTTCTTCATTATGGCGTACGAGGGAAAGGGGTAGAATTAAAAGAAGGAATGACATTTACGATAGAGCCAATGATCAACCAAGGTGGAATGAAAATTAAAACAAAAAAAGATGGCTGGACAGTCGTAACGCGAGATAAAAAATTATCTGCTCAATCGGAACATACGGTATTAGTTACTAAAGATGGTTATGAAGTTTTAACACTACGCGATGAAGAAAAATAGCGTTAAAAATAGAGTTTATAAGCTTGCTGCCATTATGGTAACAAGCTTTTTTTATGCAAATTTTTACTATTGTCTCAGTGCTATTGCTATACGATTAAATGCACTCATTAAACCAATAGCGATGGTTAGATCAGAAATTTGAGCATCAGAAAAATGGTGTTTTAATTCATTAAAGAGAGCATCTGATGTACTACTGGTAGCTATATTAACAACCGCTTCTGTCCAAGCTAATGCAGCGCGTTCTAATGCATTAAAATGATGACTGACCTGCCAGCCAGCGAGAGTATCAATTTTTTTGTTACTAACGCCATTTGAACGCAATGAATTTGCATGCATATCTAGGCAAAATGCACAGCCATTGATTTGTGAAACTCTTAAATAGATGAGTTCTATCAGTTCGTTATCTAACCCGCTCTTATCCAATGCATTTTTGCAATCAATAAGCCCTTTATAAGCTTCAGGTGATAAATTGTAATAGGCTAATCTCAGTTCACTCATGAGTGATTCCTTACATATTTTGTTGTCAGATAAAATGCAATGTTTGGTGCGGTTTGGTTGGAAGGTTGCGCTACTTTATTTTATAAAGAAATCACGTTCAATAGCATTAAGTGGCATTTGTGGAAACCAATATTAGATTAGTACGACAAGAATCTATAAATTTTTGATGAATATCGAGAGGAAGTTGGTTGTCTGTAATAATATCTGTGAATTCGTCTATTTGAGCGACACGAAATAATGACCATTTACCGTATTTACTACTATCAGCAAGCATAACAGAACGTGTAGCATTTGTTATTAGATCACGTTTTAGCCCAGCTTTTTCTTCTGTTGGTGTTGTAATTCCTTTTTCTAAACTCCAAGAGTTACAACTAATGAATGCGATATCAGGATAAATACTACGTAATAAAACGCGCCCATGCTCACCAATACAAGATTGGCTACTATCGTCAATTCGTCCACCAACAATTGTGACTTCAATTTGTTTGAATTCAGAAAGAAAAAGAGCAATATGGAGGTCAGAGGTGATAACACGCAGGGGCATATGAGTGAGCTCCCGCGCTAGCTCAAGCATGGTTGTTCCTGCGTCAAGTAAAACTGTGCTACCTGGTTCAATTAAACGGGCTGCTGTTTTCGCAATAGCCCGTTTTTCTCTTAGATTACGCTGGTTTTTTTCCGATGTAGTGGGCTGAACAGGAATGAAACGATTGAGGGTTACACCGCCATGTGTGCGAGAGATAACCCCAGTTTCATCAAGTTTAATGAGATCACGCCGGATAGTAGCCGCTGATACGGATAGTGCTTGTACTAGTTCCTCAACAGTGACGAGGTTATGCTGTTTAAGATACTCAAGTATTAAATCTAATCTATCCATTGTGCTCATTAGTTATACTACATTCATCGCAAGTTTAAGTGAGATGGCCATACTTTCAGGATTTGCTTTACCCGTCCAAGCAATATCAAATGCGGTACCGTGATCGGCAGATGTGCGCAAGAACGGAAGACCCGCAGTGATATTAACACCATCATAAAAACCTAATAATTTCAAAGGAATATGACCCTGGTCGTGATACATGGCAACGACAATGTCATATTGCCCTTGATAGGCTTGTAAAAATACAGTATCTGGAGGACAAGGGCCATAAACATCAATACCTTCAGACCTTACCTGTTCTATAGCTGGTTGTAAATATACGATTTCTTCATCACCAAATAAACCATTTTCCCCAGCATGAGGATTAACGCCTGCGATAGCAATACGCGGTTTTTCATAACCAACGCGTTTTAAAAAGTCTGATGCGATACGAGACACGGTTATGATACGCTCGCTATTTAATGTATCTAAAAATTTACGCAATGCAATATGTGTCGTGACATGGATGACTTTTAATTTTTCTGTATAAAGCACCATGGCATAATCTTTGGTATTGGTTAGCTGGGCAAGAAGTTCAGTGTGACCTGGGTAGTTGTGCCCAGCAAGGTGTAATGCTTCTTTATTTAAAGGTGCAGTAGCAATCGCTTTCACTTCGCCTGCGAGTGCTAGTTCAGTCGCACGTTTAATACAACGAAATGCTAAGTCACCAGCTTGAGCTTGGACCTTGCCCGCAATAAGCGCGCTAGGATCGGCTAAGGGTTCATCAATAATATTGATGGTATCCGCTGAAAATTGAGCTTCTTTGATATTTTGTATCACATTGATTTTTACCTGAGGAACTAACCCCGATTTAATTAATCGCTGCATTGTTGATGCACAACCGATAACAACGGCAGAGGCTCCTGCAAGTTCACCTTCTGCAAGGGATTTGACGATAATTTCTGGGCCAATACCAGCAGGATCTCCCATCGTAATAGCAACAACATTATTTTTCACAATAAATTTCCTCAATATATTTGATGGCTTCGCATAAAGTGGTTATTTGACCAAACCCTCCCGCTTTGGTGATCACGGGTAAATCATCAATTTCACTGTCAATAAAAGTGCCGCAAGGTATACATGGCATTACTTCAGATTGAATTCGATAACCTTTTGCTCCCAAAGTATTGGCAACCGCAATCGCAATATCTCCACCTGTTAAAAAAAGTCCCCCGATGCTGGAAACAGACAGCGTTTTTAAGGTCAGCAAACTAATAAAGTCGCTGATATTTTTTCCCAATTCATTACGTGTCATACCGTAGGTAGTGCATAGGTCATCAATATGATGCCTATCTTGCACATCTCGGCTGGTTCGTATGATGGTGTGTTTTTGTTGGTTTAATGTTTGACTAATTTCTTTGATGAGCGCAGCCATATAGTTATCTTGTGTAGTGGCTGCAAGTACTTGCGTTACATCAACATCAATAACACTGGCATCACAATGCGTTTGTGCATAGTTTACCTGTTCAATTGTTGCGCTGCTCATTGAGCCAGCGACAATAAATAACGGTAGCCCTTGCTTTTTATCCATGAAAATAATCTCAGGCAATGCATTTGCAAAGCCCGCAGCTCCAACGAGTAGGCAAGGTTGAGCTATTGAAAATACAGCCTTAGCAATTAGGGTTAGATCTTCATCATTTTCAGCATCCGTGACGATGATACTGGCTTGCGTTGGCTTTTGTGCTTGTAACCATGTTACGAATTGGCCTGAACGTATTTGGTCTAGATACACTTCAATAACAGGCAGGGTAGTCTGTTGATGGACGATAGTTTGGATGCGTGATGAAACTATTGGTGTTTTAGGGTCAGAAGCAAATTCAGTTTCAACAAGTGCTTTTCCATGAACGAGGCATTCACCATTTAACGTTACGCGTCCTGCCGCAGGAATAGCTGCGGCAACAATAGCAAATTTTAAGCCTGTTTCTGACATAATTGTCTCTATTTCTGCACCGATATTACCGCGAAATGTTGAGTCAATTTTTTTATAAATGACAGGTTTATCCTTCTGAGATAAAAAAGGTTTCAGGCTATTTCGTAGGTTTTCTGAAGCAACTTGTGCATTTAATGCACGACTTTCTGTGTTAAGCACAACGACATCAGCAAACCAAGAATGTTTTTGTGTACTATCAAGAAGTATCTCTGTACGCGCATGCTTTTTAGCAAATTGAACACCGGTATCATTTGCCCCTGTAAAGTCATCCGCAATAACTAATAGCTTCATAAATAACTCCTTACTCTTCAGTTTGTTGGGGTTGTCTTGCTTGTTGACGTTTAGCAACCCAAGAGGTCAGGATAGGGGTTAGAATAGCGGTGGTAATCACGGATGCAGCAATCAATGGAGCCGCAGAAAGCGCGATAGCCTCTAAGGATGGGTCGGCTTGTGCGATAGCGAGTGGTGTTGCCACTGCATTTCCTGCGGTACTTGAGGCTGCAGCACCTGCTATACCAGAGCCTCCAACTAGACGGTCTGCTCGAATATTAAACCAGCCGCCAACAAACGTAGTCAGCGCACCGAGTAAAATACCCGCGAGCCCACCTTGTAATAGCATTTCTAAGTTGATCCCTGCGCCTAGTGCAAACGCGAAGAAAGGAATTAATATTGGTCCACCTTTTGTTAGAAAATCGCGCATATGTGGGTCTAGATTTCCTAAGATCATACCAACAATTAACGGAACAAGAACCGCTACTAATGCCATTAAAGGGATATTTGCCATACCAGCTGCGCCTAGCGCGATCATCGTAAAGAAGGGGCCATCATTAAGAGATAAAATTGAGATAGCACCAACGTCTCGTTTATTACCAAACTCCCCAACTAAAGCGGCATATAAACCACCATTTGAATTACTCATTGCTGCAATAATTGCAACACCAGTTAAACCAAAAATCCCTTCCATTCCAAAGAGATAATCGACTCCTAGGCCAAGAGCAATCGCAACGACTAATTTTGTTAAGGTAATTGTACCTCCTTGTAATAAAGCTTGAGGTGCTGCCTTGAAACTAATTCCTGCACCCATACAAAGCAAGAATGCGCCAATAAGAGCAGGAGCACCATTTTTAAATAGTGATGTCGTAAAGCCACCGATTTCGAGAGCTTGAGGAGCAAAGGTGTTGATTAGGGCACCAAGTACTAATGGCACAACCATCATGCCACCAGGTATACGTTCAATCGATTTTTTTATTTGCATGGTTTTCTCCGCCATGATTTATTTTAGTCAAAATGATTATATTTAATCAATCAAAAACAACAGTGATCAAGATCGCAATAATCCCCTTTATTATTAATCGGCGTTACATGCTTAAAATTGCTGTTTTTATGGTTGAAAATAACGATTTATTGATTTTAAGATGGGGTGAACGTCATCTCAACTGATTAAGGTGGTGATTATAAATAATCATTCATATGTTTTATGATTGAAAATAAGCAGTAATAATTTAAAAGGATAAAACTAGCTTTATAAAAAAATTATCTGTAATGACTTATCAATACATTTTTACCAAGATAGAAACAGTAAATTTAGTGTTTTTAAATTTAGGATTATTAGACTTGTAGTTAGAAAGCAAGTAGTGACAATAGGCGCTTTATTATAATTATTATTTGATAGGGATTAACTCATGCAATTTAAATCAATGATTAAATTGGTTGTTGGCGCTGCATTACTACTAGTTATCGGCCTTGTAGGTATTAACTCATATACCATTGTCCAAGATGGTTCGGTTAAGGTAGGAACATTTTTAGGAAAAGTCGATCCAGTTGCTTATGATGCAGGTTTACATTTTCCAATTAACCCGTTTACAACGTTTGATACGTACTCAACAAAAGATATTCGTGTATCACTAAAAGAGCTAAGAGTACCTTCACAAGATAAACTAAAATCTATTGTTGATATTACGGTAATGCTTCAGTTTGATGGTTCTAAAGCTCCGGTATTACGTATTAATGGTGGTACAGAAAGTGAAGCTTTAGATAAATATGTACGCCAAAAATTGATTTCAACGATTTTGGAATTTGGTAAAGATGTTGCTAATGCGCAAGATCTTTATACAGCAGATACACAAAGAAAATTACAAGAATCTATTCGTGATGCTATTCAAGGGTATGCATCCCCTTATGGCTATACAATAAAAGAAATTATGATCCAAGATATTACTTTGCCTGAAGTTGTACAAGAGCAAGTGGTTAATACTAAAATGCGCCAAGAGCAAATTAACCAAGCAAAAGCAGAGGCAGAAAAAGAGCGTGAATTAGCTCAGAAAAAGGTTGTTATTGCTGAAGCGGAAAGAGAGTCTGCTGAACAACAAGCCATCGCTAGAGAACGTAATGCACAAGCAAGTTCATTTGCGATGCGCCAAGAAGCGGATGCAAAATTGTATGCTGCACAGAAAGAAGCTGAAGCTAATGCGATATTACAACGTACTATTACCCGTGAAATGATCAATTGGAAACAGTTAGAGATTGAACAAATTAAAGCTCACAAATATAAAGGTGAGGTGCCTAATATTGTGGTTGGTGCAGACTATGATGGCAAAATGATTATGGATATGCGTAATAGCCAGTAATTTTCATTAAAAGAATGACTACATTTACAACCTGTTCTATTAAGCTTGAAGTAACCACATAAAGTTGGGCACTTTTAGTCAATTGATTGTATAGCCTGATTTCGATATATAATCGGAATCAGGCTATTTAATATATAGAAGGGTACGTCCAATACTTTTGTTATGCTAAAAATAACTTATTTGCATGATTGGTGAAAATAATTCTGTTATTACCCAATATTCCTATAAATCAATTACAAGATGGTTTACCGGTACGATGATTTAGTGCACCATTATCAATAAGGAATTTTTGCATTTCTGGAAGATTATTTTTACATGCATAAGTTAATGCACTTTGGTCATAAGAAAACATGGTTACATCATCAGTCGTTGTACTTCGGTTAATATCTGCGCCTTGCGATAATAAGTATTTAACCGTTTCCATTCTATTATTACTTGCAGCTATCATGACTAATGTTTCACCATCACTTTCAATTTGCTGATTATTCAAGTCTACTTCGTCTTTCATTAGCTGATGGACTTTTTTTACAACATTGACATTATTACCGAGTACCGCGGATTTTAGTACGTTATATACGTCACCTGTATCGGTTGCCCAAAGATTAGCATTTTGGGATATAAGATAATCAACCATTGCTTCATCACCAATAAAGGCCGCCCATCCCAGAGCCGTTTGGTCTAAGCTACCGGTGTCTTTGGCTTCTATATCTTGCCCCTCAGTAACCATTTGTTTTACTTTGTCTAAATCTCCCTGCTTTACGGCATCAAACCATTCGGCATTGACGCCTTCACTAGGGCTTTCATAGAAGACTCTCCAAGGTAAACGTTCTTTATTCGCTAGTTCGACCATCGTAGCGTAATCTGTTTTAAAATGCCTATATTTTAAAGGGTTATTATTATTAACAACTTGGGCTTGTGATACTGACCCAAAAGTAAGTAATGAAAAAGCAAATATAATTTTTTTAATATACATATTTAAACCTTATTAATATTTAGTTATTTATCAGTATTGAAAAATAAACGACACAAAGCAATACAAATCATACTTATTGTATTTTTATGCGGTTATTCCGATTTATTTTACTTGAATATATTAAATCTAAATTTTACCTCAAGGAACGATGACATAATCTGGAGCGGCGATAGCAAATAGCTCATTTTTTTCTAATTCAGGCGGGTATATCCACTTAGTATTTATTTCTTGTTTTATTTTTTTCCCTTCCTTTTTAATATAATGTATTTCTCTCTGCCAACCTTCGGTATAAAGAGCCCCCCAAGCCCCTAAATCAAGGCAGGTTACATATTTAGGCTGACTGTAAGGATGAAGAGGAAGCCCTAACAGTTCAGCGGCTGCATTATGCCCTGCAACACGGCCTAAACTTAGGGCATGTTGGCAAGTCATTAAATTATGATTTCCTTGATTATCAGTGGGAGCTTTGACAGTATCTCCTGCGACGAAAACATTTGAGACAGCTTGTGCGTGTAAATAATTATCCGAGATAATCCTATTACTAGCGTCACGTTCACCGCGAATCTGTTCCGTTAGAGAACTTGCTTTTACTCCTGTCGCTAATACGACAGTATTTGATTCTATGTACTCACCGTTTGACAGAGTAACTCCATCATGGCTTAGTGCTTCGACTCGTAATCCCGCGCGTAATTCAACGCCACATTCAATTAAAGCTTGTTGAATTACAGGAGAGATGTCTGCTCCCATTCCGGCTCCCACAGTGGGTTCTGAGTCAATTATAAATACTCGGCTCTTTGTAGATCCACCTAGAATTTTTTTCAGGCGTGTTGGCATTTCCGCGGCGCTTTCTATGCCTGTTAACCCTCCACCTACTACCACAACGGTGTTTCTAGCTAAAGTTTCCGGTTTGTTCTTTAGTGCTTGTAAATGTGTTTCAAGACGATGCGCAGCTTCTAATGAATCAACATCAAAGCCATACTTATCAAATCCAGGAACAGGAGGTACGTTTAATTGGCTACCCGTTGCCAGAATAAAGCGCTCATAAACTAGTGAAGTTTGGTTGCCATTAGCTAGATTAATGGTTAATAATTTTGCATCTGTATCGATATTTTGGATTTTACCTGCAATATATTCAACTCCGACGGCAGCTAGCTGCTTTGAAATATCTGGGGACATATTATCCAGCTTTGCTTCATATAAACGCGGTCGTATAGTGAGGTTAGGCCTTGGTGAAATTAAAATAACTTTGATGCTATTTTCTTTATTAGCTTGTGAAATTACCCGCATTGCTGAAATAGCAGCCCAAAAACCAGCAAAACCAGATCCTGCAATAACAATTTTAGCTGTCATTATTGAATTCCTTTGAAGATTAACTTTAAGTGCTCATTTGCAAATTTTAAATAATAAAAACCCGCACCAGTGAAGATGTTATTAATTAAATACAAACGATGTGAATTTAAGGTAAGGCTATAGGATTATATGTTATGTTTTCCCACGACCTCCTTTGTTTGAACGAACTGTTCTAGCCTCAATTTTTTGATCCATCCAGGAGTTTACATCTCTATAAAAGCTATTAGGCGCGATTTGACATAGACGCTGCGCCACATCAGCAAGGGTTTGGTTAGCTAATACATCTCTCATTGCATTTTCAGCTTGAAGAATGACTTTATGTACGGAGCAGGTACCAGAAATAGCCCATTGTGGTAGACCATTTTCTTCGAAAACAGCACAACGGCGCCGTATTTCCTGGCACTCGAAAAGAGGTTTATAGCCTTCTATTGCATCAATTATAGATAGAAATGTAATTTTTTCAGGAGGCAATGCCAATCGATATCCACCTCTAATTCCCTCATTCGAACTCACGATCCCAGCCTTTTCTAACCGAGGCAAAATTTTTGCTAGAAAACTTGGAGAGATGCCTTGTAACTCTGCAAGTTCTCTACTGCTAAGAGAGCGTTCGGGATTATCAACAAACCAAAGTAGACAATGGATACCATATTCAACACTGACAGTAATGTGTGCCATTTATTTAAAGTTCCTAAGCATCTATTTATAAACAAGGACAATACAGGTCTCCGTTTTAATTGTCAATAGAACTAAGATAAGGTTAGTCCGCGTTATTAATGTAAGCTGCAACAAGTTGCATTATGGCATTTGATAAATAGAGCTATGGGGCTACAAGCGCTGTCCTTTGTCGTACATATTTCTATGTATGATCCTTAGTTAGAGGCGCTTCATCTTAAGATTGAACGAATTTTTATTGATATATTGAATGAAAATCTAAATGCGGTTTGGTTTTTGCTGAGCTTTTTTGCTATCTGTTCAAATATTCTTATTGGTTACAATATACGCGGAACAAAAGGGAAAAATTGGTTGATACTCATATTGCCATCATTAACCACGTTAGCACTATTTATGATTGCGGAAATTGATGTTCCCGGAGAAGGTATGATCCACGTAACACCGGATGATTTAATTATGCTACAGGAGTTTTTATTTAGAGATGGGGCTTGGCTGGGAAAGTAGGGTAACCGCAAACAACTCCCCACTCGCAAATTTGCGATGGGGAGTCTTACCTTAGCGAACTATAATGCCTAATAAAATTCCGATTGCGCCAAAGTCAGCGTCACTGAATGTCGTATTAGCAATACCAATATCCCCAAGAACAGGTAATAGGAATACAGGTAGGAAGGTAATTAGTAATCCTTGAGCAAATGCACCCAAGATAGCCCCACGACGACCGCCTGTTGCATTACCAAAAACACCTGCAGCAGCACCCACGAAGAAATGCGGTACAACGCCTGGAATAATCACCGTCATATTTAATGCATACAGAACGAACATTCCCAAAACACCAGCAGCGAAACTACTTAAAAAACCGACTAACACCGCGTTTGGTGCATATGGGAAGACAACTGGGCAGTCTAAAGCCGGTTTTGCGTTAGGGACTAATTTGTCAGAGATACCTTTAAACGCAGGAACAATTTCTGCAATAACCATGCGCACACCTTGCAGAATAATATATACACCGGCAGCAAATGTAATGGATTGCATCAATGAGAACATGAACCAATTCTTGCCACCACTGACTTCGCGAACGAAATCACCGCCGGCAAATAAGCATGTAATGATAAAAATAATGAACATGGTGAAAGAGATAGCGACAGGAGTATCTCTTAAAAACAGCAAGCTTTTCGGGACATTCATATCTTCTGTTGAATGTTCTTTGTTACCGAACTTGCTACCAATGAACCCAGCTAAAACATAAGAAATCGTTGAGAAATGACCAATCGCAACGTCATCTGAACCCGTCACTTTTTTCATATAAGGGTGGGCAATTGCAGGGAAAAATACCATACAAAAGCCAACAATTAATGAACCAACAGTCACTAATAGGGTTCCTTCCATTCCTGCGGTAGCTAAGATAACCGCAATCATCATGGACATGAATAAAGTATGGTGCCCTGTAAGGAAAATAAATTTCCAGGGTGTTAAGCGAGCAATCAAGATATTGATTAGCATCGCAAAGAACATAATCATTGCCATTTCACGGCCGAAGCTTTTTTGTGCGATAGACACGATAGCTTCGTTATTTGGAACAACGCCGTTAATACCAAAGGCATGTTGGAAAATGGCTGAGAAATCGCCTAGCGAGCTGACGACTAAGCCTGCGCCAGCACCTAAGATCACAAAACCCATGATGGTTTTGATGGTGCCTTTAATACATTCAGTTACCGGTTTTTTCTGCGCGATCAAACCAATAAGTGCGATTAGGCCCACAAGAATGGCTGGCTCAGATAAAACATCCTGCATCAGAAAACGAAAAAATGACATAGTGCCTCCGCTTACATCGCACCAAGTTTTTGTAAAGCAACAGTCAGGCGCTCTTTCATTGCAACTTTATCAATCATATTTTCCAGAGCAACGATTTCACCAACAACTTGTTGAGCAACTAATTGTTCTGCAATATCGCTTGTACCAACAAAGATATCGCTTACGGTGCCTTTTGCGGAACCTAAATCCACATGGTCAACATCTGCACTGACTTGCAGATCTTTTAAAATATTCTTAATGCTCATTTCCATCATTAAGCTTGTGCCCAAGCCATTTCCACAAACAACAGTAATTTTCATAATATTTACCTTAATATCTAATTATTCATATTTAGCGATGATTTTAAGAATGTCATCTACGTTTTCTGATTGCATGATGCTGTCAATATCTTCTTGATTATCAAAAAGTTCAGCTAATTTTGCGATGGCGCCGATATGACTATTGCTATCGGTTGCTGCGAGTACAATTAATAATTTGATTGGGTCATTGCCCTCAGAACCAAATTCAACCCCTTGTTTAAGAACGGTTAAACCAAGGGATAATTGGTTCACGCCATCTTCAGGGCGTGCGTGAGGCATGGCAATTCCTGGACCTAATACATAATAAGGACCGATTTTTTCGTGCGATTGAATTATTGCATCAACATATCTCGGTTCAATGAGTTTATTATTAATTAATGGGTTACAGGCGATTTTTATCGCTTCTTGCCAATCACTGGCTCTGTCGACGACTTGAATGACGTTAGGGGTCAGTAATGTCGTTAGCATCGGGTTGCTCCTGGTAGAGTGAAATTATTATCTTTGTAATGGTTGAATGAATAGTAGTGTTCTATGGTAGCGCTATCTAGCTGAATCTTTCATTTTCGTGATAGCGCTATCATTTTAAGAAAATATAGCGAACAAAAACAAAATGAGTACACTTGTCGGCTGATTAACAAATTCAACCTGTGGTAAGTTAATCTGAGCTGGTGATTTTTAGTGTTTCTTTAGATTTCAGAGAACCATATTGGCTATTTTTAGCTCATTTAATCTAGAACACGAAAAAAGCAAAAAAAACACGCTTGATTCGAATGAAAATTGTCCATTGAAGATCAACAACCTTAGGGTTAATAATGAGTTTAGGCTAAGTAAAAGTATTACATGCAAAAAATACGAAAAAGAAAAAATACAGGGCGAGTCACGTTGCAGGATGTCGCAAAATTTGCAGGCGTTGGGTCCATGACGGTCTCTCGAGCTCTGCGTACACCTGAATTAGTATCCGACAAATTACGTGAAAAAATTAATGCTGCGGTTGAAGAACTTGGTTATATACCTAATTCTGCGGCAGGTATTTTGGCTTCTGGTCAAAGCCGTACTGTTGCTGTTTTAATTCCGTCTCTGCGTGATAATGCCAGTTCAGTTTTTCTGCAATCTTTACAAGAAGCGCTGAACAAAAATAATTATCAAGTTGTTATTGGTAGCCATGATTACCAGCAAAAAAAAGAGTCTGAAGTTTTATCGACACTATTACAGAGTAACCCCGCGGCATTGATTATTTTTGGGGCAATAAATTCAGAAAGTGTGTCTAATTATCTAAAGAATTTAGATATTCCAGTTGTCAGTGTTGCAGGGGAGTCGAACCATCCAGTCACGTTGAATATCAAGAGTAACGTTGGTGATGCGGTTAATTTTTTAACTAACTATATGTTACAAAAAGGGTATAAGAAGATAGGCTATATTGGCGCTCAAATGGACAGTAAAATGCAAAGCCAACAATTAAGTGGCTGGAACCGAGCGATGCTGACGTATAACCAAAGTGCAGATCAAAGTATTACAACGCCGTATGTTGCAACGATGGATTTTGGTCGTCAGGCAATTAGTGAGATGTTAACTCGCCAACCTGAGCTTGAAGCTGTGATTTGCAGCCATGAAATGATTGCGCTTGGCGTCATTTTTGAGTGCCAGAGACGTTTAATTCAGATACCTAAAATGTTAGCGATCGCTTGTGTTGAAGGTTCTTCAAATTGTGATCACATTCATCCATCACTGACTTCTGTGCGGATTGATTACAGTAAAATGGCTCGAGAAACAGCGAAAAGGCTACAAAAATGGCTTGCCGATGTCGATTGTGATTTTGTTGAACGTAAAGAAGGGGTTGTTTTCCCCTATAAATTTGAAGCAAGACAAAGTGCATAAAATTTAATTTATTGTTATTAATCACGTTTTATTGAATATCTTGCTTGTCCTTAGTGAATAATAGTGCGGTAACTCACTATTTTGTATAAACAATGGTGGTTTTTTTTTCTCTCGAAATAAGATTGTCGACTTGGTCACTACATCTTTTTTATTCTCTGTTAATGTATGAAAACTGCAAGTTAATGAATTCAGCTTAGCTAGAATTTTATTCAACACTTGCACTATTTTGTCATATTAGATATTCACAGGGGAAAACAATGAAATTACTAAAAACAGTTATTTCCACTATAATTTTAGTTTCTTGCGGTGCGATGGCATCGATGACGGGTTCTGAAGTTTTAAAAGTACAGGATGGAGGAACGTCGAATAAAGCTTACACTTCAAACAAACCGACAATTAAAGTTGCAACCTATAACATTGGTAAAAATGAGTTGGCATCAGATGTCAGTAATCTCGATGGATTGAATAAGGCGATTGCGAAAATAGATGCTGATGTGATTGTTTTAACAGAAATTGATAATAAAACAGCCCGCAGTAAAAAAGTTCACCAGTTAGAAGAAATAGCGAAAGCCAATAAGATGGATTTTGCTTTTGGTAAGGCATTGGATTTTGATGGTGGAGAATATGGTGTAGGAATTTTATCAAAATATAAAATCGATAAATCTAAAGTAGTTAATTTACCTTCGGGTGATGCTGAACAACGTGTTGTATTAATATCCCAGATATCAAAACCAGGTTTTGATGCGCCAATTATAGTGATGGGAACGCACCTTGATTGGCAGAAAGATCCAACCATTCGCATTGGACAGGTTCGCCATATTTTAGATGCAAGTATTGGGGATACGGATACGGGATTTGATAATATTGCGGCATCAATAAAAATATTAGCAGGGGATTTTAATTCAACAGCGAATGAACAGCCTATCCAAGAAATTCGTTATATGTGGAACCCAGTTGAATTTAAAGGTATTGATTACCGTAGCTGGCCAGCGGTAAACCCAGCGATAGATATTGACCATATTTTTACATTTAAAGGCCAAGTTTGGGATGTGAAAAATATGGAAATCCCAACAGATAGCAAAGAGTTTCAATGGTCAAGTGTTAGCGACCACCTACCTATAATTGCTGAATTAGAGCTACAAGAGCAATAGAAGTTTAACAGAAAAATTATCGATAAAAGGCCTCATTTAGTTTGTAGGCCTTTTCAACTGTAAATGCTAACTTAATTGGCTAGCAATTTTTTCCTTTCAATATACCGTTTTTCGGCTACTTCCAAATAAGACTCAACTGTTGAGTATATTTGCTGACTCTGTTCGGCTAATTGTTGCGATGCATCTAATGTTGCATCTGTCTGCTGCTTAAATACGGTAAGAAAATCTTGAATGCTATCGAAATGGCCTGCGACGTTAGCATAGTAAAATTGGTATACATAAGACTCCTGAGAGTGGCTTAGCTCTGTGTTGTTTTTGATGTTATTAGTTGCAAGTAATAGTAATTGAATATTTGTCATGGTTTACCCTTTTCTTTGGAAAACAATGCTACATGAGATAAAAAAAATATTTTGTCAAATTTGGCCGGATAATTTTATGTATTGGCTAAAAGAAGCAATTTTTACTAGGAATATTCTGTAATTTAGGTTGGTGGTATATATCAAAAATTGGATAAAAGAAGATATATCGAGAAGTTTAATAGTAAATTACTATATGGATATTGTTAAATATTCTTATGCATTTTGAGGTTGACTATTGATGTTAACTGTTTGGTATCATAACATTAACAT
This sequence comes from Providencia sp. PROV255, assembly GCF_028478065.1. Classification (NCBI taxonomy): domain Bacteria; kingdom Pseudomonadati; phylum Pseudomonadota; class Gammaproteobacteria; order Enterobacterales; family Morganellaceae; genus Providencia; species Providencia sp. PROV255. The sequence continues at coordinate 421,103 of NZ_JAMPMI010000008.1, read as the reverse complement.
TTCATTAATTAACTCTTTGTTTGTTTTTATCTTATTAATCAATTTGTTGTGCGTTATTGCGCTTAAGGTGGAAGCGATAACTCGGCTAATTTAGTTTGAAAAAAGAGATTAATGAACAATAGGTTAAAAATTAAGATGGCAAATGGCATGAATTAATGTATTTTTTATATCAAGTTGAATTTTAAATATTTTTTGTTTTTTAATGGTGAGATCTAGCAAGGATGGCTTATTTGAAAATAACGAATATATTATAATTTAATTTTAATTTACGCTTATATTGAGTTTAAATACTCACAAAGTGAGTTAATTAACATTTAGACATGGCTATTATTAAATTGAATTGTTTTATTACATATTTGGGTTTATTTTTGTTAAGCTATGATGAACAATTAAGGCTTATTATTATTTCTGTGTTTTGGTAAATGAAACTTCTCTAGTTAAAAAAATACAAATTGAAACAGTTAATGTTTCAAGTACTATTTATATTCTTAGTTTAATACTGGTATACTTACTCATGTGATGTGTAAAATAAAGTATAAATACGAACAGACTTTATAAATTTAATTGTGTTTATTTGCTCTGTTGGTGATGGTTATCGGAGATAGTAATTAGAAAAAACAAGCTATCTAATAAGGTATTCTTATATAGATAAGGCTGGATATTATTAAAATAATTATTATTTACTTACAATTGGCTAATGATAACTACTTAAGTGTATTTTTGGGCGGGGTGATTAGGTCATCCAGGTCAATTGGCTTGTTATTGAATAAATGAGAGCTTAAGAATATGAATATTATAAAGTTGCTCACAATTTTATTGTTAACTGGGGGCTCTTTTATTTTAGGGGTGACATTGAACTATTCCCCTACACCTGATCTTGTGAAAATGGCAAAAAGTAGTGTTGAAGACTATTTATCTTTCCCTGAATCCGCTTCATTTAAAAATGTGAAATATAATTTTATTCGCCAAACTGCGGATAAGGGTGATTTAGGCTACGTTTGTGGTGAAGTGTTTCGGGTTAAGAATGCAAGATTAGAAGGGTATAAAAAATTCATTGTGAAAGCCTATAGTGATAAACAAGGGAAGGTATCCTTGTCAATTCCTATGGTTGAGGGAGATTACGATTTAATGCCAAAAGAAATGGTTGATTCGTTATGGGCAAGATATTGTTTTTAAAACTGAGTGATAGCGTATGCCTTTTATTAAATTAAACGCAATAGGTAATACGAATCCTAAATAAAGAAAGCCGTAAGCCGGCTTTCTTTAGTATAAATATGACTCAACGTCATATTAGCGTGATTAGCCTTTTAATTCTCTAGCACATTGCTGTAAATGCAAGAAAGAGGTAAATCTTGTATCGTGGCGTGCTTTATAAGCTTCATTGGCTTGGTAGGTGAGGTCAATTGCACTAAATTGGTCCATGGCTTGTGCAACATCGTCACAGACTTTTCCTGCAACTGCACCGAGGATAGCTGAACCGAGTAAAACAGGCTCACTGGCTTGTGTTGAAATCACAGGGACACCGCACGCATCCGCAAGTAATTGGCGGATCAACGGGTGTTGGCCAGCACCTCCACTGACGACAATATTTTCAATAACTGCACCGGATTTTGCTTGTGCTTCAATGATTTGTCGTAACCCATAGCCAATGCCACACACACCAGCAACATAGAAAGAAAGTAAATTTTCCATGCTGTTATCCATGGTTAAGCCAGCAATGACGGCTCTGGCATGAGGGTCAGCAAAAGGTGCTCGATTTCCTAAAAACTCAGGGACAACATGTATTTTTTCAGCTAGCTCAACAGACTGCGATGGTGACGATGCTTTTTCTAATACTAAATCCGCTAACATAACAGGCAAGGGTTTACCTTGTTCTTTTGCAGTGAGTTTTGCTTGTGCTGAAGCGGGGTGCAAGGAAAGTAACTGGTCAATTGCAGCACCTGCCGCACTTTGGCCACCTTCATTTAGCCACATACCTGGCACCATTGCACTGAAATAAGGCCCCCATACACCGGGTATAAATACGGGTTCTTTGGTGGTCGTCATCGTGCATGAAGATGTACCAAATACGTAGGCCATATTAGCGGTTGCATCGCCATTAACACCAACGGTACCAATACCGCCAGCATGAGCATCTATCATACCTGCGGCGACAGGAGTTCCTGCTAGTAAGCCCATTTGCTGAGCTGCGGTTTCCGTCAAGCCTTCACCACAAGGCGTTCCTGGCTCGACAATAAGCTGCCCAATACGCGCGAAATTTTCATCTGCGAGTTCAGATAACCCAATTTGTTGAAAGTAATCTGCATCCCAGCGCTTTTCATGGGCTAGATATGTCCACTTACAGGTTACCGTACAGGTTGAACGAGCCAAAGAATTAGTCGATTTCCAAGTTAAAAAATCGGCTAAATCAAAAAATTGCCATGCATTATCATAGGATTGACGTAAATTTTCTTTTAGCCATAAAATCTTAGGCGTTTCCATTTCAGGCGAAATTTTACCGCCAACATAGTTTAAAACCGGATGTTTTAATTGATTAATACGTTCAGCTTGCTCTGTCGCGCGGTGATCCATCCACACAATAATATTGCGCTCAGGGTCATTCGATGGGCTAACTGTAATTGGTTGTGTATCTGTTCCGATGACAACTAGTGAACAGGTTGCATCAAAACCAATACCAGTCACTTGTTGTGGTTTTGCTTTTGATGATGCCATTGCGTGTTTGACACAATAACAAACCGCTTCCCAAATTTCGTTACTTGATTGCTCCGCGAAATTGGCGTTGTCACGAAATAGTGTAATATCATGTTTGGCAGACGCTAACATATTGCCAGACATATCAAAGACACCTGCGCGTGCACTACCTGTGCCAACATCGATACCAATAACGACTTTATCGTTATCTTTTAATGGTGCATGTGAATTATTCATTTTCCCTCCAAGGTGCTAACTGCAATGAATTGCGAGATGACAAGTTAGAGATCAACACTGTTAGGCACAATAACAAGGTCACGAATAGTGACATTACGTGGGCGAGTTAACATAAATAATACCGCTTCAGCCACTTCAATTGGTTGCATTAAGCTACCATTTGCTAAGGCTTCTTCCATTTTTTCTTTTGGCCAATCATCAAGTAAGGCAGTAACCACAGGGCCGGGTAATACCGCACCAACACGCACACCATGCTCAGAGACTTGACGGCGTGTTGAATGGACGAAGGCTTGAACAGCAAATTTTGATGCGGTGTAAATCGGTTCCCAAATCACAGGAACAACACCTGCAATTGAACTGGTGAATAACACATCGCCTGATTTTTGAGCAATAAAATGAGGTAATACCGCGCGAACACAACGGAAAGCTGCATTAATATTTAAATTTAAAACTTTATCCCATACATCAGGGTCACCTTCAGCAACGGGGCCGCCAATATAGGCACCAGCGTTAGCATGGAAAATGTCTAAACCGCCTGCTTTTTGTAAAATGGCATCTAACATTCCATCAACTTGTTCCGGTTTCATTAAATCGATAACTAATGGAATTGCATTTTCACCTAATTCTTCAACAAGTTGGTTTAATCGCTCTTCTGCGCGGTCAATTAGAACGACTTTTGCACCTGCTTTGATCAGTGTGCGTGCACATTCAAGCCCAATACCTGAGGCAGCTCCGGTAATTGCTGCGACTTTGTTTTCAATAGAAATGGCCATAATTTACTCCAATCGGATATTTTAGCGAAATGTAAGAATGAAAAGCGCCTGAAATTAATGAAACAGCAATGAGTCACGGGGATGGATAGGTGGCTACATGCGATGGGTTGATAGTATTTATTTTGCAGTATATCAACTCATGCATCATCAATTTCAATATTGCTCAATCGATGTAGCAGTATTGCGACTTTTCGACTTTGGTGTCAAGCTAGTAAAAAATGGAGATGAGAATCTGTGACAAAGATCAGACAAAATAAGAAAACAACGATCTATGACCTTGCCGAATTAGCAGGGGTTTCAGCGAGTGCAGTGAGTGCAATACTCAATGGTAATTGGCAAAAAAGGCGAATTAGTGCACAACTTGCTGAAAAAGTGATCCGCATCGCCGAAGAACAAAATTATGCAGTCAATAAGCAAGCCAGCTTATTGCGCAGTAATAAATCCAAAATAATCGGTATGTTAGTTCCGAAGTATGACAACCGCTATTTTGGTTCTATTGTCGAACATTTTGAGGAAATGGCGCGTGAAAGAGGGTTATTTCCTATCATTACCTGCACGCGGCGTGACCCTGAATTAGAAATAGAAGCCGCACGTGCAATGATTTCTTATCAGGTTGATTGGTTGGTTTCAACAGGGGCAACCAATCCGGATAAAATCACTGAAATTTGCCAAGCTTCCGGTGTCTCAACCTTGAATTTAGACTTACCAGGCTTGTTGGCGCCTTCTGTTATTTCAGACAACTATCTTGGTGCAAAAAATTTAACACAACGTATTTTAAGCAAAAATAAATCTCAGACATCAACACATGAAGCTTTAATTTTTATTGGTGGTCGTGAACATGACCACAATACACGAGAACGTATTCGTGGGTTTATTGATGCACATAATGAAAAAGGTATCACAGTTCCACAAGAAAATATCTTGGCCTGCGGTTATGCTCCCGAAAAAGCGGAAAAAGCACTTTCACGATTTTTTGAACAGAATAATGAAGATCCACAGAAAATAGTGAAATGTGGTTTATTTATTAATTCAACTATTTCATTAGAAGGGGTTATTGATTGGTTAGGTAAAAAAGGCTATATCGGTTCGCGTCAACCTCATTTAGGCTGTTTTGACTGGGACCCTTTTGTTGCACTATTAGGTAATGACATCGAAATGGTTAAACAGGATGTGCCAACGATGCTAAATCATATTTTTAAGTTGATAGATAATGAAAATAGCAAAGCACAGTTAATTGAAGTATTACCTGTGGGCGTGGTTAAAGAGTGATGTTAAGTAAGTGCCGCTTATCGTTGATGATAAATAAGCGGCGGAAGGTTATTATTTATTCAGTGTGGTAACCAATAATTGATGGCGTTGGTTATAGAATTTTGTATAAGTCATATACCCAGCCAGTATGGTTGAAAGGCTTGCGGTACCTAACAGCATAAAAGTCACCATAATCTGGTATTTAACTGCTTGTAACGGGTCAACTCCAGCAAAAATCAGGCCAGACATCATACCCGGTAAGCTGACAATTCCTACTGTTTTGGCTGAATCCACCGTTGGGATTAATGATGCTCGGATACTGTCGCGAATAATAGCAGCAGAAGCAATTTTTGGGGTTGCCCCTAAACTTAACATTTCTTGAATTTGTTGTTGTTGGCTTGAAAACCGTTGGCCGAGGTTATTAAAGCATAATCCTACTGCAATCATGGCATTACCTGCAATCATTCCAGTGATAGGAATTACCTGCATGGGTGTAAATGCGATGGCGTTAGTTAATATTAAGATTAACAATGTAAGAAATGTACCAGAGGTAATGGCAATTAATGCGGTAACATAAATTTTATCAATATATTTGCTTCTTTTCTTAGCGTTCCAGGCGGCATTGACGCAAATAAACATCACCAAGGCAATCGTGAGCAATTCGTGATCAACATTAAAAATATATTTTAGAATGTAGCCAGCGATCAATAGTTGAATAATCGCTCGGCAAGTACTCCAGATAATATCTTTTTCAAGGGACAGTTTTTCTTTATGACTAATAAAAATAGCCACAAGGACTAACAGGATAGAAAAGGTTAATGATTCATTGGAAATAGTTGGTTGATGCACAGTGATATCCTATGATTCGTTGTGATGAACAGGAAGGGTAATAACTTCATTGGTATGAGCGATTTCATCTTGATCATGGGTTACCCATAACACGCCTATTTTTTTGTCACTCGTTAAATGATGGATAAATTCATTCACTATAATTTTGTTTTCTTCATCTAGGGCACTGGTGATTTCATCTAACAGTAAGACTTGTGGAAGAAATTGTAAGTTTCTAATAAGAGAAATACGCTGTTTTTCTCCACCGGAGAGTTCGTTGATCCCTTTATCTAAAATAGATTCATGCAGAGAAAATTGATGCAAATCACTGATGACTTTCTCTTTATTAAGCGGCAATTTTCGAATTTGATAGGGAAAAACGAGGTTGTCATACACGGTTTGTCCAAATAAGGTGGGCGTTTGAGTGCAGTATGAAACTTGCTGCCGATAAGTTTCTGGTGAGATGGTATTGATATCTTTCCCTTGAAACTGAATAGTTCCTTGAGTTGGTGAAATTAACGAGGCGATTATTTTTAATAAAGTACTTTTACCGCAGCCAGAAGGTCCTGTAATCAGTTTGAAGTCACTTGCCTGTAAGTTAATCTGCACATTATCAAGAATTGTTTTTTCCTCAATGCTATACCCAATGTTATTAAGTTGTAGTAGTAAGTTACTTTCTTCCATATTATCAATAACCTATAAATTAAATGTGCAGTATTTAGTGTGAATGATATTCATTTCAATATCTTACTCAATAACCCAGTGCTGATATTGTTTAATATCAATTTAGATATAACTAATATTATGCGCCAATTAACCAAAAATTTATAGGGGAATGAAAAAATGTATTTTTACGGAGCAGTTACAACATAGAGGGGTTTTTAGAAGATTTTTACAGTTAAAGATAAAGTACAAATATTCATTTAGATTATTATTTTGAACATATGCCCATTCGGAATTTAGTGAGGTATTTAATTTGAGAGATATCTCTTTTTTTTACATGAATAATATAGAACTTAATCGGCAATAATATTATATTAATAATACCAAGTAATTTAATCTTCGTTTAATATTTTGCTGTCTCTCTAAGACAGCACTATATTTATTTCATCTATATATTCAATATCACATCATGATGTTAAGGAATTAAAATGAAAAAATTTAGTGGCTATAACACCAACTTTTCACTTGATGGTAAGGTCGCTTTAATTACCGGGGGAGCAGCAGGTATTGGGTTGGCGATTGCTCAACTGTATGTTGAAAAAGGGGCTAAAGTTGCCCTAATCGATAAGTCAGATAACGTAATAACGACTGCAGAGAAATTAGGCAATTCAATTGGTATTCAATGTGATATCACAAATTCTACGGCGGTTTCTCAGATGGTAGAACATGTCATTGAGCATTATGGTCGGCTAGATATTGTCGTCAATAGTGCTGGAATTGTAGCACTGGCTCCCGCTGAAAATTTAAGTGAATCCGATTGGGACTTAACCATGAACGTGAACTTAAAAGGGACTTTTTTGGTTTGCCAAGCTGCGGGTAATGTTATGATTAATAATGGAAAAGGAAAAATTATTAATATGGCATCTCAAGCGGGGGTGATTGCCTTAGACCAGCATGCGGCCTATTGTGCGAGTAAAGCGGCAATTATTGGTTTAACCCAAGTATTAGCACTGGAGTGGAGCCCGAAAGGCATACAAACTAACGCCATTTCACCAACCATTGTCATGACAGAATTAGGTAAAAAAGCGTGGGAAGGTGAAAAAGGAGATGAAATGAAAGGAAAAATCCCTGCAAGACGCTTTGCCGAACCTTCTGAAATTGCGGCATGTGCACTATTTTTGGCCAGCGATGCATCCGATATGATTACAGGTCATAATTTAGTGATTGATGGTGGCTACAGCATCCAATAATGATATTAAATCAATAATAAAAAAAGCGAGTATAATTAGATATTCGCTTTTTTATTGTTTCATGATTATTATTTAAATAAAAAATAAGCCAAATAACATAGGTATTATTTGGCTTGTAATAGGAAATTACAAAGTAGGATAACAGATATTAATTATTGCTATATCAATTAATCATTAGGTTTTAATAATGAAAGCGACATAGTAATAAGCTTTTCTACGGTGAAACCGAAATGTTTAAATAATTGGTCCGCAGGAGCCGACTCACCAAAGCTATTCATACCCATAACTAACCCATCAATTCCTACGTATTTACGCCAGTAATCACTAATACTGGCTTCTATCGCAATGCGATAGCGAACGTGATTGGGTAAAACACGCTGCTGGTATTCTAAGGGTTGTTGGTCGAAGGTATCTGTTGATGGCATCGAAATGACATTCACATTAAAACCTTGTTCTGTCAGTTGTTTCCATGCTTCAACCGCTAACGTGACTTCAGAGCCTGTCGCAATTAATAGTAATTCAGGGGCTTCACTATTACTGCGTAAAATATATCCGCCTCGAGCGATATTGGTGAGCTGTTCGGGAGTGCGCGAATACTGTATTAGGTTTTGACGGGATAACACAAGTGCTGTTGGGTTCTGTTGATGAATGATAGCCTGCTTCCAAGCCACGGCGGTTTCTACTTGGCAACAAGGGCGCCATACTGACAAATTAGGTGTTGCACGTAGTGACACAAGTTGCTCAACAGGTTGATGTGTTGGGCCATCTTCACCTAAGCCAATTGAATCATGGGTATAAATAAGCACTTGCGGTAATTTCATTAATGAGGCCATTCTCACGGCATTTTGTGCATATTCCGAGAACATCAAAAAGGTTGCCGTGTAAGGGCGGAAACCGCCGTGTAATGCAATCCCATTTGCGATGGCGGTCATACCGAATTCTCTGACACCATAATGAATATAGTTGCCAGCAGGTTGTTTATTAATCGGCAGTGAACCAGACCAATAGGTAAGGTTGCTTGGGGCTAAGTCTGCGGAACCCCCGATTAACTCAGGTAAAATAGGGCCAATAATATTTAAGGTATTTTGTGATGCTTTACGTGTAGCTATCGTTGCAGGGTTATCATTTAATTTTTGAATAAAATTATCAATGATATCTGTAAATTTTTCAGGGAGTTGATTAGATAATCGTTGAGTTAGCTGCTCAGCGAGTTCTGGGTATTGTTTTGTGTATTCTCGTAATGCTTGTTCCCAACGTAATTGTTGCTCAGCACCACGTTCTAGGGCATTCCAAGGTTCATATATGTCATCAGGGATCACAAAAGGAGGGTACTCCCAACCCAGTTGTTGGCGAGTCAGAGCTATTTCATCTTGTCCGAGTGGCGCGCCATGAGAATCCGCTGTACCTGCTTTATTAGGAGAACCATAACCAATTGTGGTTCTACAGATAATGAGTGTTGGTTTCGTAGTTTGTTGGTGAGCTTGTTCAATGGCCGCTTTGATTGCGGGTCTAGAATGGCCATCGACTTGGCGAATAACATGCCAACCATAGGCTTCAAAACGCTTTGCTGTATTATCAGTAAACCAACCTTGCGTGTTACCATCAATAGAAATGCGGTTATCATCATAAAATGCAATGAGCTTATTGAGTTTTAACGTTCCCGCTAATGAGCACACTTCATGGGAAATCCCTTCCATTAAACAGCCATCACCTAAAAATGTGTAGGTATAGTGGTCGACAACGGGGAAACCAGAGCGATTAAATGTAGCTGCTAGGGTTTTTTCTGCGATTGCCATACCAACCGCATTGGCGATGCCTTGCCCCAGCGGGCCTGTCGTGGTTTCAACACCGGGGGTATAGCCTAATTCGGGGTGACCCGGTGTTTTGGAATGGAGTTGTCGGAATTGTTTTAAATCATCAATGGATAACTCATAGCCTGTTAAATGAAGCAAGCTATAGAGCAGCATTGAGGCATGGCCGTTTGATAATACAAAGCGGTCACGGTTAGGCCAATGCGGGTCCGCGGGGTTGTGCTGTAAATAATCTCGCCAAAGAACTTCAGCAATATCAGCCATTCCCATTGGGGCTCCGGGGTGGCCTGAATTAGCTTGTTGTACGGCATCTATTGAAAGAAATCGAATGGCATTGGCTAATTTATTTTGTGGTTGAGTGGACATTACAAAGCTCCCAAAGTAAAAGCGCCTAAAGTAAAACTAACGTTCCCCATTTTCATACTCACTGATTCGAGCCACTTTTGGTGCCGAACGTCCTCCTTCATAATGGGAAGCCAGCCATGTATCAATAATGCTTTTTGCTAATTCAGGGCCAATTACTCGTGCACCAAAGGTAATAATTTGTGCGTCATTACTTTTTTGAGCTCGTTCAGCGGAGTATGTGTCATGGCACAGTGCTGCACGAATTCCCGTGACTTTATTGGCAACAATGGACATACCAATTCCGGTACCACAAATTAAAATACCGCGCTGGTGCTTGCCTTGTACGATCGCAGTGGCAACCGCATGGGCAACATCAGGGTACATTTCGTCTGCAACCCCAGTGTTTAAACAGTAATCAGTCACTTCAATGTTTAGTTCTGCTAAGTGAGCTTTAATCAAATCTTTCATTTCAAATGCAGCGTCATCCGCGCCAATAGCAATAGATAGCATGATAGAGATCCTTATTGTTGAACAAAAGTTCATAAACCAATCAAATGTACTATTTAGAAAATAGGATCTCATGAACAAATAATCAATAGTTGAACATATGTTTTTATTTTTATGATGATGAATTCTGTGATCTACAGCTTTAAATTTAATTTTTTTTGCAAAAAAGGTAAAAAACAGTCGTTTTAAGGCGATTTTATGAGAATTTTTGCACTGAATCACACTTTGACACTCTCACTATGGGCAAGGATGAAGAAAAGAAGGTATGGTTAATTTGTATCTTCATTGAACTTATGTTCATTTTACAAACCGCCGAGGATAGAACTATGTGTGAACACTGTGATTCAAAAGCAACGATGAGCGCAGGCATTCCAGAAAAAATGAAAGCCGTGGTTGCTTATGCACCAAAAGACTACCGTTTAGAAACTGTCGATGTCCCTAAAATTAGTGAAGAAGAAATTTTGGTTCGCGTAGAGGCTTGTGGCATCTGTGCGGGTGATGTGAAAGCTTTTGAGGGTGCCCCTAGTTTTTGGGGAGATGCAGAACAGCCCGCTTATATCAAGGCGCCAATGATCCCTGGGCACGAATTTATTGGCCATGTCGTAGGCTTTGGGTCAAAAGTGGAAGGTTTTGCATTAGGTGATCGTGTTATTTCTGAACAAATCGTACCTTGTTGGGAATGCCGTTTCTGTAAACGCGGCGAATACTGGATGTGTGAAAAACATGACTTGTATGGCTTCCAAAACAATGTAAATGGCGGTATGGCGCAATATATGAAATTCACCAAAGAAGCCATCAACTACCATGTGCCTGTCGAGATGCCAATTGAAGACGCTATTTTGATTGAACCTTACGCCTGTTCTTTACATGCCGTGCAGCGTGCCAATGTCAAATTGGGGGATGTCGTTGTGCTTTCTGGCGCAGGAACATTAGGCCTAGGCATGATTGGGGCAATTAAAAAATCCGGTGCTGGTAAGTTAGTCGTTCTGGATTTATTTGATAAACGCCTTGAATTAGCGAAAGAATTTGGTGCTGATATCGTATTAAACCCGAAACGTGATGATGTCGACAAAATTGTCAAAGAGATGACTGAAGGTTATGGCTGTGACATTTACATTGAAGCAACGGGGGCGCCTAAATCGGTTGAGCAAGGCCTGAAGATGATCCGTAAGTTGGGTACTTTTGTCGAGTTTTCTGTATTTAAAGACCCAGTGACAGTGGACTGGAGCATTATCAGTGACCGTAAAGAACTGGATTTATTAGGTTCTCATCTTGGCCCATATTGTTATCCACTAGTGATTGAAGGTATTGGTAATGGTGATTTCCCAACCAAAGGCGTGGTGACGGATATTTTACCTTTAGATAAGTTTGCGGAAGGTTTTTCAATGATGGCGAAAGGCGACCCGCACATTAAAGTGGTTCTCGACCCGAACCTGTAGAGCTGTCGTGGGTTGAAAAAAAGACGAAATTAAAAATATAACGATAAAAATTGGACCTGAATAAATGTCACCCTACCAAGGCTTGTTATTCAGGTCCTAACCCAGCGAATAAGCACTGAGGTCAACAATATGATAATCAATAAACTGTCTAAAGTAACGGGGTTTTCACCAAAGTTACTACTTGGCTATTTTGGCGTCCTGATCTTTATGATGGGGGAAGGCCTAGAACAAGGCTGGCTGTCACCTTTTATAATTAGCCGTGGAATGAGTATTGAAGAATCTTCATTACTATTTAGTGTGTATGGTTTTTTTGCTGCTGTGGCCGCGTGGTTATCCGGCGTATTAGCTGAAATTTATACCGCTCGTCGTGTGATGATTTTTGGTTTTGTGATGTTTGTGATTGGCTCGGTTATTTTCTTATCTGTTGGCTTACCGAGTAACAGCCTGTCTATCATGATCCCGACCTATGCACTGCGTGGTTTTGGTTATCCCATGTTTGCCTACGGCTTCTTAGTTTGGGTAGCCTATGAGGCACCAATTAAAAAATTGGGCTCTGCTGTCGGGATCTTCTGGTTCGTTTATAGCGGCGGGCTGGGTGTTTTAGGGGTGATGTATTCGAGTTATGCGCTGCCAGTGTTAGGTGAAATGGCAACGTTATGGAGTGGACTGATTTTTGTCACTATCGGGGCATTTATTGCTATTGCACTTAACCGCAACAAAGCGGGAGATACACCAGAGGCACCGAAAGAAAAAGTATCGCTCAGCTATGTATTCAAAGGGATCACTATTGCGTTTGAGAACCCAAAAATTGGTTTAGGTGGCATTGTTCGTACCATTAATACCTCGGCAGCATATGGTTTTGTGATCTTTATGCCAATGTTTCTTGCTGACTTTGGTTTTTCCCGCACAGAGTGGTTACATATCTACGCAGCACTTTGGACAGTGAACATTGCTTTTAATCTGATCTTTGGTGTTGTCAGTGACCGCATCGGTTGGCGCAATATTGTAATTTGGTTTGGTTGTGTCGGCTGTATGCTTTGTACCTTAATGTTTTACTACGTGCCTTATTATTTTGGGCACAGTTATACCCTGATGATGATAGCCGCTGGCTTATTTGGTGCGTGCCTCGCAGGATACGTACCACTTTCAGCCATCATGCCGAGTTTAGCGCCTGAAAATAAAGGTGCTGCCATGTCAGTCCTTAATTTAGGCGCCGGTTTAAGTACGTTTGTCGGGCCTGCACTTGTTGGGCTCTTTATTAGTAGCGTAGGTGCGTTTGGCGTGATTTGGATTTTCTCGGGGCTCTATTTATTTAGTGCGATATTGATGAAATTTATTACTGTGCCGGAAGAATTACTTGAACAGTCGGCAAAGATGCAGCTAACACCAGAAAATAAGTAAAAGAGGGAATTATGAACAGAATCATTAATGAACCTGATCTTGTTGTTGAAGATGCAATTCAAGGCTATTTGAAAGCGCACCCTGAATATTTTGCACAAACAGATAACGCGCGGGTTCTAAAATACCCAAAAGCACCAATACAAGGGAAAGTGGGCATTGTCACTGGTGGTGGTTCAGGTCATGAACCTGCGTTTTTAGGCTACGTAGGTGAAAATATGCTAGATGCGGTGGCGATTGGCGAAATTTTCTCCTCGCCAACGGCTGGGGCATTTTTAGATGCGTTCAAAGCCGCAGACAGTGGGGCGGGCGTTGCTTGCTTATATGGTAATTACGCGGGCGATAACATGAACGTTAAGATGGCGATGAAAAAAGCCGAAAAAGCGGGTATGCAAGTCAAAACCGTGGTCGCTACCGATGACGTCGCTTCAGCACCTGCCAGTGAAAAAGAAAAGCGTCGCGGCGTTGCGGGTGAAATTCTTATGTGGAAAGTGGGTTCTGCCGCAGCAAGTAAAGGCTATGATTTAGACGGTGTGATTAATGCGGCACAAAAAGCGATTAATAACTGCCACTCTATTGGTGTTGGGCTAACGTCTTGTACCATACCTGCGGTGGGTCATCCCAATTTTCATATTGAAGATGGGATGATGGAGCTCGGTATTGGTCATCATGGTGAACCAGGCATTGAAATTATGCCAATTCAATCCGCAGCGCAAATGGCAAAAACTATGTTAACGCCAATTTTAGATGATATGCAGGCAAAGCAAGGTGATGAAGTTGTCGTATTAGTTTCAGGGTTAGGTGCCACTCCCGTGATGGAGCTGTACATCTACTATGCAGAGGTTGAAAAACAACTCAGTGAGAAAGGTGTGCGTATTGTTCGTAACTATGTTGGTAACTACTTTACCTCATTAGAAATGATGGGGGTAACACTGACATTAATGAAAGTGGATGATGAATTGAAAACGTTGATGGATGTTCCTGCGTATTCATTGGGTTTAACACAGGTCAAATAAGGAGACAACTATGCAAGTTATTTCAATGGGCAACGGTAAGGAAATTACCCTTGATTTAGTGAACATTATTGTTTCTAACCGTGAATATCTAAGCGAAATTGATGGTGCAATAGGGGATGGAGACCATGGCATCAATATGGCGAAAGGCTTCAACTTATGTGCGAAAGCAATTGCAGACCGTGAATTATCACTCAGTGAAGGGTTTGAAGAAATTTCTGATGCATTGATGGAAGGCATTGGTGGTTCAATGGGGCCACTTTATGGCAGCTTCTTTATGGGGATGTCAGACAGCATTTCAGGGAAAAATGCGTTATCACAACAAGACTTCCTCGCTATGTTAAAAAATGGGTTATCTGAACTGCAAGATATCAGTAGCGCGACAGTGGGGGACAAGTGCTTAATGGATACATTGATCCCCGCAGTTAATGCTTTTGAAGAGGCAACAAAAGCAGGAAAAAACTTTAAACAAGCGCTTGATGCGATGCAGGCCGCCGCCGTTGCAGGCCGTGATTCCACGGTAGATTTAGTGGCTAAAATTGGCCGTGCAAGCCGCCTTGGTGAGCGTTCAAGGGGCGTGTTAGATGCAGGCGCGACTTCTTGTTGTTTATTATTATGTCAATTAGCGCAAAGTGTTGAAAAACAAAGCACATTAACCAATGCATAATTGTTTTATATAACTCTTTTCGTGGATATATAGACAAAAACTATTGCTATATATCCACTCTCTTTTATAACTCACTTATTAATTGCCACTAGAAACGCTATACTAAAACCTTATCATCCTTGTTGCGATTAACACCAATAAAGAGGAAACCACTATCTTATGGATAGATCACAAACATCTTCCGAAATCGAGCTACTGACTGAAATTGCGATAGCTTATTATCGTGATGAAATTACTCAGGAAGAGATCGCCAATAAGTTTGGTATATCGCGAATTAAGGTAGGGCGCTTACTTAAGCGAGCAAAAGAAGAAGGGATTGTTGAGATCAATGTTCGCTATCACCCTATTTTTAGCACTCAGCTAGAGCAACAGCTACTTTCTCGCTTCCCGATTTCCCGTGCGTTAATTGCCCTCGACCATCCCGATGAAGAAGAACAACGCTACCAAGTTGGCACATTAGTCGCTAATTATTTATCAACAACATTACGAGACAACATGATAGTCACGGTCGGCCAAGGCCGCAATGTTGCGGTAGTGGCTGATAGCGGTGGGGCAGTTCCTGAAAAAGATTGCCGTTTTATTTGCGGAATTGGCGGAACCCACCGGCCGGGAGATTCCATCAATGCGGACCATATCAGCCGCCGCTTAGCGAAGAAATTTGGTGGAACCAGTGAAACTTTATATGCGCCTGCTTATGTTGAAAATAATGAATTAAAACAATCATTTATGAAAAACGGCACGATTAAGGAAACGCTCGATCGCGCCCGTAAAGCGGATATAGCCCTAATTGGTATTGGCGATATGAATGAAGACAGCTATATGGTCAAACTAGGTTGGTTTACACCGCGTGAAATTGTTGATGCGAGTTTAAATCAAGGGGTAATTGGCGATATTGCCGGTTATGATTTTTTTAATGCGCAAGGGCAGCATGTTGATACAGTGATGAATGACAGAGTGATTGGCCTAAGCATAGACGAACTCAAGAAAATCCCTTGTGTAATAGCGATTGCTTCCGAATCCTCTAAGGCTATGGCCATTATGGGGGCACTGCGTACGGGAGCGATTGATATTATCGCAACGAGTGCGAGTAATGTGCGGACGATTTTGAAGATGTCCCAATAGCTCGTCATACTTCAAGCTGTCGCGTTGTTGACTACGCTCATTCGCATTAGTCACATACTTGTGTATGCTCCTAACGACTCATTCACTTGTGTAATTAGAATCATTCATGCCATCTATTATAAAATGGGTTTACATAACCTAATGAGTTACCTTATTATTTTAAAATATATATGGGAGATGGCATTCCTCCTTTTTACAAAACCGCCCGTAGAGGGCTAATGATGCCTACGTTAACCTATTGATTAGATAGGGTACGTAGGTATTATGTGCCCTAATTTAGGGCATAAATGATCTATACTCGTCATACTTCGAGTATAACTGGGAGACTTTCCTTTCATTTATCCCGCCAAACATTAAAGGAAGTTTCTATGTATGCCTCATTATTTGCAATAGCGATTGGTTCAGTGCTTGGCGGATGGCTAAGATGGTTTGTTAGCTTAAGACTCAATCACCTTTACCCAAACATTCCACTAGGCACTGTCGCGGTCAATTTGCTTGGTGGCTTTGTCATTGGCTTTGCCATTTCGTATTTTGCCAATGCAAATATTAGTCCTGCCTATAAATTATTCATTGTGACGGGCTTCTGTGGTGCATTTACCACCTTTTCGACCTTTTCACTCGAAGTGCTGGTGCTAATCCAAGAAGGTAAATTGGGCTTCGCCATTAGTACCATCGCCATCCACGTAATTGGGGCGTTGATTTTTACCTTACTCGGTATGCTGTGCCATAACTGGCTGACACAGGGATAATTTATTTATTTGCTAATAATTGATGTGCAGTGGCTTCATCGGTCACTAAGCCTGTTACCCAACTGCCATTCATAACAGCTTGAATTGCTTTTGTTTTGTGCGCGCCACCCGCAAATGCGATCACAGGCTTATTCGGGGAGGGGAACAGTGGTACACTGGTGTGAGTGTCATCCAAAGTTGTAGAAAGTCGCTCGCCATTAGCTTGGATAAAATGCCCCAATAACTCCGCGGCTACCCCTTTTTCTAATAGCATTTCCAATTGTTCATCTGTGACAAAACCTTCGGAATTGAGTGGACAGCCTTTGCCGACTTCACCAATACCAATAAAGGTAATATCTGCATTCAGGGCTTTTTCCGTGACTTCCTTATACACGCGATGTTGGCACCACATTGCTTTATCTTCTGGGCTATCGGCGTACAGTGGCGCAGGTAGAATATAGTGTCGGCATTGTAATTTTTCTGCAAAACGTAATGGAATATCATAGCGTGTTGCTGAGCTATCACGGGCAATAGCGCCTATTAATGAAACACATTGGTGCTGGGAGGTTTCTAGGTAAGGAAGGGCATCAATAATACTGCGTAATGTTCTACCTGAACCAATACCAATAATTTGAGGCTTATCGGGGTCGATTAATTGTTCCATGAGCTCAGCACCGGCCACTGAAATCATATCGAGCGTCGCTTCTGTATCAAGTTGCCCTGACGGGACAACAAAGCAATGTGTTAGGTGATACTTTTGCTGGATTTCATTAGCGAGTCTTAAACACTCCGTAATAGGGTGCGTGATTTGCACCTGAACCATACCTTGTTCTTTTGCTAGAGAAATAAGGCGTTGGGCGACTTGTCTCGATAGCCCAAGTTCATGTGCAATTTCCTGTTGTGTTTTGCCTGCCACAAAATATAGCCATGCCGCACGTGCAGCCTGTTCCATTTTTTTTAATTCTTTCTGCATGGACATTCTCCTGCTGGTTTCGCTTATTGTAATTCTGGGCAATTGTTTATTAAAAGGGCAAAAGTCAATACTGTGAGCATTATCGCAGTAATTGTGATCAGATTGAAACTAAAATATAACAAACGGGCATATGCCCAAAAAAATAGCAATTATTTAATTTTAGGTTAAGGAGTCACAATGCTAAAGCAGAAATCAGTGTGGATGCACATCGGTGCTGGGTCATTTCATCGTGCTCACCAAGCGTGGTATTTGCACCGTTTGATTCAACAAGGGGATGATAGTTGGTCAATTGCCTTAGGGAATATTCGCAATGATGCGAATGCATTGCTTGATAACTTAACCAAGCAAAATGGGGAATATACCCTTGAAACAGTCTCACCTGAAGGTGAGCGTCATTATGAAAAAATTACTTCAGTGCGCAAAGTATTACATTGGGATGAGAATTTAAGCCAATTAGTGGAACAAGGCTGTGATAAAGCAACACGTGTTATTGCTTTCACGGTCACGGAGGCGGGCTATTATTTAACCCCACAGCATGAATTAGATGCAGAACAGCCAGACATTAAAGCCGATTTAACGGGCAGAATGAGCACAATATACGGTGCATTAACACAAATTTTACGCGCACGTTTAGCGGCTCATGGTGAACCTGTCACTTTGTTAAACTGTGATAATTTGCGCCACAATGGCGAACGGTTTAGACACGGCTTTTTATCGTTTCTACAATTAAAAGGTGAAACTGAGCTATACCAATGGGTGAAAGAAAATACGCGTTCGCCGAACACTATGGTTGATAGGATCACGCCTCGCCCAACACCAGATGTTGCTGAGCGTGTTAAACAGCAAACGGGTTGGGATGATAAAGCACCTATCATGGGAGAAGCATTCATTCAGTGGGTGATTGAAGATGACTTTATTAATGGACGTCCTGCATTAGAAAATGTCGATGTAGAAATGGTTGAGTCCGTTTTACCGTGGGAAGAAGCGAAAATTCGTATTCTGAATGCAAGCCACAGTTGCATTGCTTGGGCAGGAACCTTAATCGGTTTGAGCTTTATTGATGAAAGCACCCGCCAATCTGCTATCAAACAAATGGCATGGAATTATGTGACGCAGGATGTGATCCCGTCATTGTCACCAAGCCCCCTTGATTTAGAACAATACCGTGATGTAGTACTCGCGCGCTTTAGTAACCCGTATATTCAGGATACTAATCAACGTGTTGCTGCCGATGGTTTATCAAAAATTCCGGGTTTTATCACGCCAACTTTACAAGAATGCTATCAGCGCCAGCAGACTCCGGCGGCGACGGCTGTACTACCCGCTTTATTTTTCGTGTTTTTACAGCGTTGGGCTCGTGGTGAATTACCTTATGAGTATCAGGATGGTGTGCTGGATGTCGAGCTATATCAAAAAATGATGAATAGCAGTGATGCATTGTCGCAATTTGTCTCCAGTGAAATGCTATTCGGTTCACTTGCTCATGCTACCGAATTCCACGAATTGATGAGCAACACCGTTGAAAAAGTTGAAAATTGGCTCAAGTCACCTCAACAACCTCTGTAAGGAGAAAGGCGATGTACCTCGGAATTGACTTAGGCACTTCAGAACTTAAGGCTGTATTAATTAATGCTCAGGGTGAAATTGTTGCCTCAAGCCATATGGCATTAACAGTACAAAGGCCACATTCTCAGTGGGCCGAGCAATCGCCAGATAGTTGGTGGGAAGCCACCAATGCGGTTGCCGCTACCTTGCGCCAAAAAGCCCCAGAAGCATGGGCGGCAGTAAAAGCGATTGGCTTATCGGGCCAAATGCACGGTGCGGTATTATTAGACAGCCAGCACCAAGTACTTCGCGACTGTATTTTATGGAATGACACCCGCAGTGCGAAGGAATGTGAATGGCTCATGGAAAATCACCCTGAGTTTCTAACGATTGGCGCTAATTTAGTGATGCCAGGTTTCACAGCACCTAAATTATTGTGGGTTGCACGTCATGAGCCTGAAATATTCAAACAAGTTGCCAAAGTGTTGCTTCCTAAAGATTATTTACGTTGGAAAATGACCGGTCAATTTATCAGTGATATGTCTGATGCTTCAGGCACATTGTGGCTGGATGTGGCTAAGCGTGATTGGTCAGATGAATTATTAGCGGCAACTAATCTAACGCGTGAACAAATGCCGGCTTTAGTTGAAGGAGCTGAAAAAAGTGGTGTGTTACGGGCCGATTTAGCTTCGCAATGGGGTTTAAGTGCAGATGTGATTATTGCTGGTGGAGGGGGGGACAATGCAGCCTCTGCAGTGGGCGTTGGCGCAATTAATGATGGCGATGCTCTGATTTCTTTGGGGACATCTGGTGTTATTTTTGTGGTTAATAATCAACTACAAGCAGCACCACATCAGGGTGTCCATGCTTTTGCTCATGCATTACCAAATCGCTGGCACCAAATGAGTGTGATGTTAAGTGCCGCCAACTGTTTACGGTGGCTTTGCCAACTTCTTTCTACAACTGAAAATCAGCTAATGGAGGAAGTGGGGAAATTGACCGATGACCAGAAGAAGCTAGCGCCTGTATTTTTGCCTTACCTCTCAGGGGAAAGAACGCCTCATAATGACCCCTACGCAATGGGCTCATTTTTTGCGTTAAGAAATGAAACAACGCGTGCTCAGCTTGGTTATGCGGTGATTGAAGGTGTGACCTTCGCCTTGGCGGATGGCATGCAGGTTTTAACGCAAACAGGAACGCAAATTAGTCGGTGTAGCTTAACGGGGGGAGGAGCACGTAGTCCTGTTTGGGCGCAGCTGATTGCTGATGTTATCGATATACCAATTGTGACCCACCCAGCGAGTTCATCGGGAGCTTTAGGTGCGGCTCGTTTGGCATGGCTGGCAGACGGCGGTAATACAGAAACCGTGTGCCAAAAACCAGAGGTGTTAAGTACCTATTTACCGCAGAAACAGTACCAAACTTGGTTAAATCAACGGCTTGATGCTTTCCGTTTATTATACCAACAGCAAAAACAAGCAAGGGAATTATTGCCACAGTAGGCGAGTGTGGCGGTGTTTCCCTACACATCACCGCCACAGCTATCTCTTCGCGATTGATTAAAATAACAAAATTAAAATGAGGAAACTGCAATGGAACAGAAGCAGTATTGGCTTGGTCTACCTAAGCATTTGTTCTGGGGTTTTATTGCTATCGCTATTTTTATGAGTGGTGATGGCTTTGAAATGGCTTTTCTATCAAAACATATTACTGATTTAGGGTTTACACCGGCACAATCAGCGATGGTATTTACTGTCTATGGCTTAATGGCCGCTGTTGCGGCGTGGGCATCTGGTGTTGTGGCTGAAATTATCACCCCCCTAAAAGCCATGATGATCGGGTTCATTCTCTGGATTGTCATGCATGCATTGTTTATGGCGTTCGGTCTGGGCATGAAAAGCTATACCTTGATGCTACTATTTTACGGCATTCGTGGATTAGCTTATCCATTGTTTATTTATTCATTTATGATGATGTTGGTGCAAGTCATTCCTCGAGCACATCTTGCTGCCGCTACCGGTTGGTTCTGGGCGATGTATTCTGTCGGAATTGGTGTCATTGGTAGCTATTTACCTAGCTTTTCAATCCCAATGATGGGGGAAACGGGAACATTATGGATGGCAATTGGTTGGGTCGCTATTGGTGGCGCAATTGCTTATTTTAGCCTGCGTCATATTCCAGTTGATCGCTCTAAAGTTAATTTACCAATGAAAGATAAAATGGCCGAGTTATCCCGAGCTGCGACTATTTTATTCACGAATAAAGATATCTTTATGGCGAGCCTGATCCGGATTATCAACACAATTTCATTGTTTGGTTTTGCGATTATCATGCCATTATTATTTGTTGACCGCTTAGGGTTCACCATCTCTGAATGGTTACAGATTTGGGCCGTTTTCTTCTTTGTGACTATTTTTACGAATATTTTTTGGGGAATTGCTGGTGAACATATTGGTTGGGTTCGCCAGGTCAGATGGTTTGGTTGTTTAGGAATGGCAATATCCAGCTTAATGTTTTACTACTTACCCGTTTATTTTGGTCATAATTTTGCCATCGCATTAATACCTGCCATTTTATTGGGTATCTTTGTGGCTGCTTTTGTTCCAATGACTGCGGTATTCCCAAGTATTGAGCCACATCATAAAGGTGCTGCAGTTTCGATTTATAACCTTTCTGCGGGGTTAAGTAATTTTGCCGCACCAGCAATTGCCAGTTTAGTATTGCCTTTCTTTGATATTGTGGGTGTAGTGTGGGCCTATACAGGTTTGTATATCTTTGCAGGGATACTGACATTCTTTATTAAAGTGCCACAACCCGGTTTTGAAAATAATCGTAAAATAAAACCAGCTAAGGTGGCGACTGAACAACAAACCAGTCATTAATTTACTTTACCTAATATCATCAAGCCCTGTAGATAGTGAATTATCTATGGGGTTTTTTCTTTATTTAATTCACCTCTATTATTGAGACAAACTAAATTGGACATGAAGGGATATCGTCCTTTTCAAAGGTAATATAAAGAGAAACGGTTTAAAAATAAAATAAAGTAGAATATTTCCTATAAATAGAAATCTGAGTCATATTTATAAGGTGATTTTTCATCTTATTGCGATAATTATTGAAAATACAGCGCTGGACAATAGAATATAATTTCATAGATTAAAAAAACAACTATAGTCGATTTGTTTATAAATAATTACTTAAATGACATAAAATATTAACTTCTAAACCTGCATTTAGAGAATATTAAGGTGCTTGTCCCATTTCAATGTTATATCTGACTATTTAATTCATAGCTTCCCATTATTCCAAGCTGTTTAAATCCGGTTTTACTCTCTATACATCTGAATTTTCGGTGTTATGATGAATTTTGTTGCAAATTCGTGTGTTTGCAGCGAAATACTCTCTATATTGGTGTTTTATTGCGCCAAATAAAATTTATAATCCAATCTTAATTAAAATTAATAGTTTGTAATACTAAAAAATAATCTAATAAAAAAAGATAATTGCGGGGAAAAAGTTATGTCACAGATGTTAGCTCTGTTTCTGATAGTAGGGATATTATATATAGGGGATGCTATAGCCGTTAGAACTAAGGCGTGGATCCCATCTGTATTTGTATGTGCAGTGCTCTTCCTTTTAGGTTATTGGACTATTTTCCCGAAAGATATTGTGAGTATTGCGGGTATTCCTCAGGTGGTTGCGGTTACCTTGATGTATTTGTTAATTACAAATATGGGGACCTTATTATCGCTAAAAGAATTATTGCGCCAATGGAAAACCATTCTTATCTCTTTAGCTGGGATTCTAGGCATCATTTTATTAACCTTTATTGTTGGTATAACTTTATTTGATTTAAATACGGTATTAGTTGCAGTTCCTCCGTTGGTTGGTGGTATTGTTTCTTCGTTAATTATGTCAAAAGGTGCTGCGGAGGCAGGTCTTGTTGACCTTTCGGTTTTCGCAATTTTAATTTACGTCATGCAGGGGTTTGCAGGTTATCCATTAACTGCGGTGATGCTAAAAAAAGAAGGACGCCGAGTTTTAGAAAAATATCGCAATGGCCAATGGCAAGAAACCTTAACGGTAGACGGGGCAAAAGAGGTCGAAGTTAAAACGGTGGTACCTGAAGATGAAATGCCACGTATGTTTAAAAAAATCCCTAATCACTATAACACGAGCTATTTTAAGTTCTTACGCTTAGCTGCGGTAGGCTATTTGGCTTATTTGGCCTCATCTTATGCTGCCCCTTATGTCAGTATTAGCCCATTTGTATTGTGCTTATTATTTGGTGTTATTGCTTCTTCATTGGGTTTCTTAGAAAGACAGCCGTTACAAAAAGCTAATGGCTTTGGGTTCGCAATTATGGCCTTAATGTTGTTTATTTTTGATACATTAAACCACGCAACCCCCGATATGTTATTACGCCTAGTTTATCCGATGGTGGTGTTAATTAGTGCAGCGGTTATTGGGATGTACCTTGCATCTTGGGTGGTTGGTAAAATATTAGGCGTCACCAAAGAAATGGCATTTGCTGTTGCGCTAACTGCGTTATATGGCTTTCCAGCTGACTACATTATTACTAATGAAGCGATCAACGCGTTAACGAAAGACGAAAAAGAACGCCAAGTATTAACTGGCCATATGTTAGGGCCAATGCTAGTTGGTGGCTTTATTTCTGTGACCATGGTTTCTGTCGTATTAGCAGGTATTATGGTGGCTTATATTGTTCCAATTGCAGGGTAAAAATAATGGAAACAAGTACTTCAAGAATTCAGCGCCATTTAGAACAATTGGCAGAATACACCGCAACGCCGGGTCAGGGTACTACGCGGATGAGCTATAGCGAACAAGATAAACAAGCGCGTGATTATCTAAAACAAGAAATGCGCGCCTTAGGATTACACGTTCGTGAAGATGCTATCGGCAATATTTATGGGCGCTTAGAAGGCCAACAACCGGATTTGCCTGCAGTCATAGTCGGTTCACATTTTGATTCGGTCCCTCACGGTGGGGCATTTGATGGTCCTGCGGGAATTGTCGCCGGTTTGGATGTTGTGGCGCGTATTCGCGAACAAAATTTAACACCGAAATATCCCTTAGAAGTGATTGCGTTGGTTGAAGAAGAAGGTACCAGTTTTGGTCGTGGTTTGATGGCTTCGAGTGTAATAACCGGCCTGATTGGTACGAAAGAATTATACCAACTTAAAGATAGGCAAGGCGTGAGTGCTGCTGCACGCATGGCCGCGGCTGGGTTCAATGCAGACAATGCAGCGCAAGCGGTTCTTAATCCTAAAAATGTCAAAGCGTTCTTAGAGCTACATATCGAACAAGGCCCAGTGTTAGAACAGGCCAATGAAGATGTAGGGATCGTAGAAACTATCGTAGGCATCAGTCAGTTAGAAATTAAATTGACAGGTAAAGCAGGCCATGCAGGTACCACACCGATGAATATGCGAGCCGATGCATTAGTGTGCGCTAGCCAAATCATTAGCCAAATCCCTGCGCTAGCAACGGCAGTGGGGGATAATACGGTGGCGACTGTGGGGCGGTTAGCGGTATTGCCGAATGGGGCTAATGTCATCCCAAGTGAAGTCACTTTTAGCGTTGATATTCGTTCCAAAAATGATATTGCGTTACGTAAGGTTATTGAGCAAGTTATTGAGTTAACTGAGCAAGTTAGCAATTCATTAGCTATTTCAAGCGATATTGTTCAGCCGTTATATGTTCAGCCAACGGAGCTCAATAGTGATATTCATCAACTGATGCAACAACATGCTAGCGACCAAAACTTACGTTTTCGTTCAATGGTCAGTGGCGCAGGGCATGACACTATGATTTTTGCAGGTATTACTCAAACAGGATTGATATTTGTGCCAAGTCGTAATGGGTTAAGCCATCATCCAGATGAATGGACGGATTATGCACAAATTGCAAGAGGTGCAGATGTGATGTTTGCTACTGTTAAGTCATTAATAGAATGCTAATTAATAAATAAACCAGGTAAATCATCTGGTTGTGTAATAGGGTAAAAAGGTAGAAAAATGATCAACAAAACAATTACAGCGGCAATCAAAAAACACACATCGGAAATGATTGCTTTTCGTCGTGATCTACACGCTCACCCTGAACTACCGTTTGAAGAAATACGTACTACAAAACGTATTGCAGAAGAATTAGACAAAATTGGAATAGCGTATCGATTAACCGAACCGACAGGTGTTATTGCTGAAATTAAAGGCGGTAAGCCAGGTAAAACAGTTGCTCTGCGTGCAGATATAGACGCATTACCCGTTTTGGAATTGAACGATTCATTAGAATATAAATCGACTATTGAAGGTAAAATGCATGCTTGTGGCCATGATGCGCATACGGCAATGCTATTAACCGCAGCTAAAGCGTTGTATGAAGTACGTGAAGAATTAGCCGGTAATGTGCGTTTGATTTTCCAACCCGCAGAAGAAATTGCTCAAGGCGCATTAGCCATGATCAAACAAGGCGCAATCGAAAATGTGGATAACGTTTTTGGTATGCACATTTGGACAACCACACCATCAGGAAAAGTATCTTGTAATGTGGGAGGCTCTTTTGCTTCCGCAGATTTACTAAAAGTCACCTTTAAAGGCCGTGGTGGTCATGGTTCTATGCCAGAGGCCACCATTGACGCTGCGGTTGTTGCTTCTGCATTTGTCATGAATTTACAAGCGATTGTTTCCCGTGAAACGTCTTCTTTAGACTCAGCCGTGGTCACGATAGGTAAAATGGATGTCGGGACACGTTTCAATGTTATCGCTGAAAATGCAGTATTGGACGGCACGGTACGTTGTTTTGATATCGAAACTCGTAACCGTATCGAAGCTGCGATCCGTCGTTATGCAGAGCATACAGCGGCTATTTATGGGGCGACTGCGCATGTTGATTATATCTATGGGACATTGCCTGTTATTAATGAGGAGCGTAGTGCGCTACTGGCTCAGTCAGTGATTTCACAAGCTTTTGGTGAACAAGCTCTGATTAATGAAAGACCGACACCGGGCGGTGAAGACTTCAGCTTCTACATTGAAAATATCCCAGGGTGCTTTGCTTTGTTAGGCACAGGAAATGCCGAAAAAGACACTCAATGGGCGCATCATCATGGCTGCTTTAATATTGATGAAGACACGATGGCGACAGGGGCTGAACTTCATGCGCAATATGCGTGGAGTTATTTACAGCAACAGGAATTTTAATTGAGTATGTTAATGCTATTAGGGCTAGTTATTTTGCCAATACCGGGGTTACCACTAGCCCTACTGCCTATTTATTTTGCCTATTAAGATTGGTTAAAACTGCGAATAGCGGCCTATTGTATGGCTGCTATTTGTCGTGATGAATAAAAATAGCTTCTCTTAAACGCTGTTGTTGTTCAAAACGTTGTTCTTGGTTGATTTGCTGATCATGGGATAGCTGCATTAGCATTTCATTCATATTATGAACTGAGCTTTCTTCAATCAGTTGATTTATTTTTTCAACAATTTCATCATAGTAGGACATAAAGCAGGCTCCAATTAATATTCACTAAAGTTATCATAACGCAAAATTTAATGGGTTAGATAGGTGATTAATTCTGTTTATCGATCACCATAACTGCCATCGTATTGGGTTCTAAGGCTCGCATTATATGCGGCTCATCTCCGGGGTAGTGAATATAGTCCCCAACCTGTAACTCAACAGGGTTATCCAATGGGCCGACTAACGCTCTGCCGGACATAATAATGATGTGCTCGCTGACACCATGCATATGAGGCTCTGAAATACGGTCACGACCGGGCTGGGCAACCACAGTATAAATATCACGTCGCGAATCAGCAGGGGCTGATGAGAGCAAAAAGGCCAAATAGTTCGCGTGTTCAGCGCTGACCGGTATCGCCTCCCCATGACGGATCACAGTGACAGCCTCTTGTTTTTCTTCAATTAATCGCGCAAAAGGAATGTCTAAAGCCACACAAAGTGCCCATAAAGTTTCAATGCTTGGGTTACCGCTACCAGATTCCAATTGAGAAAGTGTAGATTTAGCGATACCGGCTTTGCGAGATAGTTCTGATAGGGATAGCCCGCTTTTTTGTCTTTCACGACTAAGGGCTTTCGAAATCAACTCAATGGGCGGGGAAGGTAGATTCAATTTTAATTTTCCTATTTAGATTGCACTTTATACTATCTATCGACATAATGAACGAATGTATTATATATCGAACGGTCTAGGGATGCTAACTTCAATAAGCTCAACATTAAATCATAGCACAGTGAAAAATATAGCTCTTGTCTGTTTTGCTGACTTAATTGTCGGCATTTCTTATGGCGCTTTAGCGCTTTCGCAAGGTTTTGATTGGTGGGTACCACTTACTTTATCTATTTTAGTGCTCGCAGGGGCGTCTGAGTTTTTGTTTATTGGTGTTATTTTTGCAGGAGGTAGCCCGCTTTCTGCTGCACTTGCGGGGTTGTTAGTCAATTCACGACATATCCCTTTTAGTTTTGCAACTAACGAATTAACGGGGAAAGGAGCGAAGTCATTACTGGGCTACCATATTATGAACGATGAGAGTGTTGTATTTGGTTTAGCACAAGAAACTGAATCAGAAAAACGCGCAGCTTTTTGGTTGTGTGGGATCGGTATTCTATTGTGTTGGCCAATAGGGGTCGTGATAGGTGAAGTCTTGGGTAGCTTTATTAGTGATACGCATATATATGGGATGGATGCGATGTTTCCTGCAATTATTTTAGCGCTTTCATTGCCTGCGTTATCGGATAAACGCCTGCGGTTAGCTGCCATTATTGGTGCAGTTATTGCGGTTGCAACCACACCAGTATTACCCGCGGGGATCCCTGTATTACTGGCATTATTGAGCTTGGTTATTTATATAAGGAAATAATAATGACAAATAACCCATGGTTAATTATTAGCGGTATTTTGTTGTTGGCGGCAGGTACTTATTTAATGCGAGCGTCAGGTGCTTTGTTGCGCGGCCGAGTGGTACTTTCTGAAAATAGTAAAATGTTATTTTCAGCAGCAGCCATTGTCATTTTATTCTCAGTGGCAGCGACGTCGACATTATTTTCCGGTGATGAGATTTCTGATTGGCCTAAAATTGTAGGCGTGCTGGTAGCAGGGGTACTAACGTGGTTTAAAAAGCCATTTATTATCATTGTTTTGTCAGCTGCGATTGTGACTGCGTTACTTAGGTT
Organism: Providencia sp. PROV255; assembly: GCF_028478065.1. Classification (NCBI taxonomy): domain Bacteria; kingdom Pseudomonadati; phylum Pseudomonadota; class Gammaproteobacteria; order Enterobacterales; family Morganellaceae; genus Providencia; species Providencia sp. PROV255. The sequence goes on along the minus strand of NZ_JAMPMI010000008.1, from coordinate 392,643 downwards.
ATTCTAAATAAGGTTATTCTAAATAAGGTTATTCTAATTAGAGTTAATCTGAATAGCGCATATTTATATAGCTTATATAAGCTAGAGCAGATAAAAAAGTGACCCCGACTTGAAGAGAGTTGGGGGCACTGAAATTTACTCAGTGAGATCTTTTATTGTTTCAGAAGAGCCATTTTTTTGGACAGAGGCAATCCCTTTTAGCGCAGATTGCTTGGAAGCATACATTTCACTTTTAGCAATCACTTCATGATTTGCTGCTTTTAAAACGAAATAGTAAGGCTGAGCAACGTCTTTAGTGGATTTTTTTAATTCAAAATACCCCATGTTAAGCTCCTGATTTTCTATTGAAAGGATGTCAAACAAAGTGTTAATAGGTAGCTGATATTAACAATCTGCTTGAATTAAGATTAGTCGCTATTAGGTGTTATTACTAGGGGAAAAGATTCAATTCGGATAAACTTTTTTTAAAAAAAAGCCTCTGGGAAGCAGAGGCAATCGTAGGATATATAGAACTCTTTATTATCTGACTAAAATATCGGCTTTTTCTTGTAACAGCTATCTGGTTGTACTTATCGATATAAAAGGTTTTGCCGATAACTTCATTAATCCTCATTGATACTAACTGTTACTTTGCAGTTGGAGCACCAATTGGTTCTGGTGTTGGCATGGTATTCATTGTTTTAAATTCAGGGACTTCCATCACTGTAACTTTGACAATATAGCGTTTGCCATCTTCAATTTTAGGCGCACTATTGGCCAGTTTTTTTACAGTTTCATTCGGTGTCGTCGTTTGTTCTGCAACGCTGTATACCATATTGTGATGGTTACCCATGTGCTGACGAGGCATTTTTTGGTTCACACCATTTGCTGCCGCAGTAAAACCGACGGTTAATAATGCTAAGGCTAATAAGCTTGTATTTAATTTTTTCATTTCAGTTTCCTCTGTATTGGTGATGAGCAAATCATTGACCAATTCATTTCGTCTCGCAATTGCTTTTACCTCCCCTGACGGAAGCTCCATAATTACTGCACTTTTTATTCAAGCTTATTCCATAATTTTTATAAAACAGTAGGTTAGTAGACGATAATTTACATTTTTAGACCACTTGTGCTAATGCAAATTTCAGTGCTGGAGACATCAAAGGGGATAGTCTAGGATGGTAAGTTAGGTTCAACAAAACTCTAACAAAGTGAGTGTGTATGTCAGATAAAAAAATTCCCCTTTCGTTGCTCGACCTTGCACCAATCATTCAGGGTTCGACAGCGAAAGAGGCCTTTGCTCATTCTCTTGATATTGCCCAACTAGCCGAAAAACTCGGTTATCATCGTTATTGGCTTGCGGAACACCATAATATGACAGGGATTGCAAGTGCGGCCACCTCGGTATTAATCGGCTATCTTGCTGCTAATACGCGCACTTTACGTTTAGGTTCTGGTGGTGTCATGTTACCGAATCATTCACCGTTGGTGATTGCAGAGCAATTTGGCACGCTAAATACACTTTACCCTGAACGTATCGATTTAGGCATAGGGCGTGCACCAGGAAGTGACCAACGGACGATGCAAGCTTTACGTCGCCATATGAACACGGATATCGATAATTTCCCGCAAGATGTAGCGCAAATTATTAATTGGTTTGATGCCATAAACCCAGATCCAGCAGTGCGTCCAGTACCGGGGTTTGGCGAAAAAATTCCAGTTTGGTTGCTAGGGTCGAGTTTATACAGTGCAAGGTTAGCTGCGCAGATGGGGCTCCCTTTTGCTTTTGCCTCTCATTTTGCACCTGATTTGCTATTACAAGCGTTGGATGTTTATCGTGCTAATTTCCAGCCATCGCAGAGACTACCTAAGCCGTATGCAATGGTTTGCATCAATATCATTGCCGCAGAGACTCAACGTGAAGCGGAATTTTTATTTACATCGATGCAGCAAGCCTTTGTCATGCTACGTCGTGGCCAACCCTCTCAACTTCCTGCACCAGTCGAGAGCATGGAAAACATTTGGTCACCTGCCGAGGAATTTGGTGTTCAACAAGCATTAGGGATGTCACTGGTAGGGGATAAAACCAAGGTACGCCATGGGTTGGAAACGATATTGAGGCAAACTCAAGCGGATGAAATTATGGTTAATGGCCAAATTTTTGATCATCAAGCTCGTTTGCACTCTTTTGAGTTAGCGATGCAGGTAATGAACGAAATTATGTAATGTATATAGCTGAGCGGTTAACACCAGTGCAAGGACGCATTTTTCAGACTTGATGCAAAAAAGAGATAACCCAGAAAAATCTGGGTCATTGACGGCTAGCAAGCTATTTGTGGTTGATGAGGCTCTAAGGGGGGTAAACCGTGAGCAGCACGCGCTCTATCGCAGGCTTCGTTGTAAACACCGTCCTGCCAAGATTGTTCGAACTCACGACACGGTGTGGGTCTTTGTGCATAAATCGAACAAGACACACACTCACCAATAGTGCCCTCTAAAGCAGTACAGCGGGTATTTTGTTTTTGATTGGTGCCATGCATACAACTCATAAATGGGGTAATTTGCTCAGTTAAATGTTGTGGTACAACACCACCGCCACTTTCTGCCTCAGCCCAATAAAAAGAGACACGAAAATAGGCACAACATGCACCGCAGCTTACACAAGGGTTTTCAGAAGACGCAGTTTTTAGGATATGGACATTATTAGTCATATTAAAAAACCATAAATGATGTTGATAAAATACCCATAGGAAATGGGTTGACGCAACACAAGCAGGAAGCTCAAGAAAACGTTGCTCAGGCTTTATTATCTTACGTAATTCCAGTTTATTGCAATATTATTTAGCACAAAAAACTGGTTTTTTTAATGTTCACCAAGATTAATAAAATTGACGTATTTGTGATAACCATAAAAAAACCTGCCAGAAGGCAGGTTTTTGTTTGAACTATGATGACAAATTAAACGTGTTTTAAATCTGCGTCATCATTTTGGTTGAATATCGCTTTATCGGTTTCACCCATCAATTGGCTAGTCACAGTACCTGCTGTCATTGAACCACTGACATTCAACGCAGTACGGCCCATATCAATTAATGGCTCAACTGAGATTAACAGAGCAACTAATGTGACAGGTAAGCCCATTGCGGGTAGTACAATTAACGCTGCAAAAGTTGCACCGCCACCAACACCAGCAACCCCTGCTGAACTGATAGTAACAATACCGACTAATGTCGCAATCCACAGTGGATCGAATGGGTTGATTCCCATTGTCGGTGCCACCATTACCGCTAACATTGCAGGGTAGATACCGGCACAACCATTTTGCCCAATCGTTGCACCAAAAGATGCTGAGAAACTAGCAATGGACTCAGGGATACCGAAACGACGTGTTTGTGTTTCAATATTCAGTGGAATACTTGCTGCACTTGAACGACTCGTGAATGCAAAGGTTAACACTGGCCCAGCTTTTTTAAAGAATTTAATCGGGTTTAAGCCTGTTGTCGCAACTAAAATACCGTGTATGACAAACATAATGCCTAATGCAACATAAGAGGCAATAACAAAGGTTCCTAAGTTGATGATGTCATGTAAGTTTGAACTTGCTACAACTTTAATCATCAGCGCCATCACACCATACGGCGTTAAACGCATTACTAAGCGAACTAATTTCATTGCCCAAGCTTGCATAACATCAATTGCAGCTAAGGCTTTTTCACCACGCTCTTTATCATCTTTAAACAATTGTAGTGCGGCAACGCCGAGGAAGGCAGCAAAAATAACGACACTAATAATCGATGTTGGATTTGCTCCAGTTAAATCCGCAAATGGATTTTTTGGAATAAATGATAAAATTAATTGAGGTACGGTTAAGTCAGAAACTTTCCCAATATAATTGCTTTCTATTGCAGATAAGCGAGCAGTTTCAGATTGACCTTGAACTAAACCTTCTGCGGTCAGGCCGAATACATTGGCAATTAAAATACCAACTAACGCAGCAATAGCAGTGGTAAATAACAAAGTGCCAATTGTTAAAAAGCTAATTTTACCCAGTGAAGAGGCTTTATGTAATCTTGCCACCGCACTTAGAATTGAAGCAAATACCAATGGCATAATCACCATTTGTAATAGCTGCACATACCCATTTCCGACAATATTAAACCACAGAATGGAGTCTTTTACCGTTTGGTGGCCACTACCGTACACGAGGTGCAGTATTACCCCATAGGCAACACCGAAAACCAGACCGACTAAAACTTTTTTAGATAGGCTCCAGCCTTTAGCCCCTAGTTTTGCCAACAGTATTAGTAGTGCTACAAAGCCGAGCACATTAATAATTAGAGGAATATTCATTCCGAACTCCAAATCATATTTTTATAAGGTGTGTTACTTGCCCTTTAATCCTTATTTGTTATAAGGATTTAGTTACTTCAAACAACTGGTTATATGTTATCAGCTGATAAAACACATTTCTTATACCAAAAAGTAATAAGATAGTATTATTCATACTTACATTATATGACAAAACTATAAATTATGTAGGGAAGTATGTATCTATTTGATTATGAATGTATTTTATAATCACATCAACGTGATTATAAAAATCGAATTGGTAACCTGCGGGTAATAAGCAGGCACAAACGGTCAAAATAATGGCAACAAAGCGTTCTCCACGTTGGCTATTTTTACCGCGGATCATGGGAAAACAAAAACGTTGGGGGAGTGGCCATAGTAACGGTACCCCCGAAGGCGTGAGCATATCGGCGACTAGATGGCTGATATAACCCAATAAAAAGGCTTGGATAATATCATTTGGGATTGCCCATTCTGTAGGTACCCATTGATAACAAGAAATCATCAATAGAAACCATGCAACTAGGCTATGAGTAAACCCACGGTGCCCACAAAGCTTGGAAATGGGTAATGAGAAAATCCGCAGTAATCGACCAGGAATTGAGGAGGGGTGGTCAATATCGGGCAATAATGCGCCTAATAAGGCTCCTGGAACCATGTGCAGCCAATCACCATGAGCAATCTCTGGGGTGATTTGAAGTTTATGAGCCATTATTAAAGAGGCGACGGAAAAAAGCAGATGCCCTTCAGCTGTCATGGTGGATAAAATACCATCTGTTTATCTATACAGTTGATTGGCAGTATAAAGTGTTTGAAAAGAATATGATAGTACTAGAAAGGTAAAAAAACTCTTATTTATTAGCAGATAAGGAAAGGATTTTATAAATTAACACAATTCCCCTACCTAAGTTAGATAGGGGAGAACACTTCTTAGACACACAAAGTATTCTTAACGTAAATGTTCAGCCTTTAAGTCATTCAGTGAGGCTAGTTTGATATCGGCTAAACCAAAGCGCGGATCATTAAAATGCTTGCTGTCAGGTACCACAATTGAACGCATTCTGGCCGCTTTTGCAGAAATCATACCGTTAAATGAATCTTCTAATGATGCGCAATTGACCGGTTTAGTTGATAACTCAGCTGCTGCTTTAAGATAAACTTCAGGATGAGGTTTACTCAAGGGTAAATTAGCCGCAGAAATAACCGCAGAGAAATAATCACGAATATCCAGAAGATTTAAAACTTTTTCCAACATGTATAAAGGAGAAGCAGAAGCCAGGGCAATTTTTAAATCCATTGAACGGCAAAGTTCCATGGCATGTTGCACACCGGGTAGAATAGGGCGAGTTTCTTCAACTAAGCCAACAACACGGTCAATGATGCGTTGTGTGGCTTCTTCTTGGCTGCATCCTTGCCAAGGGGAAGCGTGGTACCAAAGCTCCACCACATGGTCAATACGTAAACCTAAGGTATCAGGCAGGGTATCAGCAATTGAAACGTCGACACCCAATTGTGAAAAAATCTCAAGTTCAGCCTGTGCCCAAAAAGGTTCCGAGTCGATCAGTAAACCATCCATATCAAAAATGACCGATTGGATGGGAAGATTATGGTACATGTCAAAACTCCATTCATGTCGTATCTATTAACGAAGGAGCAATGATATCAGTAAACAGGCTTCAAGCGTATTACTTGAGGTCAGTATTAGGGCAATATTGAAGAATTATCGGACAGCATGAAGTAAAAATATAATGATAATTAATAACCATACTATTTTGATTAGTCTGAAAGTCTAAATATTGTTATCAATTATGAATTGAAATTTGGAGACGATGACTTTTTTCAGCTATGATTAGCGTTGAAAAATCATTGTAAAAATTTATCAAAAATAATAACGCTGAGGAAAAGCAGTAATGAATTACCATAATGCCAATTATGTCGCAATCGGCAAACGTATTCTGGGTTGGGTTGTTTTTCTGTTAGCATTAATTTCGACATTGGCGTCTTTAATTAAACTGGCTGGCATGAAGGGGCTTGCAGGTGAAGGGATCAATGCAGTCGCTAATGATTTTATTAAATTAATGGCGGAAATGGCCCGTCAAACTACGCCTTTCCTAAATTTCTTTTGGAATAACTCACCAGTACCTCAAGTTGCTAATGGGTTTTCTGGCAGCAATATCGGCTTTATCATCATTTTTATTTTTATTTTTGTTGGGCTTGCATTAAGTGCATCAGGTTTGCGCATGTACCGACAAATTAAGTTTATCCGTGAAAGCTTAGAAGACCACGTGATTATAGAAAAAGCAAAAGGCATAGACATCTCAAAAGAAGAACTAGAAGCTAAGGTAACTATTCCACGTCACACCATTTTCTCTCAATTTTTTCTTCTTTATTTTTGGCCAATTGTATTGGGGGTTGGCTTGTATTTTCTTCTACGCTTCCTTAACTGGTAATTTTCGTCATACGTCACGTTATGAGGGGGTTGGCTGCGTTTAGCTACTCGGGTCACATACTTATGTATGCTCCCAGAGATATCTGCACTTGCCGCCTACTCATAACGCGAATTATTTAGAAAATTAACTATTCGTCGTACTTAATATTAAAAAACAGGAGCTTATTTTTCGTTGAGTAGGTTATCAATAATTGTTTGTGCTTGGTGGTAGCTTTGTTCATTACCAAAGATATGGGCTTGATTGAGTAAATAATATAACTGATAGATTGGTTGCCTATCTAAAAATCCATTTGGCAATGGCCAAACACTTTGGTAGCCATCGATAATTTGGATCGGAAGTTCTTGATATAACGGTAACATCGCAATATCACATTCTCTATCGCCCCAATAACAGGCGGGGTCATACAGTACTCCTTCAATATTTTGAGTGATAGCACAGTTTGCTGGCCATAAATCACCATGTAATAAAGAAGGTTGTGGTTGATGTCCTGCAAGTTTGTCCTTAACAATATCGACAATTTGCTGAATATCGCTAAATACCATTCCTTTTTCGGAGGCGAGTTGTAATTGTAAGCCAATACGCTTTTCTGCAAAAAATGAATTCCAACGCTTTTCCCAGCCATTAGGCTGTACAATTGTGCTTAGCATTGTATCAAAATCAAACCCGTAACTAGGCTGCTCTTCCCATTGATGTAGACGTGCTAGTTGTTGACCAAAATGCCATGCATTGGTGTTATCGAAAGGTTTTAGAGGGAAATATTCGAGCAGAAGAAAACTATGGTGCTTATTACTGCCAACACCGTAAACTTTAGGAACGGTTATAGTTTGGCTTTTAGCGAGCATTTCAAGTTGTTCAGCCTCTTGTTTAAATAAAGGCAAAAACTCACGCCGATTTTGTTTAATGAACACGGTGTGTTCGCCATAGTCAATTCTTAACGTATGGTGAATATCACCACCAGAGAGAATGACTTTGTTACGTAGCTCCGCCTCACCTAAGTGTTCACTTAATAAACGACACATTGCTTGCCACATGACTCACCTCGCTCTGCTTTGGTCTTCATTAATATAATACTATAGCGGCAGTTTAGGAATTAACAGTGATAATTGCTTAAAAAGAAGCCGCTATCACGAAATAGTTAATTAATTATTAGGTTGATAACTATAATCAGAGAGTGACTCAAATTTAACGTGTGACGACCCAAATGAGAATGTTCAAATAATGGGAAATAAATAGCTACAGAACTCACATTATCAGCGAGAAGCCTAGCAATGAAAGTTTATGAGGGATAAGTAGGGGCGGGATTAACGTTGTACGACGAAAATGCGTTAAAACATTAGGCTGGTAGTAAGTATTGATTGTTTTAATAAAAAGCTGAACTTACGAATTTGTGAGTTCAGCTTTTTACTTTTAGAGCATTCAATTATCAGGCTGTATGCATACTTTGTGGGTTAGCTTGCCCTTTTTTGCGGGCTAATACGATTTTGCTATACAGTAATGCAATCACAAAATACACAGCCTGTGTAACAACGATAGTTGGTCCGGTTGTTGCGTTGATGTGAAAACTCAGGATAGTCCCAATAACGCTCGATGTTACCGAAGCAATGATAGCGACGATGAGCATTTTCCCAAAACTACGGCATAACACAAAAGCAATGATGCCTGGGGAAATTAGCATTGCAATCACCAAAATAATACCAACTGCTTGCAATGAAGCAACAATGGTGAGAGCGAGTAGCGATAGCAAGCCATAATGGATTAACTTCACAGGCAAGCCAATGACTCGTGCTTGGTTAGGATCAAAGCAATACAACATGAAATCCTTACGTTTCAGTAGGATAATTGCAATGGTTACCCCTGCAAATAGTAATATTTGTTTAAACTCGCTATCGGTTATCCCTAAAATATCACCAAATAGAATATGCGTAAGGTGCTGTTCGGTATCTATTTTAGCAAACATAACCAAGCCGATAGCAAACATGCCTGAGAAGACGATACCCATCACCGTATCTTCTTTTATACGGCTATTTTCCTTTAAATAACCTGTAGCCACAGCACAAAACAAGCCAGATGCAAATGCCCCTATCGCTAATGGGATACCGAGTAAAGAAGCAATAATGATCCCCGGTAAAACGGCATGGGAAATTGCATCGCCCATCAATGACCAACCTTTCAATACTAAAAAGCAAGAGAGGATAGCGCATACCGTTCCGCTGACAATGGCTGTAATCAATGCTTTTTGCATAAAGGGAAATGCAAACGGAGCCATCAGTAAGTCAATGAAATCACTCATGAGATGCTCCTTGTTGGTGTGATTGGTGCAGCCGGGCGACTTCCTGTTTGGCTTTACGTTTTGAGGCAAAAATACCGTGCTTAGGTGCAAAGAAAAATGCCAGTAGGAAAATAATGGTTTGTAAGGTGACTATTAACCCACCTGTAGCACCATTAAGGAAATAACTGATATAAGCACCAACAGCACTGGTTACGGTACCAATCGTGACTGAAATAATGAGTAAGCGTTTAAATTGGTCGGTTAATAAATAGGCAGTCGCACCTGGTGTGACGACCATCGCAATCACAAGGATTGCGCCAACTGTTTGTAAAGCAGCAACAGTACACGCACTTAATAATGTGAAGAAAATAATTTTTAGGCGTAGAGGATTCAAACCTATTGAGCGTGCATGGCTTTCATCGAAAAAAACGGCTAATAAATCTTTCCATAAGCACAACAGGATAATAAATGAAACGCCGATAATAATTTCTACTTGTAATACGTCAGAATCCGCAATACCTAAAATATTACCAAAAATAATACTTTGTACATTAACAGATGTTGGATTCAATGAAACAATCAACAAACCTGCCGCGAAAAAAGTAGAAAAGATAAAGCCAATAACAGCATCTTCACGTAAACGAGTTAGATGCTTTATTAATGTCATGGCAAGTGCCGCAAGGATCCCGGTAAAAAAGGCGCCTGCCGCATAGGGTAAACCTAAAGCATAAGCACCCGCCACCCCAGGAACAACGGAGTGGGAGAGGGCATCTCCCATCAATGACCAGCCTTTCAACATCAAATACGCCGATAAGAATGCACAGACAGCACCAACAATGGCGCTGACCCAAATGGCTTTTATCATAAAATCATATTCAAAGGGCTGTAATAACATCTCAATCATTCGGAACCCTTAGCTTGGTTTTTTCGAACGGGTGCATCATGGTCATGACCATAGAATACAGCCGCTCTTTCATCATCGGTAATGACGGTGACAGAGCGCGGGTCATCATCGTCATGAAGCTCTTGACCAGACAGGTTAATATGACGCAATACACCACCGAAAGCTTGTTGCAGGTTTCGTTGCGTAAATGTCGTTTCAGTAGGCCCGCTCGCTAAAACAGTGCGATTGATTAAGATAACATGGTCGCAGAACTCAGGCACACTGCCCAAGTTATGAGTTGAAACGAGAATGAGATGGCCTTCGTCACGCAAACTACGTAGCAGGTCAATAATGGCATTTTCGGTTTTAACATCAACCCCAGTGAAGGGTTCATCGAGGAGTAAAACTTTACCTTCTTGTGCGAGCGCCCGCGCTAAAAAAACTCGTTTTTTCTGGCCTCCTGAGAGCTCGCCTATTTGTCGATGCTCAAGCCCTGCAAGGTCAACTCGCTCTAATGCCATTTTGACAGCGTCTTTATCGGCTTGTTTAGGGATGCGAAAAAAACCCATTTTGCCGTAACGACCCATCATCACGACATCAGAAACGAGAACGGGAAAATTCCAATCTACTTCTTCTGTCTGTGGGACGTACGCAATCACGTTTTCTTTAAGCGCGGTTTTTATCGGTTGATCATTTAATGTCACACTGCCAGAAGATGGGGTGACAAGCCCCATAATAGTTTTAAATAGCGTTGACTTACCACTACCATTTACGCCAACTAAGGCACAAATAGAGCCACCAGAGATAGTAAAGCTTGCGTCATAGATAGCGGTGTGACCATTATTATATGTCACAGTCGCATCATCGACGATAAGATTCGGGTGTTCGAATTGACTTGAGTGATTCATATTACTGTGAAAATCCTTTCGCTATCGTGTCTACAGTCGTATTTAAAAGGTCAATATATGTTGGTACTGGGCCATCAGCAGTTGAAAGTGAGTCTACATATAATACGCCACCGTATTTTGCCCCTGTTTCTTTACTGACTTGGCGAGCCGGTTTGTCAGAAATTGTACTTTCACTGAATACTACAGGGATGTTGTATTTACGGACAGTATCAATTACCTTTTTTACTTGTTGAGGAGAGCCTTGCTCTTCCGCATTGATTGGCCATAAGTAGACTTCTTTAAAGCCGTAATCATTAGTTAAATAGCTAAATGCGCCTTCACTTGAGACTAACCAACGTTCATTTTCAGGAATGCGATTTAAGCGTTCACGCAAAGGGGCGTCAAGCTCAGCAATTTGTTGCGCATATTTTTTTGCATTGGCATTATATGTTTCAGCATTTTCAGGGTCATATTTGACCAGAGCTTGACGAATATTTTCAATATAAATCTTAGCATTAGCAGGAGACATCCATGCATGTGGGTTCGGGTTGTCTTTATACTCACCTTCACGGATTGGCATTGGCTCAATACCTTCAGTGACCACGACAGCAGGGACATTTTTAAAGTTTTCAAAGAAACGTTGGAACCACACTTCCAAATTCATCCCATTCCATAAGATTAAATCTGCGTCATAGGCTTTCATGATATCTTTAGGTGTCGGTTGATAACCGTGAATTTCTGCTCCAGGCTTTGTTATAGACTCGACAATTGCCGCGTCTCCAGCTACATTTTGAGCGATATCTTGAATAATAGTAAAAGTGGTTACGACTTTAAACTTTTTAGCAAAAGCAGGCTGACTAAAAAAGATGATTGCTATCAAAGCAAACATACTAGTTAGTAAAGGTGCAGATAACCGAGATACGTTCTTCTTCATAAAAGTTGACCCTGACATTATTGGTTTAGCGTTTATTAACATACAGTTGTTAAGGTTTATAACAATTATATTTTATATCTCAATTGATAATGATTATCAATATCAATTGAGAAAAATAAATATAAAAAGTGTGGAATAGCATTATTTGTCATTATAGGCTTCTAAGTCCCATGGTTATTTGTATGACTAAAACACGTCCTGAAGTAAAAGTTAAGTAAAAATTATTTTATTTTTCTTAGGATTAGTTATTCTGCCATCGGCTTTCATCGCAGAGGATTCGACAGTGAAAAAAATAATTGGCGGTACTTTTGTGTTACTGCTACTTGCAGGTTGTTCAAGCGAACCAGATAGGCCTATAACAAAACAGCGAATGTTAGAGCCTACCGGGCCAATAACAGCACAAAATACGGTATTTCCAAGAACGCCTTTTGATGAATTTATTCGTGACTCTGCGGCTCGTTACAGTGTTGATGAAACTTTAATTAGAGCGATTATTGAGGTCGAATCTAACTTTAGACCTGAAGTTGTCAGTAAATCCAATGCAATAGGTTTGATGCAGATTAAAGCTTCGACAGCAGGACGTGACGCCTATCGTTACCAAGGGAAATCGGGGGAGCCGAGTTCTCGTGACCTAAAAGATCCACAAAAAAATATCGATATTGGTACAGCTTATATTCGTATTTTAAGGGAACAGCACCTTGCGGGAATAAGCCATCCTCAGACATTATATTATGCAACGGTTGTTGCTTATGTGAATGGGGCTGGAGCGTTATTAAGAACGTTTGATAATGATAAAGGTCGGGCGATAGCGATGATTAATCGCTTATCACCGGAAGAGTTTTATCAGCATGTACAAACAAAGCACCCTGCACCGCAAGCTCCACGCTATTTGTGGAAAGTCAAAAATGCTTACAATGCACTAGCGATGTCTTATTGATATTCTCTCATTAAGTGTGGGAGTTGCGCGACAATTTCAACAATGCCGTTGATAACAAACTGCACTCCCATACAGATTAATAAGAACCCCATCACCCGCGCGATAGCATCAATACCACTGTTTCCAAGCCACCTCATGATAGAAGTTGCGCCTCTTAAACCAATCCAAACGATAAGACTTGCAATAAAAAAAGTAATCACGGGGGCAACTTTTAAGACCCATGGAGCAAAACTCACATTACCTTGTAATGATGCAGTGGAGCTGATGATCATCGCAATAGTTCCCGGGCCCGCAGTACTTGGCATTGCAAGGGGAACAAAGGCAATACTCGGTGATTCTTGGCGTTTTTTGGGGACATTTGGGTCATCAAGCGCATTGGTGGTCTGGTCTTCTCCTACATCACTACTAGGGAATAGCATGCCAAAGCCAATAAATGCCACAATTAATCCTCCGGCAATTCGCAGCCCTGGGATTGATATTCCAAATGTGTTCATGACTAATTGGCCTGCATAAAAAGCGATTGTCATGATTGCAAATACATAAATAGAGGCCAACAGCGATTGATGATCACGCTGTTCTTTTGTCATATTAGCAGAGATGCTTAGCATGACCGCAATTGCAGTTAAAGGGTTGGCAAGAGGAAGTAACAGTACCAGGCCAATACCAACGGCTTGAAATAGCTCAAAAAAGTTTGTCATGGAAGTTAGATTCAAGCTCCTGATTAATGTGAATAAAACACCTTATCCCAAATGATAGCAAAATTTCTTATAGATCTGTAGGTTAGCATTTATATCTAGTAAGGTGTTTTGTGGTAGGAGTACTGCGACAGTACTGATGAGTAAAAGTCAGTATTATTAATTTGTAGATAATTGGAGTTGTTCACATTAACTGTGGATAACCGTGGCCTTGAACTGTGAGTAACTTGTTTTTTTTGTTAAATAACAATTGGATGAGTTGTTGTGGTAAAAGTATTCAATTTTTATAGGCAAAAAAAAACCTTTTTATAGGGGGATAAAAAGGTTAAGGGCATTTCGTAACAGGTTGTCATTAAGTTGATATGGAATGTAGTATATCTGCTGCAATGTTATTTACTGATAATTTATGTAAATTCATTAAAAGAATTCAATGTAACAGACAACCCAAGAGTAAAAAAATATGTTAAACGGAATCAACCATTTAACTTTAGCGGTAACTGACTTAGATAAAAGTATTAGTTTTTATCAATCACTACTTGGTATGAAGTTACATGCGAGTTGGAAAAAGGGCGCCTATATTTCCTGTGGCGATTTATGGTTATGTTTATCATTAGATACAACTCGCCAATTTTTGTCCCCAGAAAAAACGGATTATACACACTATGCCTTTAACGTTGATGCGAAAGACTTTCTTATCGTTGTTGATAGGCTAATGCAAGCGAATGTCATTGTCTGGAAAGAAAATAAAAGTGAAGGAGATTCTTTTTATTTTCTTGATCCGGATGGCCACAAATTAGAATTACATGTAGGCGGTTTATTACAACGCTTAAAGAGCTGCCAAGAAAAACCGTATGAAGAAATGAAATTTTATTAAAAAGAGTTATGGATTTCTTTACAAAGGATTTTTAGTTTTAAAAATAGCTTTACGCAGAGTTGTATATCCTATTTTCAGTTAATTTTGAGTAATAGGAAAAAGAATGAAAAAACTTATAGCGACATTAGCCGGAGCGTCTATGCTATTAGTTTTGGCAGCCGCCATGGTACTAATCGTTTTTCCTCAGCAGTGGAAGCAAAGTATTTATCCGAATATATCTCAAGTCTTACCAACTTCACTCAGTGCTATTTTACCGCAGAGTTTAGCCAGTAATGATATTTGTAATAGCTTAGAGGATAACCTGCAAAGTTTTGCTAACTATCTTAAAGTGAATCAGGATATCGTTGATGTAAAAGGAATGAATAGCTTAGATGAACAACTGGCTAATATTCAAACCAGAATTGATTCTATGCCAAGTGATGTCCGAAATTTAGTTTGCCAGCAGGAATACAGTAAATTAGAAGGTTTAAAAAGTGTGTTTTCATTAGGTTCCAGTAACTAATCTTTTTGCAGTTAATATTACCCCTCTATCTATTCTTCCGCTCAAATTTATATATTCATATATGTTATGCTAATAACATCATGTTGGCTTAAGGGTAATGTAATGAATATATTTAAATTGCCATTATTGAATTGGTTAGTGGCTAATGGCATTGCGGTTTATTTTCTTTTCAGGCAAGGTCTTTTAGACTGGACATTTTCTGGTTGGATGGGAATTTTAGGTATATTAGTTGCGCTGGAGAGTGTGAGTTGGGTCGCGACGAGTCTTTACTACTTTTATAAACATAAAACATCACCAAACCCTACGGTTAAGGCAACGCATTTAGTCACTAATGGGCCTTATCGATTTTCACGTAATCCGATGTATTTAGCTTTTACATCAATGAGCTTGGCTTTAGCTTTTTTCTCGCACTCTTCTTACTTTTTGGTCGCAGGGCTAGTATTTTGGCTGATTACTGATTTATATACGATCCCACAGGAAGAGCGTTTTTTATCTGCATCATTTAAAAATGAGTGGGAAGATTACAGTAAGCAAACGAGACGTTGGTTATAGATTAGTAGAAATGAGACGCTTTATCATTTAATCTGTTTTGTATACTACAAAATTTATACAAAATATATTAAGGATAATAATGAACTATCAGGTTGCGCCATTTTGGATATATTCGGGTAAGCTCGCGTGTTTTATAGTGATTAGCGTATTTTTTGCTTTTTTTTCGGTAAGTGGTTTTATGCTTTATTTATTTACCGTTGGGATTGTTTGGGCTGTCGTAGTCTCATTTAAAATTCATGGAATGAAAGAAAAAGGAATAATCTTAAAAAATAGCGATGTTTCTGATTGGATGGTATATGTGAATGGTATTCCAGTCCAAGAAAGAAGACAAACTCTGTCCAATCCCTGTTTTGCAACGATACAGCATGCGAAGTCATTCTTTAGTATTGCCTTTATTATTCGGGCGCTAATTCAAATTATCTTTTGTGTCTATTTATTTTGGCAAATAGAGAAATTAGATAACATTTTTGTACTATTATTCGGGTTAATTGCCACGTCCTACATCGTTTATTCATTATGGCAATCAATTCAATCGGTTATCATTCTTCAACAAAATAAGATAATCAGTGAAGAGTTAATCGCACCTAGTGGATCCCGTTGGTATCGTGTGTTTTTCAAGCAAAAAGAAAAACTATTTCCTGCATTGGATAACTTATTCATCATTTAATCGGGAAGGTGTTGATTTTTCATATGAAGAAGAACAATTCACGGTATTACGCTATCACCATAAAATAGGTCTGTGTTATCATTAGCAGTTGAGTTGCTCACGATGTAACGAAATAGGGCGTTTAAGTTTCCCATATTTGTGTACATATCTTGCATAGTGAAGTGAGAAATCGTTAGTAACGTATTGATTTATAACTTTGGAATAATCAAGCAAGTGATCTTTCGTGTGGGTCACCACTGCTGATAAGGATTTTTTAATGCCTGTTATTACTCTTCCTGATGGAAGTCAGCGTCAGTTTGACCATCCCGTTTCTGTGATGGATGTTGCTCGAGACATCGGAGCGGGTTTAGCTAAAGCCTGTATCGCGGGTCGAATTAATGGCGAACGCGTTGATGCATGTGAAATAATTGAACATGATGCAAATGTATCCATTATTACGAGCAAAGATGAAGACGGACTCGAAATTATTCGTCACTCTTGTGCTCACCTGTTAGGCCATGCAATCAAACAATTATGGCCAAACACTAAAATGGCGATTGGGCCGACTATCGACAATGGTTTTTACTATGATGTTGATTTAGACCACATGCTGACCCAGGAAGACTTGGAAAAGCTTGAAAAGCGCATGCTTGAGCTTGCCAAAACAGATTATGATGTGGTGAAAAAACGTGTTTCTTGGAGCGAAGCTCGTGAAACATTTGTGGCTCGAGGCGAAGACTATAAAGTTGAAATATTAGATCAAAATATTAGTCAAGATGACCGCCCTGGTTTATATCATCACGAAGAATATGTTGATATGTGTCGCGGTCCACACGTACCGAATATGCGTTTTTGCCACCATTTTAAACTACAAAAAGTGGCTGGTGCATACTGGCGTGGTAACAGCGATAACAAAATGCTGCAACGTATTTACGGCACCGCATGGGCTGATAAAAAACAATTGGCAGCCTATTTATTACGTTTAGAAGAAGCAGCTAAACGCGACCACCGTAAAATTGGTAAACAGTTAGATTTATACCATATGCAAGAAGAAGCGCCGGGAATGGCATTCTGGCATAATGACGGTTGGACAATTTTCCGTGAACTGGAAACCTTCGTACGCACTAAACTGAAAGCTTATAATTATCAAGAAGTGAAAGGGCCATTTATGATGGACCGCGTATTATGGGAAAAAACAGGTCACTGGGATAACTATAAAGACGCTATGTTCACGACGTCATCTGAAAACCGTGAATATTGTGTAAAACCAATGAACTGCCCAGGTCACGTACAAATTTTTAACCAAGGTTTGAAATCATACCGTGACTTACCATTGCGTATGGCAGAATTTGGCAGCTGTCACCGTAATGAGCCATCAGGTGCATTGCACGGCTTAATGCGTGTGCGTGGCTTTACTCAGGATGATGCACATATCTTCTGTACTGAAGAGCAAATCTTAAGTGAAGTCACTAGCTGTATTGAAATGATTTATGATGTTTACGCAACTTTTGGTTTCGAAAAAATTGTTGTAAAACTATCAACCCGTCCTGAAAAACGTATCGGTACTGACGAGATGTGGGACAGAGCGGAAGAAGACTTAGCCAACGCCCTGAAATCAAAAGGTATTGAGTTTGAATACCAACCAGGTGAAGGCGCATTTTATGGCCCGAAAATTGAGTTTACACTGTATGACTGCCTTGACCGTGCATGGCAATGTGGTACTGTCCAGTTAGACTTCTTCTTACCGGGTCGTTTGACAGCTTCCTATGTAGGTGAAAACAACGAACGTATCGTTCCTGTTATGATCCACCGTGCAGTGTTAGGTTCACTAGAACGCTTCATTGGTATCTTAACAGAAGAGTATGCAGGCTTTTTCCCAACATGGTTAGCACCACAACAAGTGGTTGTAATGAACATTACTGATAGTCAAGCAGACTATGTTCAAGAATTAGTAAGCAAGCTGCAAAGTGTTGGCATTCGTGCGAAAGCGGACTTACGTAACGAGAAAATCGGCTTTAAGATCCGTGAGCACACACTGCGTCGCGTCCCTTACATGTTAGTATGTGGTGATAAAGAAGTTGAATCAGGTAAAGTCGCTGTTCGTACCCGTCGTGGTAAAGACTTAGGCAGCCTTGATGTCAACGAATTCATGACAAAACTGCTTGAAGAGATCCGCAGTCGTCAACTCAATCAGATGGAGGAATAAGGTATTAAAGGCGGAAAAAAACTCCCAACAGCGCGTCCAAATCGTATTAACGATGAAATTCGCGCAACAGAAATCCGTGTCACTGGTTTAGACGGTGAGCAACTTGGTGTTATGAGTGTGCGTGAAGCCCTCTTTAAAGCAGAAGAAGCTGGTGTTGACTTAGTCGAGATCAGCCCAAATGCTGAACCACCGGTTTGTCGTATCATGGATTACGGTAAATATCTTTATGAGAAAAGCAAATCTCAGAAAGAACAAAAGAAAAAACAAAAAGTTGTTCAAGTGAAGGAAATTAAATTCCGTCCAGGAACAGACGAAGGCGACTACCAAGTTAAATTACGTAGTCTAATTCGCTTTTTGGAAGATGGTGACAAAGCTAAAGTGACACTGCGTTTTCGTGGTCGCGAAATGGCTCACCAACAGATTGGCTTGGAAGTGCTTAACCGCATCAAAACCGATCTGGATGAACTGGCATCTGTTGAATCATTCCCATCAAGGATTGAAGGACGCCAGATGATCATGGTATTGGCACCAAAGAAAAAATAATTAAGCCAGTATGGTTATAGCGAAGTAATTGCTAGAGTCTAGCAGCGCTCATTTTGGGCGCTGCTTCTCTGTTTTATCCGAGTTTTCTTTTTATTAATGATGAAAGTAATCTCATAGTAGCTAAGATACGGGTGTATTTTATGTCTTGTTATTTGCTTCATTAATGAATAAAGATAATTACGTCAAAGCAATATTTGGCCTCAATAGCCAAGTTTTCAAACAGTTCAGTGTGATTTATTGCAAGATTTACTTGAGTAATCCGGCAATAAGCATTAAAATCCGCGGTCGAATCACTTTGTCAGTGCATAGCGCATGAAGACAAACACAGAATATCGTACACACGTCAGGTATTAACTATTGAGTGACGAGTGTATTTGCTTGAGAGAAGCAAATCTCTTTATCCAATTGGAGGAATGAAGTATTAAAGGCGGAAAAAGAATCCCAACAACACGTCCAAATCGTATTAATGATGAAATTCGTGTTCCAGAGGTCCGTTTAACGGGTTTAGACGGTGAACAGTTAGGCATCATGAGCGCACGCGAAGCGCTTGAAAAAGCTGAAGAAGCAGGTGTAGACCTAGTTGAAATTAGCCCAAATGCTGAACCGCCAGTTTGTCGTATTATGGATTACGGCAAATTCCTTTATGAGAAGAGCAAATCTCAAAAAGAGCAAAAAAAGAAACAAAAAGTTGTTCAGGTGAAGGAAATTAAATTCCGCCCTGGTACAGATGAAGGTGATTATCAGGTCAAACTACGCAACCTGACTCGCTTTCTGGAAGATGGTGATAAAGCTAAAGTTACACTACGTTTCCGTGGTCGTGAAATGGCTCACCAGCAGATTGGTCTGGAAATGCTTAATCGCATCAAAGCTGATCTGGAAGAGCTGGCATCCGTAGAGTCTTTCCCTTCAAGAATTGAAGGGCGTCAGATGATCATGGTGCTAGCACCGAAGAAGAAATAATTAGGCCTGCAAGTAATATTCATTTATAGCAATATAGATGTTATTCGCCTAGTTAATTCGTAGTTAATCACAATGCGAAGTTGGAAATAAAAGAAATGCCAAAGATTAAAACTGTACGTGGCGCAGCAAAGCGCTTTAAAAAAACTGCAGGCGGTGGCTTTAAGCGTAAGCATGCAAACCTTCGTCATATCCTGACTAAAAAGTCAACTAAGCGTAAACGCCATTTACGTCCGAAAGGAATGGTATCTAAGGGCGATCTGGGTCTGGTAGTAGCTTGCCTGCCTTACGCATAAGTAAACAATTTAGTTAATTAAGATAAAAGACGATAGGAGATAGCTATGGCTCGCGCAAAACGTGGTGTAATCGCACGTGCACGTCACAAAAAAATTCTGAAGCAGGCGAAAGGTTACTATGGTGCACGTTCACGTGTTTACCGCGTAGCATTTCAAGCGGTAATCAAAGCTGGTCAATACGCTTACCGTGACCGCCGTCAACGTAAACGTCAGTTCCGTCAACTGTGGATCGCACGTATCAACGCTGCGGCTCGTCAGAATGGTCTGTCTTACAGCCGTTTCATCAATGGCTTGAAAAAAGCTTCAATTGAAATCGACCGTAAGATCTTAGCAGACATCGCAGTTTTCGATAAAGCAGCATTCACTGCTTTAGTTGAAAAAGCGAAAGGCGCTTTAGCTTAATTGTTTGCTTGAAAAGAGGAGGGTAACTTCCTCTTTTCATTTATAGCTATTTGTGTTAATACTTTAGACTCAGATAGTTATTAGGAATTTATTCTATGCATTTTGTGATTTTTCGTTTCTTTTTTTACTTTAGCACCTGAATTTCGGGGGCTTTTGCGCGTAAATAGAAAGAAGAAATGAAAAATTACGCTAAAGCCTCCTTAGGGAGGCTTTTTTGTTTCTAGTTTTAAATTAAGTGCAGTAAAATCAGTTAAGTATTCATTCATTACCAAATAGAATGTGAAGCTTAAAATATATAGTGAATAACTAGCAAAAAGACCAAGCGGTCATAAAGGGGAAACAATGCCACATCTCGCTGAGTTGGTTGCACAGGCAAAAGCAGCCATTGAACAGGCCCAAGATGTTGCTACGTTGGAGTCAGTGCGTGTTGAATATTTAGGCAAGAGCGGCCATTTCACACTACAGATGAAAACGTTGCGTGATCTGCCTGCTGAGGAACGTCCAGCAGCAGGGGCTGTGATAAATGAAGCTAAAGTACAGGTTCAAGATGCACTGAACGCCCGTAAGGACGCGATGCAAGCTGAAATTCTTAATGCACGTCTAGTGTCAGAAAAAATTGATGTGTCATTACCAGGGCGTCGTATGGAAAATGGTGGGTTACACCCAGTCACCCGTACAATTCAGCGAATTGAAGAGTTTTTTGGCGAATTGGGTTTCTCTGTAGAAACAGGTCCAGAAATCGAAGATGACTACCATAATTTTGATGCGCTAAATATACCTGCTCACCACCCCGCGCGTGCGGACCACGATACTTTTTGGTTCGATGCAAAACGCTTACTGCGTACGCAAACATCGGGTGTGCAAATCCGTACAATGAATGGCCAACAACCACCAATTCGTATCATTGCCCCAGGTCGTGTATATCGTAATGACTACGACCAAACGCATACACCTATGTTCCATCAAACAGAAGGCCTGATTGTTGATAAAGATATCAGCTTTACCAATCTAAAAGGCACATTACATGATTTTTTGAATAACTTCTTTGAAGAAGAAGTCCAAGTACGTTTCCGCCCATCTTATTTCCCATTCACAGAACCTTCAGCAGAAGTTGACGTTATGGGTAAAAATGGTAAGTGGTTAGAAGTATTAGGTTGCGGAATGGTGCATCCAAATGTATTACGCAATGTAGGTATTGACCCAGAAGTCTATTCAGGTTTTGCATTTGGTATGGGAATGGAGCGCTTAACAATGCTGCGTTACGGTGTTTCTGACCTACGTGCATTCTTCGAAAATGATCTTCGTTTCCTCAAACAGTTTAAATAAGGCGGGTCTATCTCATGAAATTCAGTGAACTATGGTTACGCGAATGGGTGAACCCGGCGATCAGTAGTGAAGCATTATCAGAACAAATCACGATGGCAGGTTTGGAAGTTGACGGTGTAGATGCGGTTGCTGGCCAATTTCACGGCGTTGTTGTCGGTGAAGTGGTTGAGTGTGGTCAACACCCAAATGCAGACAAACTGCGTGTCACAAAAGTTAACGTGGGTGGTGAGCGTTTATTAGATATCGTCTGTGGTGCACCAAACTGCCGTCAAGGTTTGAAAGTTGCTGTTGCTACCGTGGGTGCGGTATTGCCCGGTGATTTTAAAATTAAAGCAGCAAAATTACGTGGCGAGCCTTCTGAAGGTATGCTGTGTTCTTATTCTGAGCTGGGTATTTCCGATGATCATAGCGGAATTATTGAATTGCCGCAGGATGCCACTATCGGTACCGATATTCGTGAATATCTAAAACTTGATGATAATGCGATTGAAATCAGCATTACACCTAACCGTGCAGATTGCTTAAGTATTCTTGGGGTTGCACGTGATGTCGCAGTTATTAATAAATTAGCGTTAAATGAACCAGTTATTAATGCTGTATCTGCGACAACAAAAGATACATTCCCAATTCGAGTCGAAGCGCCAAATGCGTGCCCACGTTTTTTAGGGCGAGTGATCAAAGATATTGATGTTTCAGCACCGACACCAATGTGGATGAAAGAAAAGCTACGTCGTGGTGGAGTCCGTTCTATTGACGCTGTTGTGGATATTACCAACTACGTTTTATTGGAATTGGGCCAACCTCAACATGCCTACGATCTAGACCGTTTAGACGGTGCTATTGTTGCTCGTATGGCTAAAGATGGTGAGAAACTGGTTCTTCTTGACGGTAGCGAAGCAACATTGAAATCAGACACCTTAGTAATCGCTGATGAGTCTAAAGCACTCGGGATCGCGGGTATTTTTGGTGGTGAGCACTCAGGCGTTAATAACGAAACCAAAAATATTTTATTAGAGTGTGCGTTTTTTGACCCATTATCGATTACAGGCCGCGCACGTAACTACGGTTTACATACCGATGCTTCACACCGTTTTGAACGCGGTGTTGACCCACAATTGCAGTTTAAAGCGATTGAACGTGCAACCTCACTGATTGTGGATATTTGCGGTGGTGAAGTGGGTGAAATCATTGATGTCACCAGTGAACAGCATTTACCGAAAGCAGCCAATATTAAGCTGACGCGCAATAAATTAGACCGTTTGATCGGCCACTTTATTGAAGATGAGTTAGTCACTGATATTTTGACGCGTTTAGGATGTAAAGTCACGGTTTCGGCTAACACATGGGATGTTGTTGCTCCAAGTTGGCGCTTCGATATGCAAATCGAAGAAGATTTAGTGGAAGAAGTCGCGCGTGTTTATGGCTATAACAGTATTCCTGATGTGCCACTGCGTGCCGACCTGGTCATGACTAATCATAAAGAAGCTAACTTACCTTTAAAACGTATTAAAGCGATGTTAGTTGACCGTGGTTATCAAGAAGCAATTACATATAGTTTTGTTGATCCTAAAGTTCAAGCTTTACTGCACCCACAACAAGACGCATTGATTTTACCTAACCCGATTTCTGTCGATATGTCAGCGATGCGTTTATCGCTGTTGACTGGTTTATTAGGAACGGTTGTCTATAATCAGAATCGTCAACAAAATAGAATTCGTTTATTTGAGACAGGTCTGCGCTTTATTCCTGATAATCAAGCAGAATATGGAATCCGTCAGGAACCAATGCTTGCAGGGGTCATCACAGGCAATAGATTTGAAGAACATTGGTCATTAGATAAACAAGTTGTTGACTTCTTTGACTTAAAAGGTGATCTTGAAGCTGTTTTTGAATTGACTGGGAAACTAAATCAAATTACATTTAAATCTGAGGCACACCCTGCATTGCATCCAGGTCAAAGTGCTGGGATTTATCTGGAAAATGAACACATTGGCTTTATTGGTGTGGTCCACCCAGAATTAGAACGCAAACTCGATTTAAATGGTCGTACGGTGGTGTTTGAGGTTCGTAGTGATGCGATAGCACAACGTGTCATCCCTGAAGCTAAGGCGATTTCGCGCTATCCATCGAACCGCCGTGACATCGCTGTAGTCGTGCCAGAAGATGTGGCCGCTGCTGAAGTTTTAGCAGAGTGTAAAAAAGTTGGCATAAATCATATAGTTGGCATAAACTTATTTGATGTGTACTGTGGTGAAGGAATAGCAGATGGCTACAAGAGCCTTGCTATCAGTCTTGTCTTCCAAGATACCCAACGTACCATGGAAGAAGAAGAGATCACTGCTACCGTTGATCTGTGTATTGCTGCGTTAAAACAGCGATTCCAAGCCTCCTTGAGGGACTAAACCTATGGCGCTTACTAAAGCTGAAATGTCAGAAAATTTGTTTGAAAAACTGGGTGTTAGCAAACGTGATGCTAAAGACCTTGTCGAAACTTTCTTTGAAGAGGTTCGCCTTTCCTTAGAAAATGGTGAGCAAGTAAAATTATCTGGATTCGGTAACTTTGATTTACGTGATAAAAATCAACGTCCCGGACGTAACCCAAAAACTGGGGAAGATATTCCAATTACTGCACGCCGTGTTGTTACTTTCCGCCCAGGCCAAAAATTAAAAAGCCGTGTAGAAAAAGCAACACCGAAAGAGTAATTATATCGTTTGATATAGAAAAAGACCGCCTAGGCGGTCTTTTGTTTTTGGAAACTGTGATAGTAGTCGAGAGTTGATTAGACATCATAGGATTGCAATTTTAAATCGTGATTAATTAGAGCTTCTATGTAAATTTGTGCGTCACTATTTAATTTAATCTGAGAAGCAAAAGGTAGGCCTGAGCTAGTGACTAAACTTGGTGCAAAGCAAGTTGCTAAGTTGTAAGCATCCATTTTATTTGTTTGCTGATTTTTTGTGATTTCAGCGAATAGAGGAATGACTAATTGTAGTGTTAACGGTGTTTTTTCAAGAGATAAAAATGCATGTTGAGCATTTTTATCTAGTTCTTTCAGTAGCTCTCTTTTGTCTTGATTGATTGAGTTTTGAGCGAAAATTTCCTTTAATAACGCAGATTTTTGTTGTACTACATCGGCTAATTTATGAATGGATTTTGGAGAGGTTTCTAATGAATGAATATTTTTTTCTATTAGATTAGCAGCAATCTTTTTGTAAGCTGAAGTAAGAATTTTAATATCAACAATATCTTTGTTTAAAAGATATTCTTTAAGTGGCTTGGCTGCGAGTAGGTGTGAGACTAATTTATCACGCTCAAGCGCATTTGCTGATGTGCGAAAAAGACCAATTGTTTCCCTGTAATTTGGGTGAGTTAAAATGGCGCTACCCAGTTTATTAAGCTGAAGATAATTCATTTTTTCATCGCCAGTGAGTTCTTTACAGTAATCGATAGCCTTTATGTTTTCTTGCTCTATCTTTTTCGCAGCTAATTTGTCTTTTTCACAAATTGGTGAGGTTGGGGGCATTTCAGTAGAGAAGGTGGGATAGTGTTTGACCGTATTTGATTGAAACTTGCGTAAGATATAGTTTTTTATACTAGACAGAACATTAATTTTTCTAATTGAATTTATAAATCCTTTCTTCTTCTCACTAGAGGGGCGCATATTTTCGTGAGGATTTGTTATCAGTGATGATTTGAGTGCATTGTTTCTAGCTTTCATAGGTTTCCATAGAGATTATGTTAAAATTAAAAATTAATTTAAATCTATGGTGATAATATATCTTGCATAAAAAACGGTAATTTTCTAACTCAATAATAAATAAGTAAATATATATATGACTTATTCTTTGCTTGGATTACAAAAACAACAAAATAAATCAGACATACGTTTAATCGTATTTTTGTTTTTCTCCCTTTTTATCATTGCAATATTGTCGCTCAGTGCAGGGGAGATTTGGTATTGGCCTAGCCAATGGATGGATGATCCCGCGCAGTTGTTTGTCTGGCAAATTCGCTTTCCCCGCACACTAGCGGTCATTGTCATTGGCGCAGCTCTTGCAGTCACAGGGGCTATAATGCAAGCTTTATTTGAAAACCCTTTAGCAGAACCAGGCTTATTAGGGGTTAGTAATGGTGCGGGTGTCGCGGTGGTGCTGACTGTATTATTATCATCTGGTGTGACGCATTATTGGCTATTAAGTGTTAGCGCGATTATAGGGGCTTTATTATTTACCTCCATATTGCTTTACTTTGCTCGTCGTAAGAATTTGAATAATTCGAGTTTATTGCTTGTTGGGGTTGCACTTGGTGTGATTAGTGGGGCTTGTATGACATGGATGGTGTATATGAGCAGTAACCTTGATTTGCGGCAGTTACTGTATTGGATGATGGGGAGTTTTAGTGGGGTTGATTGGCGTCAAATTGGCCTTGTTATTGGCTGTTTACCGTTTTTAATTTGGGTGCTCTTCCAAGGTAATATACTGAATTATCTTTCATTAGGTACAGTACAAGCTTATCAATTAGGAATCTCAGTCCATAAATGGCGCGTGATATTAATTATTATTAGTGGTGTATTAATTGGCCTCAGCGTCGCTATTGCGGGTGCGATTAGTTTTATTGGTTTGGTTATTCCTCATATATTGCGATTAAGTGGTTTAACAGATAACCGAGTATTATTAGTTGGTTCTGCTGTAGCAGGGGCATTAGGGTTATTAATTGCAGATATACTGTCTCGGTTATTAATCGACAATGCTGAAGTTCCTATTGGTGTTATTACGGCCACCTTAGGGGCACCGATATTTATTTTCTTGTTAATTCGTCACCAACAATGGCGGTAGAAGTGATGGATAACAAATTAATTATTGATATTAAAAATATTACCGTCGATACTCGATTGATTAATGTTTCAGCTCAAGTGCGGGCTGGAGAACAAATTCATCTATTGGGTGCGAATGGGGCGGGGAAAAGTACATTATTAGCTGCGATAAGCGGTTATTTACCTGTAGGCGGCGATATTTTAATTGATGGCCGAAGTATACGGCAATATCGTATTGCACAATTAAGCCAACAGCGTGCTTATCTTTCACAATTAGTTAGTTACGTTCCTATACTCAAAGTTTTTCAATACTTTGGCCTTTTTTCACCTGACACCTTGTTTTCCAATGATATTTTTGAGCGCTTATGTTCAGATTTTCAACTGACATCATTATTAAGTAAACCTATTAGCCAACTCTCGGGTGGAGAATGGCAGAGGGTTCGAATTACAGCCGCATTTTTGCAGGTTTGGGATAAACAGCAATGCAAGGGAAAATTCATATTATTGGATGAGCCGACCAATAATTTAGATATTATTCAGCAATCGATGCTTGATAAATGGATTAAATATTTTTGTGATTGCTTAGGAACCGTTATAATGAGTGGTCATGACCTTAGTCATTCATATAAAAATGCATCTTGTATTTGGATGATGAAACAAGGACAGTTAGTCGCAATAGGGAAACCAGAGTGCATAATGACAGAAAATAATTTATCTGACATATTTATGTCTGAAATTAAGTTAAGTCACAGTACATCTCATCAAGTGTGGCAGGTTATAAATTTAGCGGATAAGCAATAAGTTGTTTTTATCACACATTTTTACATGATAATCCCGCAATGTTTGCAGGTGTTGAGGTTCGGTTAAAGTATAATTAACTAGAATATTCTATTCACAATGAAAACTAGGCTATTAACAATATGAGCAATTTCTTACCATTTTCAAAACCAGCAATTGGTGATGAAGAGGTCAAGGCAGTAGAAAACGTTCTGCGTTCAGGCTGGATAACAACAGGCCCACAGAATCATCAGCTAGAAAACGATTTTTGTAAGCGTTATGGCTGTAAACATGCAATTGCATTGTCATCAGCTACTGCAGGCATGCATGTTGTATTAATGGCATTGGGTATTGGTCCTGGTGATGAAGTCATCACGCCTTCTCAAACATGGGTATCTACAATCAATATGATTGAGTTGCTTGGGGCAACACCGGTCATGATTGATGTTGATCGTGATACATTAATGATCCAACCTGATGCCGTAGAAAAAGCGTTAACAGAAAAAACAAAGGCTATTATCCCAGTACACTATGCGGGAGCTCCTTGTGATCTTGACGCATTGCGTTTGATTGCTCAAAAAGCCGGTGTAGCATTAATCGAAGATGCGGCACATGCCGTGGGTACTCGTTATAAAGATGAGTGGATTGGCGAAAAGGGAACGTCTATTTTTTCTTTTCATGCCATCAAAAATGTCACCTGTGCGGAAGGGGGATTAGTCGCAACAGATGACGATGAACTTGCTCAGCGTGTACGTACACTCAAGTTTCACGGTCTAGGGGTTGATGCGTTTGATAGACAAATGCAAGGCCGTAAGCCGCAAGCCGAGGTTGTTGAGCCCGGTTTTAAATATAATTTATCGGACATTCACGCCGCGATTGCAGTGGTGCAGTTATCACGAGTTGAGCAATTAAATCAGCGTCGTGCGGAACTTACAGCTCGTTATCGTGAGTTGCTGAAAAATTCTCCTTTACAAATGTTGAGTGTCCCTAGTTACTCACATTTACATGCAAATCATTTATTTATGGTACGTGTCGATAAAGCAGCATGCGGTATTGATCGCGATACATTCATGGAAAAATTGAAAGAGCATGATATTGGAACAGGGTTGCACTTTCGCGCCGCGCATACACAAAAATATTATCGCGAAAAATACCCTAAGTTAGTTTTACCTGAATCAACATGGAATAGCGCCACATTGTGTTCGTTACCTTTATTTCCCGATATGACTGATGCAGATGTTGAACGGGTCGTTAAAGCTGTAGAAGCAGTTCTTTTGGAGTCAAAATAGTGTCACACGCAGATGAATTTGATGAGATTAAAAAAGTCTCAGTGGTTATCCCTGTCTATAATGAAGAGCAGAGTTTACCGCAATTGTTAGAACGTACTATCAAGTCATGTAAACAATTAACTCAATCCTATGAATTAATTCTAGTTGATGATGGTAGTAGCGATCGTTCAGCACAAATGCTTACAGAAGCCGCAGAAAATCCAGATAACCACGTTATTGCAATTATTTTAAACCGTAACTATGGGCAGCATTCTGCTATTATGGCGGGTTTTAACCAAGCTGATGGCGACTTAGTGATTACTTTGGATGCGGATTTACAAAATCCACCAGAGGAAATCCCACGTTTAGTGCAAACAGCTATGCAAGGTTATGATGTAGTTGGTACGCGCCGTGCGAATCGCCAAGACTCTTGGTTTCGCAAAACAGCCTCTAAAATGATCAATGCGATGATCACAAAAGCGACAGGGCGTTCAATGGGAGATTACGGCTGTATGTTACGTGCATACCGCCGTCATATCATTCAAGCTATGTTGCAATGTCATGAAAGAAGTACATTTATTCCTATTTTGGCAAATACATTTGCACGTAGAACCATTGAAATTGATGTAGCGCATGCAGAACGCGAGTTTGGTGATTCTAAATACAGCTTTATGAAGCTGATTAATTTAATGTATGACTTATTAACATGCCTGACTACAGCGCCACTACGTTTATTGAGTGTTGTAGGAAGTATTATTGCTGCTGGCGGTTTTTTATTAGCGGTATTGTTAATTGCATTGCGTTTAATTTTTGGCGCAGAGTGGGCAGCAGATGGCGTATTTACTCTGTTTGCAGTACTCTTTATGTTTATTGGTGCACAATTTGTTGCCATGGGGCTACTGGGCGAATACATCGGTAGGATCTACAATGATGTGCGCGCAAGACCTCGTTATTTTATTCAAAAAGTCGTTGGAGCAGATGCGAAATCCGACAAAAATCAGGAAGAAGACTAATGAAAGCTATTGTTTTTGCCTATCATGATATTGGCTGCGTAGGGCTAAAAGTGCTTGAAAAAGCAGGTTTTGATATCCAAGCAGTGTTTACACACACTGATGACCCAAATGAAAACCACTTTTACTCCTCAGTTGCGCGTTTAAGTGCTGACATGGAGCTTCCTGTTTTTGCGCCTGAAAACGTTAATCATCCATTATGGATTGAACGTATTCGCGAAATGAAACCTGATGTGATTTTCTCTTTCTACTATCGTGATATGTTAAGTGAAGAGCTGTTAGCTATCGCGCCTAAAGGTGCGTTTAATTTACACGGCTCATTGCTACCTAAATACCGCGGTCGAGCACCTATTAATTGGGCATTATTAAAAGGTGAAAGCGAAACTGGTGTGACCTTACATAAAATGGTAGCTAAAGCTGACGCTGGCGATATTATTGCTCAAGAAAAAGTGGCGATTACCAATACAGACACTAGCCTGACTTTACATGCGAAAGTACGTGAAGCGGCGGAAGTTTTATTGAATAAAACACTGCCATTAATTGAAGCTGGTAGCTACAAATCAGTTGCACAAGATGAAAGCCAAGCAACATATTTTGGTCGTCGTACCGCTGAAGATGGTTTGATTAATTGGAATAATAGCGCAAAAGAAGTTAACTGCTTAATTCGTGCAGTAACTGAACCTTACCCAGGTGCGTTCACTTATTTAGGCGCACGTAAAATGGTTATCTGGCGCGCACGCGTTTTAGATGATAATCAAGGTAAAGCAGCTGGTACGGTACTTTCGAGTGACCCACTGCGTATTGCTTGCGGGCAAGGCGCTATCGAAGTGATTAGCGGCCAAAGCGAGACTGGTTTATATATGCAAGGTAGCCGCCTTGCTAACGAAATGGGTATCGTAACTGATGTCCGTGTTGGAGCAAAACCAACAGCACAAGTTAAACGCCGCACACGTGTTCTTATTTTAGGTGTGAATGGGTTTATTGGTAACCATTTAACGGAGCGCCTATTAAAAGACGGTAACTACGATATTTATGGTATGGATATCGGTTCTTCTGCGATTGAGCGTTTTATTGGTAACCCACGCTTCCACTTCATTGAAGGTGACGTTAGCATCCATACAGAATGGATTGAATACCACATCAAAAAATGTGACGTTATTCTGCCTCTGGTTGCGATTGCAACGCCAATCGAATATACCCGTAATCCATTACGCGTTTTCGAATTAGACTTTGAAGAAAACTTGAAAGTTGTACGTTACTGCGTGAAATATAACAAACGTATTATCTTCCCATCGACGTCTGAAGTTTATGGTATGTGTGATGATAAAGAGTTTGATGAAGACGAGTCACGCTTAATCGTCGGCCCAATCAATAAACAACGTTGGATTTACTCAGTTTCTAAACAATTACTTGACCGAGTGATTTGGGCATACGGTGCGAAAGAAGGTTTAAAATTCACCTTATTCCGTCCATTCAACTGGATGGGGCCTCGCTTAGATAGCTTGAATTCTGCACGTATTGGTAGTTCGCGTGCGATTACTCAGTTAATTCTAAACTTAGTTGAAGGTTCGCCAATTAAACTGGTTGACGGTGGTGCACAAAAACGTTGCTTTACAGATATTAAAGACGGTATCGAAGCGTTATTCCGTATTATCGAAAACAAAGATGGCAAATGTGATGGTCAGATCATCAATATCGGTAACCCAACTAACGAAGCGAGTATTCGTGAATTAGCAGAAATGTTGTTGGAAAGCTTCGAAAAACACCCTCAACGTGGGAAATTTCCTCCATTTGCAGGCTTCCGTGAAATCGAAAGCAGCAGCTATTATGGCCAAGGGTATCAAGATGTTGAACACCGTAAACCAAGTGTTGAAAATGCACGTCGTTTACTGGATTGGGTCCCAACTATCGATATGAAAGATACCATCGAAGAAACATTAGATTTCTTCTTACAAGGTGCAGTTGAAGAGTTAGGTAATAAAGACTAATGAAAAAAGTTGGCTTGAGAATTGATGTGGATACCTACCAAGGTACCTTGAAAGGGGTTCCACAGCTACTCAAAGTGCTCAAAGAGCATAATATCCAGGCCAGCTTTTTCTTCAGTGTAGGACCCGATAACATGGGGCGCCATTTATGGCGCCTTTTGCGTCCTAAATTTCTGTGGAAAATGCTTAGGTCGAACGCTGCATCCCTTTATGGGTTAGATATCTTATTAGCGGGCACAGCATGGCCGGGTAAAAAAATTGCTAAAGATTTAGGTTATTTGATGAAACAAACTTTGGATGCTGGTCATGAAGTTGGCTTACATGCATGGGACCATCAAGGTTGGCAGGCTAAAGTTGCCAAATGGAGCAAACCGCAACTAACAGAGCAAGTTAAGTTAGGGGTGGATGCGCTGGAGCAAGCCATTGGACACCGAGTGACTTGTTCTGCCGTTGCTGGTTGGCGAGGTGATGAGCGTGTGTTGGAAGTTAAACAAGCGTTTAACTTTGACTACAACAGTGATTGTCGTGGTAAATACCCATTTAGGCCAATTTTAGCCGATGGCTCACTCGGGACGGTTCAAATCCCTGTCACACTGCCGACTTACGATGAAGTCGTAGGGACAGTCGTGAGTGATGATGCATTTAATGATTTTATTCTTCAAGCAATTAAAGAAGATCAAGGCGTTCCAGTTTATACTATCCATACAGAAGTGGAAGGAATGTCCAAATCGGAACAATTTTCACAATTATTGGAACGAATTACACAAGAAGAAATCCAATTCTGTACATTGAGTGAATTACTGCCAGACAATTTGAATTCATTGCCCAAAGGGCGTGTGGTGAGGGCACCATTCCCCGGACGTGAAGGCTGGCTAGGCTGCCAAGAAGAGGAATAAGCAACCTATGTTGAATAACCGAGCGAGCAAAGTAGGAGCCTCTCTGCTGGCTCTTTTTTTTATCCTAACCTATTTGTTGCCGTTGAATAGTCGTTTACTTTGGCAACCAGATGAAACGCGATACGCAGAAAT
Organism: Providencia sp. PROV255; assembly: GCF_028478065.1. Taxonomy (NCBI): domain Bacteria; kingdom Pseudomonadati; phylum Pseudomonadota; class Gammaproteobacteria; order Enterobacterales; family Morganellaceae; genus Providencia; species Providencia sp. PROV255. The sequence goes on along the minus strand of NZ_JAMPMI010000008.1, from coordinate 360,073 downwards.
TAGCCGTGAAATGTTACAGCGTGGCGATTGGATTGTTCCTTACATGCTGGATGTACGCTATTTTGAAAAACCAGTGGCAGGTTACTGGATAAACAATATTAGCCAAATGATCTTTGGTGAAACTAATTTTGCTGTTCGCTTTGGTTCGGTTTTTTGTATTCTTCTCAGTGCATTACTTGTCTATCGTATGGCAAAGATGATGTGGCGTAATAACCACGTTGCCTATGTTGCAAGCCTCATTTATATCTCGATGTTCTTAGTGTTTTCCATCGGGACCTACAGTGTACTCGACCCAATGTTGTCTTTATGGATAGCGGCAAGTATGTTTTGTTGCTTGTGGGCAATGAAATCGAGGGAAGTAAAGTCCAAATTAGCGGCGTGGCTTTGTCTTGGGCTAGCTTGTGGCATGGCATTTATGACCAAAGGCTTTTTAGCCCTTGCTATTCCAGTGATTGTCATGCTGCCTGTCACAATCTATCAAAAGCGGTTTCTTGAGCTACTCAAATATGGGCCGCTTGCAATAATTTCTGCGGTTATTATCAGCTTGCCATGGGCTTTGGCGGTTGCAAAACAAGAGCCTGATTATTGGCATTATTTCTTTTGGATTGAGCACATTAAGCGGTTCACGGCAGATGATGCTCAGCATATCGCACCGTTTTGGTATTATATTCCGATTATTATTCTTGGCGCTATTCCATGGGCAGGGCTGTTACCCGGTGCTATCATGAAAGGTTGGAAAGAACGTAAATCTAGTCCTGATATGTTTTTCTTACTGTGCTGGTTTGTTGTTCCCGTCATCTTTTTCAGTATTTCCCGCGGTAAGTTACCAACGTATATGTTGCCGTTTATGGCGCCATTGGCATTGCTTATGGCAAAGTATGGGGTTGACTGCGTTCGTAGTGGTAAAATGAAAGCATTGAAAGCTAATGGGATTATTAATGTTGTATTAGGGATCGCTGCGGTTATAGCGGTAATTGTCGTGAGCACAGTGATCAAAAAGCCGTTATACGAACCTGATGAATGGTCAAAAATGGTGTTAGGTGTCGTTGCCTTTTCTATTTGGGCGATTATCGGTTACCTATGTACGGTATTAAATGCGAAATATTGGTTATGGGCCGCATCGTGCTCTTTGGCCGTGAGTTTGTGTATTGGCAGTGCTCTGCCGAACAATACCATCGATTCTAAATTACCTCAAAACTTTATTCATCAAAATCATGATTTACTGATGAATAGCAAATATCTGATGGCAAGTAATGTTGGGGTCGCAGCCGGCCTTGCTTGGGAAACTCAAAATTCCAATATCTATTTATACAATAGTAGTGGAGAGTTAAGTTATGGGTTGGAATATCCAGATAGCCAACATCGCTTAATAAAACCGGACCAGTTTGCACAATGGCTGACAAAAGCACGTAAAGAAGGGCAGGTAACTGTTGTCTTTTTATTAGGCCGTAAAGAAGGTCTGCCAGATATTCCTAAGCCAGATGAAGTTATTAAAAATTCTCGTATGGCGATTGTGGTTTATCATCAACAATGATTGCACAACTATTACTGTTATTGCTGGTTAGCGTTTTGACCTGTATTGGACAAGTGGCTCAAAAGCAAGCCGTCGTCAATTGGCAGAGTAATAAAACCAATAAAACAGCATCAGCCCTTCGGTGGTTGGTGCTGGCGGTTTTCATGCTAGGGCTTGGCATGTTGTTTTGGTTGAAATTATTGGAAACCATGCCGCTAAGTATCGCGTATCCAATGCTAAGTATTAATTTTGTGTTAATTACGCTAATTGGCCAGTTTGTTTATAAAGAACAAACTGGGCTCAACCACTGGTTAGGGGTTGCTGCCATTATGTTTGGTATTTTGCTAATGAGTATCAGCGCATGAACAAGGGTTATTTATGGGTGATTGGCAGTGCGTTATTAGTTACAGTCGCTCAACTGAGCTTAAAAGCAGGGGTAGTTGAATTACCCTCATTCGCACTTGGCTGGCATTGGCTGCAATTGGATTGGTTACTCGCTAATATTACTAGTTTAGGAATTATTTTTTTAGGGTTAGTTTGTTATGCGTTATCGATGTTATGTTGGCTATTAGCATTAAAATACATAGCATTGAATAAAGCTTATCCGCTTATTAGCTTAAGCTATGTTTTCGTTTATTTATTAGCAGTTTTCTTACCTTGGTTTAATGAACCTGCTACAGGGTTAAAGGCCATTGGTATCTGTTTTATTTTATTAGGGGTATGGCTAATTAGCCGACCTAATAAATCATCAAGTGATAGAATAGAATAATTCTTAGTTGCTTATATTATAGTCTTCACGCACTATAATATAAGCAAGTTATCGTAATCAGATAGATAAATAAGGTGCTTTATGGTTATTAAAATACAACACCTGCCACTATTATTGTGTTTAGTTTTAATTGGTTGTTCATCGACATCCGTTAAAAGAACGCCACCACCGCCGCTAAAAACACAGTTATCTGATCCAATTATGACGATAGCGCAATTAAAAGACCAACTCGAGCAGTGGTATGGTACGCCTTATCATTATGGCGGCATGAATCAAAATGGTGTTGATTGTTCCGGTTTTGTCTATCGCACATTTAATGATCGCTTTGCCATTCAATTACCTCGTACAACGGTAGATCAAACTCAATTAGGCACACGGATTGATAAATCAGATTTGATGCCAGGGGATTTGGTGTTCTTTAAAACAGGTTCAGGAGAGAATGGATTGCATGTGGGTATTTACGATACCGATAATACATTCATTCATGCATCAACGAGTAAAGGGGTGATCCGTTCATCAATGGACAACGTTTATTGGCGAAAAGTGTTTTGGCAGGCAAGGCGTATCTAAATTCGCTATTTTCTTTAGTGATTATGCTATCTTAAGGGCAAGTTTTGTTTTAAGGATAGCCTAATGTCAACAGTACGTTTACTCATCTCTGAATCCTACGATCCTTGGTTTAACCTTGCGGTTGAAGAAACCATTTTCCGACAAATGCCAACCGACCAACGTGTTATGTTTCTTTGGCGAAATGCTGATACGGTGGTTATAGGGCGTGCACAAAACCCGTGGAAAGAATGTAACACTCGGAGGATGGAAGAAGATAATGTTCGTTTAGCACGGCGTAGTAGCGGTGGTGGGGCTGTTTTTCATGATTTAGGTAATACTTGTTTTACGTTTATGGCAGGAAAACCGGAATATGACAAAACAGTTTCTACACAAATTATTGTCGATGGATTGGCACTTGTCGGTATTAACGCACAAATCTCTGGCCGTAATGATTTAGTTTTAGAGACTGAAAGTGGTCCGCGAAAAATATCGGGTTCTGCATACCGAGAAACGAAGGATAGAGGTTTTCACCACGGAACCTTGCTGATTAATGCAGATTTAAGTCGCTTAGCAAACTATCTGAATCCAGATCCGAAAAAATTACAGGCAAAAGGAATTACGTCAGTGCGTTCTCGTGTGGCTAATTTATCTGAGCTTGTCCCCAATATTTCTCATGAAATTGTTTGCGAAGGAATAATTAAAAGCTTTTTTAATTACTTCGGTGAAACGGTCGCTGCTGAGTATATTTCCCCTGAAAAACTACCTGATTTGCCAAATTTCACAGACACCTTTGCAAAACAAAGTAGTTGGGAATGGAATTTTGGGCAAGCCCCGGCTTTCTCTCACTATTCAGATACCCGTTTTCCTTGGGGGGGAATTGAGTTTCATTTTGATATCGAAAAAGGTGTGATAAACCGCTGTCAGTTTTTTACGGATAGTTTAGACCCATCTCCTTTAGAGTGGCTGAGTGAGCAATTGACAGGTAAAGCGTATCAGGCAGAAACAGTACGTGCATTGAGCAAAGAGATGGTTGTGAAATGGCCGCAATTGCAGGAACAGTTGGCTGATTTGGAAAACTGGTTAGCCCATGAATTAAGTTAAAAAAAGAGCCGACATAGTCGGCTCAGACTGCGGATAAACATTTATGTTTAGCTGCGGTCTAATAGGTTATTGAAAATAAAAGAGGAAAATCAATTTTTTGATTTTCGACTGATAACACAAAGCGAGAAAAATCACACTTTTATCTTGCTTTGCCAACAACCTTGAGCCGACATAGTCGGCTCAGACATAGACTTCAAAATTACAAATAACTAATAGGAAGGGATGTTCTAAAATAATTAGTTATGACAACTACAGGTCATAAAATTTTTGCATTCAGGCAATTCACCTGATTGGCGAAATTTTGCAGGCGTTGTATCAAAGTGCTTTTTAAAGATACGGGTAAATGTCGCCTGTGAGCTAAAGCCATATTGCAATGCGATGTCAAGAATAGGTAAGTTACCTTCACGTAATGATTTAGCTGCTTCTAATAAACGACGTTTACGGACGTATTCGCCAAGCGTGCAACCTTTCATTTCTTTGAAAACACGCTGTAAATGCCATTTTGAATAACCGCTTTTATCGGCAATTGTGTCGATTTTGATGCCTTCATTGCGTTGCAACTGACTTTCAAGCCATTTAACAATATCGTTGACTACACTTTCTGACATATTTACCTCCTACTCAAGTAGGCTATTGTTCATTAATAACTAATAATAACTCACGAAATTAGGGTCTATTCTTCCTGTTTTTCCGATATATCGATAGGCCAAACGTGCGGTTTTTAAATGAGAATAGCTATTAGTACAATAGATGTTGATAAAATTAACATTTTAAACATTCATTATTGTATGTTTAAAAATGTTTTAATTCAAATAATTATGTTATTTTTGTTGTTTTGCTAGGTGAGTTGAAGGCGTTTTTTTTGTTATGTTCAAAAAAATTGTTCAATCCATTCGAAATTATTAACCAAGTAAATAATTGAAAAATTATTGTTCCATTTGTAATCGTTTTTATATAACAATAAACAGGAAATTCCGAGGTAATTGTCATGGTTGGAAATCTCTGTAATGACAATATTTGCAGGGTTAATAACTAATATAAACTACAAGTAAAACACTTTATGCGGATAATGGAGGATTATTCTCTTTCCATATCAAAAAGTGGCTTATGTCGCTGTCGTGAATTAATGAAGCAAAGGGTTCTATGGTAAATTTCATCTCTAACTTAATCACAATATTTGCTTAAAAAGTATTCGGAAATTTACCATTAGAAGCCCAACAATTTTTTAATACTTTTTATTATAAGCGAGATATAGAAAGAATTTGTTCACTCCATTCTATTTGTTCTGGCGTACCTTCTATACGTTGCCCATACATTTGAATAAGTTGATTACCTTGCTTATCAAAGACCTCTAAACTAGTTACAAACCCATCTTTAGTCGGTTTTCGAGTCACCCAGCATTCGGAGATACCATTTTCAATGAAATGCAATTGAAAGTTATGACCAGAAATATTGAGCGAATTATTTTTTGTTAACTCTTTTATTTTGCCAGTAAAAATCTGAACACAGCCACGATTTCCGACAAAAAGCATCACCTCATTTTGTGCTTGGTATGCAAGAGAAAGCAGATCAGATAAGGCGGTGGTAGGAACTTGCCATGCTAATTCTTGGCTAACCGCACGGAAAACTTGCTGACGACTTAAATTATGTTTTTGTAAAATTCCAAAAAACTGGTGCACATTAGTCATATCTCGCCATTGTTGTTCTAGCTCAGTGGCTAGTTCTTGACTAATTTCTTGTGTTGAAGGTGGGAGAATTTCTTTTGGTACAATAGGTAAGTTATCCAGCGAAGCATAGCGTTCAACAATAGCCTGCCACTCAGCCATATCCGTTTTATCTGTAGCATAAACCTGATGTAATGCGTCCCCATGCTTATCAAAAAATTGCATACTATGGCGTAGCCCTGTTGAGGTTTCTTCAACAAGAGCAAAAGTGGAATCCCATTGTGCAAAAAACATGCGTAAATCGAGTGCTTTAGGATTTAAAAATAGCCCGCCATGGTGACTAAACCGCGGGTTACTATACTCACCGGTTTGAATACTGATGGCATAGTTATTGCGTGTTATTCCCTTCGCTTGGCCGATAGAGACTAAATTTTGCAAGATATCTGCCGGTTTTCCTGATAATCGAAGAACTTTCTCATTTCCTACACGGCAATGAACTAGTTGTGCTTCTGAAACCTGAAGTAAGGCAGCGATTTTGTGAGGGCATAAGTTAGAATGTGATTTTTGAATTTGTTGGTAATCATTGTAGAGGTTTGAGTTCACAAATTTTTCCTTGAAAAATTAAGATTGCCGGGAGAAAGTCATCAACTGATTTGTTTTATTTTAAATACTAGCCAAACCAGTTGATAACATGCGATTTTTAATGCGTTACCATGAGTAATTTACGTTAAGGTGGAAATTTCGACCTTCCTGAGGAACACCCATTGAAGAAACATATTGTTTATCGAATGCGTTCTTCATCGTTAGTGTTGAGCTGAGGCCTTTAATAAATTGGTCGGCTTGATAGTTGAGATAAAAATCATGCAGGCTATAACCTGCCTGTTGAATAACCTCTTTGTGGTAGCGGTCTAAGCCTTTATCCGATTTATGGTGTGATAACTGGTATTTTACATTACCTTCAAATGCAGTTTTTCCCGTAAATTCGCCGATCCAGCCGATATTGACTCCTGTCTCAAGTACGGGAGCATTGAAGCGAGCAACTAGGGTTTCAGGACGTATTGATGAAAGGGAATAATGTGAGCCATCTTCATTACCTTGGGTTAGGTTGTGACTGAGATTAAGCTCAAACCATTGTGTTTTGTAATGGATAAAACTATCAAATCCGCGAATAGTGGCAGAAGGTATATTTACAAAATAAAGTTCTTTCGGAAAATGTTCGGTTCTAAACTTTCTTATGTTAAATATTTCTTCGTATTCTCCTTCAAGAGCAATGTGGTCTTTGGCTTTTGTATAGAAATAAGTTGAACCAAAATGTAGAGAGTCCCTCGCTATTAGCAGATCATCGAAACTGAGTTTTACCCCTGCTTCTATAGTTTTATTGACTTCCGGTAGTAATTCCGGGGAAGGGCGGAAGTCTGATTTCATTCCGATGAAAGGGATCGTGAAATGATTTGAATTGTTATACAGCTCGCTCATGCGTGGGGTGCGGTAACTTTCCGAATAAGAAGAAAAAATATTTACCCAGTGTTGTGGGGTGGCACTGACAGCAAAACGTGACGACCAATTAGTATGAGCATTTTTAGCTATGCGCGTGCTATCTGTTTGATATCGTGTAAAACGAGTGCCCGCAGAGAACGTGATAGGTAAGTGTTGTAATGTCATGTCATTGACTAGCCAACCTGAAGTATTAGTTAATGACGCTGCCGGGTAGCTAATCGCATATTGGTTTGATTTTTGTTGTTGTGCGTAATACTCAACTCCACTTTGGATATGATGATTTGCCCAGCGATACATTGGAATGGTGAAGCTATTGGCGAATTTAGTTCCATAGGTGTATTGATTTCGCCTTTCTGTACCGTACTCTTTGGGTTTTGTGGTGATCTTGACCGTGTCAGTTTGGTCTAGAGATAAATCACTATAGTAAATATCCCACTCAGCCTGCCAGTTAACGCTATTTTTAGGGGTAAAGTATTGGCTTATCGCGACATCAAATTGGCGACTGTTTCTTTCATGTGGTGTATTCGGATAACGCTCTTTGGTTGTTGGTTTACTGGGTTGTTTCACCCCTAAGCTTTCATTGCGATAATCTTTTAACTGAATTGCTAAAAGGTAAGAGGGAGTCGCTGCCCATGTGGTTTTTAGCATCCAATTATGAATATTTTCATGATTATCGATGTGTGCAAAATCAGGTGAGCCAATCAAATTTTTCTTGCGTTGACTGTAGCTGATTAATGTATCAAGAGTGTTGAGACGCCCGAATAGTGTTCCTCCTGCATAGTAACTATGTTCATTGTGATCTATACCGCTGAAAATACGGCCACCTAGATTTTGATTGGGTTTCAAAATATCAGTAGCATTTAATGTTTTGAAAGAGACTACCCCCGCCAAAGCGCCACCGCCATGGTGTATCGAAGAGGAACCTTTATGGATATACACCTTTTTTACTAAAGTTGGGTCAATAAATGTTGCATCATATAGGCCAGAATTAAAGTCCTGAGTGATATTATCAACGGTTACTTTTACGCCTCGGGGATCATAGCCCCGCATTTGAATACTTTGCCCATAAGTACTATTGGAACCAGAGACAAACACCCCAGGTTGGCCTTTTAATAAATCAAGGGCGGATGTGGCGGCTTGCTGTTCGGGGGCTTGGGCATCAATAACCTCAACATTCTCTGCAACAGCAATTTTTTCTAAGTCATAAGGTGAGGTAGAAACGTGAATAATGTCGCGGGTATCCGTTGTTGATACTGCTTTTGCGGGTAATAAATTTTCAGCTAAGGCTGTGTTGTTAAACCCTGTCATTATAATGGTAGCTGCAATAGCGGAGAGTGGTATTTTATGTTCTTGATGAGTTGATGTAGGCATCGATTTAAACAGCATAGGAAATCCTTTCCTTTGGTTTCAAAATTTGCTGGCTGCCTGGATAAAATCTCTGGGTGGCATGCAATAAGTGTTCGCGTAGCGTATTTATTTGTTAGAACTATTTAGCACTGTAATGTTGTAGCGGATAGTCGGGCTGGGCTACAGGAAACCGAACGCATAAATTAGTTCGTAGTGAGAATTATTATCGTTAGCGTGGGGTGGGTCAAGACTTTTTTGGATTAAAATTCTATTTTATTTGATTAATTGGAGTATTATATCGTCTTGATTATATTTAAATAATAATTATTTCTGATTTAAATATAAAGAAGCCCTTTAGTGAACGAAACTAAAGGGCTTGTAATAGAAGAATTTTGGAATTATTGGGTTTATTTAAAGCGTGATTCAACAGCTTGAGCAAGAATTTCAATAAGTTGCTCGGTGTCTTCCCAGCCAAGGCATGGGTCGGTAATTGATTGACCATAAACCAAAGGTTGGTCAGAAACCACTTTTTGCGTGCCTTCAACCAAGAAGCTTTCTGCCATTACACCACTGATAGCGGTAGAACCATCTTTTATTTGTTCAGCGATATCTCGAGCAACTTCGAGTTGTCGACGGTGAATTTTTTGGCAATTACCATGGCTGAAATCGACCACTAAATGCTCTGGTAATTCAAATTTACGTAGTTTGTCACAAGCTGCGGCTAAGTCACCGGCAGTGTAATTAGGTTGTTTACCCCCACGCATAATGATATGACCATGTGGATTACCACTAGTTTGGTAAATGGTCATTTGCCCATTTTTATCTGGTGATAAAAACATATGCTGTGCCTTTGCAGCTCTTATTGCATCAATGGCAATATTAATATTACCGTCTGTGCCATTTTTGAAACCAACAGGACAAGATAATGCGGATGCCATTTCACGGTGAATTTGGCTTTCTGTTGTGCGAGCACCTATTGCTCCCCAACTAATCAGATCTGCAATATATTGCCCGGTGACCATATCAAGGAATTCGGTTGCCGTGGCTAACCCTAATTGGTTAACTTCAATTAATAATTTACGAGCTAACCGGATACCGGTATTAACTTGGCAAGAATTATCAAGGTTTGGGTCAGAAATTAACCCTTTCCAACCCACGACAGTACGTGGTTTCTCAAAGTAAGTTCGCATGACGATTTCTAAACGGTCTTGATGATGCTCTCTTAATGCGTTTAATTTTTTAGCGTATTCAATAGCCGCATCGATGTCATGAATCGAACAAGGGCCAACAATAACCAGTAAACGCGGGTCTTGACCGGATAATATTTGTTCTATGCGTTTGCGTGACGCTGTCACGTTTTCAGCGACTTTTTGGGAAATAGGAAACTCATCAGCGAGAGTTTGTGGGGTAATTAAGCTATCCACTCTCGCAGTACGTAATTCATCAGTTTTGTGCATTTTCTTTCTCAAAGAACTTTAATAGGCGTATGCCCTATAAGTGATTAAGATCACAATAAACGAATGTGGCGTAATTTCAACCTCCAACTTAGCTGGAATGAATATTTTTTTTATTTGTATTCATTAAAAGATTCGTCTTTGTAAGCCCATGGTATCAATCACTTTTGCGGAAATTTCTTCAACAGAGTAGTTAGTTGTATTTAAATAATTGATTTTATTTTGTCTAAATAAAGCTTCAACTTCAGCTATCTCAATACGACATTGCCTTATGGAAGCATAGCGGCTATTTTCACGGCGCTCTTCACGGATGGCAGCTAACCGTTCAGGGCTGATAGTTAAACCGAACAATTTATGCGTATATGGGCGTAATGCGGCTGGTAACTGTAAGTTATCCATATCGTCAGCCGTAAATGGGTAGTTTGCAGCTTGGATACCAAATTGCATCGCTAAATAGAGACTTGTTGGTGTTTTGCCACAACGTGAAACCCCTATCAGTATCACTTGGGCTTGATCCAGGTTTCGTAACGAAATCCCATCGTCGTGAGCCAGTGTATATTCAATGGCAGCGATACGTGCATCATATTGATTCATATTCTGCATAGATAAACCATGGGTTCGGTTAAGTTTGGGTTCAGGTTCTAGGCCGACTTCTTTTTGAATCGGGGCGACTAAGCTCTGAACGATATCTTGGCAGAACCCGGCACTTTGAGTGATGATTTGCTTTACTTCGGGGGAGATAATCGAATAGAACACCAAAGGGCGCAATTGCGTTTCTTGGAAGATAATATCAATTTTTTGTTTAATTTCCTGCGCGCGAGCTTCGCTTGTGACAAACGGCAGAGTATAAGAAATAAATGACAGCGGAAATTGAGAAAGTACGGCATGCCCCAAAGTTTCAGCGGTGATCGCTGTTCCATCAGAAATAAAAAAAACAGTGCGTTGAACTTGGCTTGCCATATTATTCATTGCTCCTAATTCGGTCATCATTATTTGTCTCTTATTGTATTTATCACTGGATATTGGGAGATATTATCTTTGTTTAAAGTTTAAAAATTAGTTTATAGGGGGAACTATAGCCATTTTTTGAACGATTTTTAGAACAAAAAAGTTTTCTTCAGTGATGGAACGATTCACCAGTCCATCTTCTCTTAGCGTCTGTGCTAGTCTATTTCACGAGGCGAATTTTCGCCAACGAGATTTTTTACGATTTGTACTCTGTCACTAAATTGCTATAAAAGGATCGCTTTCAATGTCCACAAATGGCCTCACTCCGTGTAATGTACTTTGGTATAACCAATTAGGGATGAATGATGTTGACCGTGTTGGGGGCAAAAATGCTTCTCTCGGTGAAATGATCACTAACTTATCTGATCTGGGAGTATCCGTACCTAACGGTTTCGCGACAACCGCACAGGCGTTTAATGATTTTCTGGAGCAGAGCGGTGTAAATCAGCGCATTTATAACCTGCTAGATGAAACGGATATTGATGATGTGAACCAACTGGCTGTAGCAGGTGCTCAGATCCGTCAATGGGTGATTGATACACCGCTGACGAAGGAGTTGGAACAAGATATTCGTGATGCATTCGCGCAACTGTCAGAAGGTGAAGCGGAAGCCTCATTTGCTGTCCGTTCATCGGCAACGGCTGAGGATATGCCTGACGCTTCGTTTGCAGGGCAACAGGAAACATTCCTTAACGTTCAAGGGATAGACGCAGTCTTAGTTGCGATTAAACACGTTTTTGCTTCATTATTTAATGACCGTGCGATTTCATATCGCGTTCACCAAGGTTATGACCACCGCGGTGTAGCACTTTCTGCGGGTGTTCAACGCATGGTACGTTCAGATTTAGCCTCGTCGGGTGTCATGTTTACGATTGATACTGAATCAGGTTTCGACCAAGTTGTATTTATCACTTCTGCGTATGGTTTAGGTGAAATGGTGGTACAAGGCGCCGTGAACCCTGACGAGTATTATGTCCATAAACCAACGTTAACCAGCAACCGCCCTGCGATTGTACGTCGTACACTGGGCTCAAAAAAATTACAAATGGTGTATGCCAATAGTAAAGAGCACGGTAAACAAGTACAAATCGAAGATGTGCCAGAGGCTCTACGCAATCGTTTCTCTTTGGCTGATCACGAAGTTGAAGAACTTGCACGTCAAGCTTTACAGATTGAAAAACACTACGGTCGCCCAATGGATATCGAGTGGGCAAAAGATGGTCATAATGGGCGTTTGTATATTGTTCAAGCAAGGCCAGAAACCGTTCGTTCTAATCAACAAGTGATGGAGCGTTACCAATTAAAACAACAAGGACAAGTTTTAGTTGAAGGGCGTGCAATTGGTCATCGTATTGGCTCAGGGGCGGTTAAAGTTATTCATAACTTGAGTGAAATGGATAGAATTCAGGCGGGGGATGTACTCGTTACCGATATGACCGACCCTGATTGGGAGCCAATCATGAAAAAAGCGGCTGCGATTGTTACCAATCGTGGTGGACGCACCTGCCATGCTGCGATTATCGCTCGTGAGTTAGGTATTCCAGCCGTTGTCGGTTGCGGTGATGCGACTGACCGTTTGCAAGAAGGCCAAGAGGTGACTGTCTCTTGTTCTGAAGGCGATACAGGCTTTGTATATGAAGGTAAACTTGCATTTGAAATTCACAGCTCTGAAGTGAGTGATATGCCAAGTCTAGATGTCAAAATTATGATGAACGTCGGTAACCCTGACCGTGCATTTGATTTTGCTTGTTTACCTAATGAAGGCGTGGGCTTAGCTAGGCTTGAATTTATCATCAATCGTATGATTGGTGTTCACCCAAGAGCGTTGCTGGAATTTGATAAGCAATCTCCTGAGCTACAAGCAGAAATTCGCCAAATGATGGCAGGTTATGATGACCCGATTGAATTTTATGTCGGTAAATTAACCGAAGGAATTTCGACTTTAGCCGCAGCCTTCTGGCCAAAACGCGTTATTGTCCGTTTATCTGACTTCAAGTCAAACGAATATGCCAACTTAGTCGGTGGGGATATTTATGAACCTGAAGAAGAAAACCCAATGTTAGGTTTCCGTGGTGCAGGGCGCTATGTGTCTGATAGCTTCCGTGCCTGTTTTGCATTGGAATGTGAAGCGGTTAAACGTGTTCGTAATACCATGGGCCTAACAAATGTTGAAATCATGATCCCATTCGTTCGCACGGTTGCACAGGCGGAAGCCGTAGTTGCAGAATTGGCTAAACATGATTTGAAACGTGGTGAAAATGGCTTAAAAGTTATTATGATGTGCGAAATCCCATCAAATGCTTTACTGGCTGATCAATTCCTCGAACATTTTGACGGTTTCTCTATCGGTTCGAATGATATGACTCAGTTAACATTAGGTCTTGATAGGGACTCGGGTGTTGTTTCTGAATTATTCGATGAACGAAATGATGCCGTGAAAGCGATGTTATCCATGGCAATACAGGCTGCAAAACGCCAAAATAAATATGTAGGCATTTGTGGGCAAGGGCCATCCGACCATCAAGATTTCGCTCAATGGTTGGTTGATGAAGGTATTGATAGTTTATCTTTAAACCCTGACACCGTTGTGCAAACATGGCTAACGATAGCTGAAAATCAATAACTATTTAGTTTTTTAATTATCAAGGCTGAATGTGAATAGCATTCAGCCTTTGTGTTTACTTAATCAAAGCTACCTATTATAGAAATTGATAACTTCTATAATAGGTAGTTTGATATTAAATAGTTTTGAATAAGTGGTTGTGTAATGCTTTTTAGGCATAAACAAACAATAAGCTAAATATAATTACCCTTATTATGCGTATTAAATTTAACAGGCAAGTATATGCTAAATAAGAGTAACGTAAGTTAATTAATTATATAACGCCAAAGGAGTATTATAACGGATAATAATGACAAAAATTGATGTTAATCAATAATTATAAAGTGATGTTCTGATTATGACATGAATAGTATTCATATTAAATAAAGATAAAAAAAAAGCCTATCATGGGCTGACAGGCAAAGACTACACACAGCAATTCAGTTAATAAAGCAACGCCTAAAGGGGGAAGGGCGCGGCTTCTTAGATTCATATGATTCAATAATTGAATATTAAACTATTCATATTATACAATCATTAAGAACACTCTCAATATTAATATTACTCATTGTTACTTAAAGAGAATTAATTCAATAGATTTATGTTAACATAAATTAGACTAAATACTAACGTTAGAATGTTAAATATTGTTTCTAAATATTAATGGAACTAGATTTATTAAGTTCGCAAGCATGTATAGCTTAAACATACCTGCGACTAATTGGCGGTATACTACTTTTTAATCGAAAACTCTTCCTCTAGAAACTTTTCAGTTTCTGTTAAGTCTTCATTCGGAACAGCGACTTCGTTCATCCAAGCTTTTAATAAGCTGTAAGAAACTGCTAATACAACCGGGCCGATAAACAAACCAATCATACCAAATGATAAAATTCCCCCAATAACACCAACAAGGATTAGAACCATGGGTAAGTCTGCGCCCATTTTAATTAACCATGGGCGAAGAACGCCATCCATAGTAGCGACAACGGCAGCCCAAATAGCCAAGATGATCCCCCAGGTCGTATCACCTGTCCAAAATAGCCATAACACGGAGGGGATCATGATTAATAAAGGCCCTAATTGAGCCACACAGCAAATAAACAATAGAACAGTCAAGATTGCTGCGTAACCGATACCAGAAAGAGCGAGGCCAATGCCACCGACAATGGCTTGAATGAGTGCAGTCACAACAACACCTAACGCAACGGCTCGAATAGATTGTGCGGCTAATACGACAGCTGCATCTCCACGGATCCCTGCAAGACGCACAGCAAAGTGGCGGATACCAACCATGACTGATTCGCCTTTAAGATAGAGTAAACCACTAAACAGCAGCATTAACATCAAGTGAAAAACAAATCTTCCTGCGCTAATAGCTTGTGTGGCAAACCAACCTGCGGCTTGGCCAAAGTAGGGTTGAATTTTGGCAAGTAAAGCATTACCCCCACTGGCAACTAAGCTATGCCATGCATAGTAAATTTTTTCACCTACCATCGGGATAGTATTTAGCCATTCTAAATCAGGCAGCGTTAGGCTTGATGGTGATTTAGCTAAATCAATAAGTGGAGTACTATTTTCAATAATACTGCCAATTAGGATACCTAATGGGATAACGAATAATAGTAATATAAGAAGAACCATCACTAATGCAGCTAACCAGCGCTTGCGCCATAAGCGAGCTTCGAGTCTTAATAATAGTGGCCAAGTTGCAATTACCATCATTCCCGCCCATACAAAGCCAAGAATAAATGGATTAAGTACCCAAAAACAGGCTGCTATCATTAAAACGATGGATAATAGGCCGAAAATAAGTTTGGGAAGATCCAAGCGTTTTTGAGATTTTTCCATTAATGATTGATCCTTTGCAAATGAAAATTCTGCGTGTCTAGCAAATTTTTAGGTGAAAATAACGTAATTATTTTTCACGGTTAAAAAAAACAATATTGTGATATGGTTCATGATGACAATGTCATCAGCGGCTGTGCTGTCTTTACAGGCTGTGAAGATAACTCATCATAGACCTCAGACACTATTGTGCAACTTAAAATAAAGATAGTACATAACGAGTAATGCGAACACTAAACAACAAGAGTCATCGTTAATAATGATCCCGCGTATATCAGAAGCTCCTCATCTTAGTCATTTAGTTATTGAGTTCTTGCATGAGCTACAAGAACACGGTTTTACTGGGGATAACGGCACCAGCTATGCTGAGCGTTTATCCATGGCGACAGATAATAGTATTTACCAACTATTACCCCAAGCGGTTGTGTTTCCGCGTTCGAGTGCAGATGTACAAATAATCACTCGGCTTGCGGGGCAAGCGAAATTTCGTGAGCTTAGCTTTACCCCTCGGGGAGGGGGAACGGGAACTAATGGGCAATCCTTAACCGAAGGGATTGTTGTGGATATGTCCCGTTATATGAATCGAATTTTAGAAATAAACCCAGAGCAAGGTTGGGTTAAGGTTGAAGCAGGGGTCATCAAGGACCAATTAAATCAATATCTCAAGCCTTATGGCTATTTCTTTTCACCGGAGCTATCTACCAGTAACCGAGCAACGCTAGGTGGAATGATCAACACTGACGCATCAGGCCAAGGTTCATTAGTCTATGGTAAAACCTCTGATCACGTGTTAGGCGTTAAAGCCATGGTTTTAGGGGGAGAATGCTTAGATACGCGCGCTATGCCTATCGAACTCGCCCAAACGATTGCGTCAGAAGATTCTACAGTGGGGCGTATTTATAAAACGGTGTTAGAGCGCTGTTTAGAGCAACGTTCTCTAATTGAAGAAAAATTTCCCAAATTAAATCGTTTCCTGACAGGGTATGATTTACGTCATGTGTTTAATGATGAGTTAACTGAATTTGACCTTACTCGCATTCTCACTGGCTCAGAAGGCTCTCTTGCTTTTATCACTGAAGCAACATTGGATATTACGCCACTTCCTAAAGTACGTCGTTTAGTGAATGTGAAATATGACTCATTTGAGTCTGCACTGCGTAATGCCCCCTTTATGGTACAAGCCAAAGCGCTATCAGTTGAAACTGTAGATTCAAAAGTGCTTAACCTAGCGAAAGAAGACATCGTTTGGCATTCTGTTAAAGCCTTAATTACGGATGTGCCAAACAAAGAAATGTTAGGGTTAAACATCGTTGAATTTAGCGGCGATGATGAAGATGAAATCAATCAATTGACTGAAAGCTTGTGCCAACGCTTAGATGAATTAATGGCGAATAATCAAGCTGGGGTGATTGGCTATCAAACTTGCCATGATCTTGAAGATATTACGCGTATTTATAACATGCGTAAAAAAGCCGTGGGGCTGTTGGGTAACAGTAAAGGTGCGGCGAAGCCAATTCCATTTGTTGAAGATACCTGCGTTCCTCCTGAGCATCTTGCTGATTATATAGTGGAATTTCGTGCGTTATTAGACAGTCATAACTTAAATTATGGCATGTTTGGTCATGTGGATGCAGGAGTATTACATGTTCGTCCAGCGCTGGATATGTGCGATCCACAACAAGAAGTATTGATGAAACAAATTTCTGATGAAATTGTTGCATTAACTGCTAAATACGGTGGGTTGTTGTGGGGGGAACATGGGAAAGGTTTTCGTGCACAATATAGTCCTGAATTTTTTGGTGATGAGCTATACGGTGAGTTGCGCAATATCAAAGCGGCATTTGACCCCGATAACCGCTTAAATCCGGGTAAAATTTGCCCACCTGCGGGGTTGGATGCACCGATGAAGCAGGTTGATGGCATCAAACGAGGAACGTATGACCGACAGATACCAGTCCAAATGCGCCAAGAATTCCGTGGTGCAATGGAGTGTAATGGTAATGGGCTGTGTTTTAATTTTGATGTGAAGAGCCCGATGTGTCCATCCATGAAGGTGAGTGGTCAACGAATTCATTCTCCAAAAGGCCGTGCGACACTTGTTCGTGAGTGGCTAAGGCTATTAGCTGAACAAGGTGTTACACCAGAACACCTTGAAAAGGGCATTACACAAGACCAACCGTCATTGCGTGGGCTGATAGAAAAAACACGTAACACTTGGCGCGCTAAACAAGGTGATTATGACTTCTCTCATGAAGTGAAAGCCTCAATGGCAGGATGTCTTGCCTGTAAAGCCTGCTCAACGCAATGCCCAATTAAAATTGATGTCCCATCATTTAGAGCTAAGTTTTTAGCGTTGTATCATGGGCGTTATTTGCGTCCTATTCGCGATTATATTGTTGCAAATGTTGAAGCGAGTGCACCTTTATTTTCCAAAGTGCCCGGCGTATTTAATTTCTTTTTGCGTCAACCGGTGGTGCAAAAACTGAGTCAACATACTATCGGTATGGTGGATTTGCCGTTGTTCTCTCAACCAACATTAAAACAAGAACTTTCAGGTCATGCAGCGGTTTCTGTCACGCTTGAACAACTTGAAAGTATGACGGATTCACAACGTGAAAAACATGTGCTGGTGGTTCAAGACCCTTTCACTAGTTATTACGATGCCAAAGTGGTGGCAGATTTTGTCCATTTAATTGAGAAATTAGGTCTTAAGCCTGTGTTGCTACCGTTCTCGCCGAATGGAAAAGCACAACACATCAAAGGCTTTTTAGCGAAGTTTGCTAAAACGGCTCGTAAGACGGCAGATTTTTTAAATCGAGTGGCAAGATTGCAGTTGCCAATGGTCGGTGTTGACCCCGCACTAGTACTTTGTTATCGCGATGAATATCATGAAATTTTAGGCAAAGACCACTGCCAATTTACGGTGATGTTAGCGCATGAATGGTTAATGACATTGCCTGAACCACACAATTTGCAAACCACATCGACCCAGCCGTGGTATTTTTTCGGTCATTGTACTGAATCAACGGCTTTACCTAATAGTGCGAATCAATGGGCGGTGTTATTTGCACGCTTTGGGCAAACATTAAATAATGTTAGTGTTGGCTGTTGTGGCATGGCTGGGACTTATGGGCACGAAGTGGCCAATCTTGAAAATTCAAAAGGAATATATAACTTATCGTGGAAGGAGGCGATGTCTTCTTTGCCAAAAGAACGTTGTTTAAGTTCAGGTTATTCCTGTCGTAGCCAAGTTAAACGCATGGAAAATGTATCGATAAAACATCCGATTCAAGCGCTGCTGGAGATAGTTTAATGATTTGGAAACGTCAATTTAATTTGCAGCAACTCGCTGAAATGTCAAAAACCTGCATGTTAGGGCATCTCGGTATTGAAATCACGGCAATTGGCGATGATTATTTAGAGGGGATAATGCCTGTTGATCATCGCACCAAACAGCCTTTTGGGTTATTGCATGGCGGTGCTTCTGTTGTATTAGCTGAATCCTTAGGTTCAATTGCGGGTTATATGTGCTCGGAAGGAGAACAAAAGGTGGTCGGGTTGGAAATCAATGCCAATCATGTTCGTGCTGCTCGCTCAGGGGTTGTTAAGGGTATTTGTAAACCTATCTATTTAGGGCGCCGTCAGCAGGTATGGAATATTGAGGTTTTCAATGAGCAAGGCAAATTGTGTTGTACTTCTCGCCTGACAACCGCCGTATTATTTGAATAATAACCATTTTAATTGCAGGGTTTTTTGGCTAAGGAAAGGTCAGAAAACCCGATAAAACCCTTTATTTTGTATGGTTTTATGCCCATTCTTTCTATAAATTCATTTTTTATCAAGTTAATTAAGTTGTATAATAAATGCACCTTTATTAATTTGTGTCATTAAGTGTATTATTTAGTACAAATTTAAATAAAAAACACAACTCTACTTATTTATTGTTTATCAATGGGTTAAGCTTGTTTTTTTGTAATTTTGTTTGTTTTATAATCTGAAAATGAACAAAAAAAGAGCTATAATAGCTATAACCTCTTAAAACAAATGGTTGAAGTCAATTAGCTAATCATTACCATAGGGTAGGCAGAGTTAATCTCCTGATAACAGGCTGAAAAGCCATAAGAAATGTGGGGTCAATATGACTGACGGTGTAGAGACATTTTCATTTGATGAAAACAATTGGCAGGGAGTTAGCCTGACACAAAGCGCTGCAAAACAAATCAAAAAATTGATGGTGCAAAACCCAAATACAAAAGGGCTTTCACTCGGCGTAAAACAGTCTGGCTGCGCAGGTTTCGGTTATGTGTTTGAAATGATCGAAAACCCAACAGACCAACACCTGTTATTTGAACTCGATGGCGCACATCTTTATGTGCCAAAAGAAGCAATGCCATTTATTGATGGCACAGTCGTTGATTTTGTCCAAGAAGGGCTGAATCAAATTTTCAAATTTAATAACCCGAAAGCCCAACATGCCTGTGGGTGTGGTGAAAGCTTCGGCGTTTAACATGTGAAGTCAGATTATGTCACAGAGCAATGTAGAAGTTGGCGATGATGTTCAAAGCTGGCTTGATGACCAGCGTTATAAAGAAGGCTTCTTTACCGAAGTCGCAACGGATGAAATGGCGAAAGGCATTAACGAAGATGTTATTCGTGCAATTTCAGCTAAACGCAATGAGCCTGAGTGGATGCTCCAATTCCGTCTTGATGCCTTTAATCACTGGAAAGGCATGGAAGAACCTCATTGGCTTAAAGCAAATTACCCAAATCTCGATTACCAAGACTATAGCTATTACTCTGCGCCATCTTGTGGCTCATGTGATGATACCTGTGGTTCGCAATCTGGTGCTACACAAGGCACAGGTGTGGCGGAAACCAATAATTATTTAACGGCTGAAGTTGAAGAAGCCTTTAACCAATTAGGCGTTCCTGTACGTGAAGGGAAGGCCGTTGCGGTTGACGCCATTTTTGACTCGGTCTCAGTATCTACAACTTACCGTGATGACTTAGCGAAACATGGTGTTATTTTTTGTTCGTTTAGTGAGGCTATTCAAGAATACCCTGAACTGGTACAGAAATATCTCGGGTCAGTCGTTTCGAGCCATGATAACTTTTTTGCTGCATTAAATGCGGCAGTGGCTTCAGATGGTACCTTTGTGTATGTACCAAAAGGCGTACACTGCCCAATGGAGCTATCAACGTATTTTAGGATCAACGCAGCCAAAACCGGCCAGTTTGAGCGCACGATTTTAATTGCTGATGAAGGTAGCTATGTGAGCTATATCGAAGGGTGTTCTGCACCTGTTCGTGATAGTTATCAGCTCCATGCGGCGGTTGTTGAAGTTATTATTCATAAAGATGCCGAAGTTAAATATTCGACTGTCCAAAACTGGTTCTCCGGTGGAGATAGCGAAGCCGGTGGGATCCTAAACTTTGTGACTAAGCGTGCATTGTGTGAAGGTGATAATTCAAAAATGTCATGGACACAGTCAGAAACTGGCTCTGCCATCACATGGAAATACCCAAGCGTTATCCTTAAAGGAGACAACTCTGTCGGTGAATTTTACTCCGTTGCATTAACGAACGGCAATCAACAAGCGGATACAGGAACGAAAATGATCCATATCGGGAAAAATACCCGTTCAACGATCATTTCTAAGGGTATTTCTGCAGGTAAAAGCCAAAACAGTTATCGCGGTTTAGTGAAAATTCTACCGAGTGCACATAACGCTCGTAACTTTACCCAATGTGACTCTATGTTAATTGGCACCCAATGTGGTGCACATACATTCCCATATGTGGAAGTTAAGAATAATACGGCACAACTTGAACATGAAGCGACAACCTCACGTATTGGGGAAGACCAGTTATTTTACTGTTTACAACGTGGTATCAGCGAAGACGATGCAATTTCAATGATTGTAAATGGTTTCTGCAAAGATGTGTTCTCGGAGCTTCCATTAGAATTTGCCGTAGAAGCACAAAAATTACTGGCGATCAGCTTAGAGCACAGCGTTGGCTGATCCTAATCGAGTTTATTTGCGCTAAAGCGCTAAAGGCATGTAAATATGTTAAGTGTTAAAGATTTACACGTGAGTGTAGAAGGTAATGAGATTTTAAAAGGGTTATCTCTGGAGGTAAAACCAGGGGAAGTTCACGCCATTATGGGGCCAAATGGCTCTGGTAAAAGTACATTATCCGCCACACTTGCTGGCCGCGAAGAGTATGAAATTGATAGCGGTGAAGTGACGTTTAAAGGTAAAGACCTATTTGCACTAGATCCAGAAGAGCGTGCAGGGGAAGGTGTTTTCCTTGCATTCCAATACCCTGTTGAAATTCCAGGGGTCAGTAACCAATTTTTCTTACAAACGGCAGTCAATGCGGTTAGAGAATATCGTCAGCAAGAAGCATTAGATCGTTTCGATTTTCAAGATTTTATTGAAGACAAAATCAAATTATTAGAAATGCCAGAAGATTTACTTGCGCGTTCTGTCAACGTAGGTTTCTCCGGTGGTGAGAAAAAACGTAATGATATCTTGCAGATGGCAGCTCTAGAGCCTCAATTGTGTATTCTCGATGAAACTGACTCTGGTTTAGATATTGACGCGTTGAAAATTGTGGCTAATGGCGTGAATTCATTACGTTCGCCTGAGCGTTCTTTTATCATCGTAACCCACTATCAGCGTATTTTAGATTATGTGAAGCCTGACTTTGTCCACGTGTTATATCAAGGGAAAATCATCAAATCAGGTGATTTCAGTTTAGCGAAAAAACTGGAGGAGCAGGGTTATGGCTGGCTTATTGACCAACAGTGAAAGAGCACAAAAACGTGCGGAAGTTGCGAAGCTTAACGAGCAAGCAATGTCACGTTTTTCTGAATTATTTGAACTACGACATGGTGCGAATTCTCAACATGCTAAAACCCATTGGGAAATAGCAAAACAAGTTGGTTTACCTGTGTTTCGCCATGAAGATTGGCACTATACTCCACTAAATACTGTACTTGAGACTCAGTATCGTTTTAGTGATGGTGATGTTGTAGCACAAGACTGCGAAGCACTGGCTCTGCCAATTGATGCATATCGCCTTGTTTTAATTGATGGGTGTTATAGTTCTGCATTGAGCTCTATTGATATGGGGCCATTCCAAGTGGCTTTGCTTGATAACCAAGACTTGCTTCCTTCGCCTGTAAATAGCGAGATTTTTTTGCATTTAACCGAAAGCTTGGCGGTACAACCTTTAGTCGTCCACCTTGCAGCAAATAAAATAGCAGAAAAGCCATTATACTTGCTTAATATTTCAACAGGTAGTGGCGATAAACAGGCCACCAATATTAGCCAGTATCGGTACCATTTAACGTTAGATGCAAACAGCAAAGCCCAAGTTATTGAGCATTATGTTAGTTTGAATGAGCAAAGGCACATGACTGGTAGTCGTTTAACAGTTGAAGTCGGTGATAACGCAGACTTTAGTCACTTTAAGTTAAATGTTGAAAATGGCCAAGCTCAGCATTTTGCTCACAATGATATTGTTATTGGGCGCGATAGCCGTGTGAAAAGTACCAGTTTTTTACT
This sequence comes from Providencia sp. PROV255, assembly GCF_028478065.1. Taxonomy (NCBI): domain Bacteria; kingdom Pseudomonadati; phylum Pseudomonadota; class Gammaproteobacteria; order Enterobacterales; family Morganellaceae; genus Providencia; species Providencia sp. PROV255. Next base: position 337,150 of record NZ_JAMPMI010000008.1, on the reverse strand, counting down.
TGGCGCATTATTAACACGAAACCATACAAGTGCTCGCCTTGACGGTGAAAATACTGAGTTTGAACTCAACAGTATACTGCTGCCTAAAGGCAATGAAATTGCTGATACTCGTACGTATTTAGAGCACAATAAAGGTTACTGCAATAGCCGTCAATTACATAAAGTGATTGCGATGGATAGCAGTAAAGCTGTCTTTAATGGCATGATCAAAGTCGCACCCAACGCATTAAAAACAGATGGTCAAATGACTAACAACACATTGTTGTTAGGTGAAAAAGCAGAAATTGATACTAAACCTCAGCTTGAAATTTATGCAGATGACGTAAAGTGTGGTCACGGTGCAACGGTCGGTCGTATTGATGACGAACAACTGTTTTATCTGCGCTCAAGAGGAATTGAGGGTAAGGCAGCAAAACATATGATTATTATCGCATTTGCTGCGGAACTTACAGAATCTATTGAATCGGAAGAGTTAAAACACGCTGTGATGGCAAACATCCGCCAGCGCTTAGCGGAGGTTTAATATCCATGCTATTCAATGTCGCTTCAGTAAGGCAGGATTTTCCTGCCTTATCACAGTCAGTCAATAATCATCCGCTGGTTTATTTAGATAGCGCCGCAAGTGCACAAAAGCCTTTGCAAGTTATTGAAAAAGAAAGTGAGTTTACGTTACATCAGTATGCCGCGGTTCACCGCGGTATACATACTCTCAGTGCAAATGCGACGACAATGATGGAGGAGGTTCGTCAAAAAGCCGCCGCTTTCATTCACGCAGCTTCAAATGAAGAAATCGTGTTTGTTAAAGGCACAACGGAAGGTATTAACCTTGTTGCAAATAGTCTTGGTCGAAAGTATTTCCATGAAGGGGACAATATTGTCATCACTGAAATGGAGCACCATGCGAATATTGTACCTTGGTATATGTTAGCTGAGGAAATTGGCTTTGAAATTCGAATTATCCCAATTTCTGACGATGGTAGACTGCAATTAGATGTATTAAATGATGTCATTGATTCACGTACGCGATTATTGAGCTTTACACATATCTCTAATGTATTGGGAACAGTTAATCCCGTACAGGATATCATTAAACAAGCCCGAGCGATTGCGGCTTCAAAAGGTGGAGAGATCGCGATATTGGTCGATGGCGCGCAAGGTGCAATGCATCAGCAGGTTGATGTGCAAGCCTTAGACTGTGATTTCTATGTGTTTTCAGGGCATAAGTTATATGGCCCGACAGGTATTGGTATCCTTTATGGCAAAAAAGCTATTTTGGATATGATGCCACCATGGGAGGGCGGTGGGGCAATGATCCGTCAAGTCAGCCTGACCAAAGGGATCACTTTTGCTGATGCGCCATGGCGCTTTGAAGCAGGAACACCGAACGTTAGCGCAATTATTGGGTTAGGGGCGGCATTCGATTATTTAAACGCACTTAATTTACCTGATGTATTTGCTCATGAAGCTGAAGTAATGGCATATGCTTCTAAAAAATTGCAAGAAATACCATCAGTTATATTATATGGCAATGACCAACGGGAAGGCGTTTTGGCGTTTAATCTAGGCCAGCACCATGCCTATGATGTGGGTTCTTTTCTAGATAGATATGGTATTGCTATCCGTACTGGCCATCACTGTGCTTTACCATTAATGGAACATTATCACGTTCCTGCTATGTGCCGTGCTTCTGTGGGGATATACACCACGAAAGAAGAAATCGATTCTTTATACAATGCGTTACAGCGCATTAAAAAATTGTTAGGCTAAGCACATAAGAAATATATGGTAAAGGAACTGAGCATGCCCGCATTACCCGATGAAAATAAGTTATTACGTAATTTCTCCCGTTGTCAGGACTGGGAGGAACGCTATCTCTATATGATAGAGCTAGGGGGACGTTTACCTGAACTCTCAGAGGTACAAAGAAGCGATAATAATTTAATCGCAGGGTGCCAAAGCCAAGTGTGGATTGATATGCAAAAACAAGCAGACGGGACAATTACGTTTGCAGGTGATAGCGATGCAGCAATCGTTAAAGGGTTAGTTGCTATTGTGATTATCCTTTTTCAAGGCAAAACGGCGCAACAAATACTCGCACTCGATGTGAAGTCATTTTTTGAACAACTTGCATTGGAGCAACATTTAACACCTTCGCGAACTCAAGGTTTAAATGCGATGATCCGTACAATTTTATCGCGTGCGGCACAATTAGTATGATCCTACCGAGGGAGCGTTATGCTCCCTTGAGGTTGTTGACAAAGCGGGATAAAAGCGTGGTTTTTCCCGCTTTGTGTTATCAGTCGAAAATCAATAAATTGATTTTCCTAATTTATTTTCAATAACCTATTAGACTTGCTGCCAAACATAATATGTTTGGCAGCAAGTCTGCAGGGAGCTTTATGCTCCCTTACTTATTTTACTTCTTGGTTATTATTTTTATTCGACCAGTCCATTAAAGTGATTGTATTTGGCTATCATAAAAAGACTACTACCTTATTAATACTTAATAAAAATATTTAATTAGTATTAAAGATATGAAGGATAGTTGCTATTATGAACAATAATCATTGAATTATTGTAAGAACACTATTTTCCTTGGAGTAGGTATGAAAAGAGTTTTGACGGTGGCAAGTTTATTTGTCATGAGTGCCTTATTGGCTCCAGCTCAAGCAAAAGAATATCCATTACCTGACAGTAACACTCGTCTTATCGGGGAAAATTACACGTATATCGTCCCCAATGATGGGCGACCATTGGAGGCCATTGCAAGTGAGCACCAAATCGGTCTACTCGGTATGCTTGAAGCAAACCCAGGAACAGACCCGTACCTTCCTGAAGCGGGTAAAGAACTCATCATTCCAGCACAAATGTTGTTACCATCAACACCAAGAACGGGAATTGTGATTAACCTGGCGGAGCTGCGTTTATATTATTACCCTGCGAACAGTGAGGAAGTGATTGTTTATCCTATCGGTATCGGCCAGTTAGGTCGCGACACACCTGAAATGGTGACTTCAGTAAGTCAGTCAATTAAAGATCCTACATGGACACCAACGGCGAATATCCGTAAAAATTACGCTAAAGAAGGTATAACTCTTCCAGCCGTCGTTCCAGCAGGGCCTGAAAATCCAATGGGCTTGTATGCATTACGCCTAGCGTATGGGCGTGGTGAATATCTGATACACGGCACTAATGCGGATTTTGGTATTGGTATGCGAGTGAGCTCCGGTTGTATTCGTTTACGTCCTGATGATATCGAAGCATTATTTAAAACAGTACCAAAAGGAACTCGTGTCCAAGTTATTGATCAGCCTGTCAAATACTCCAAAGAAACTGATGGCAGTTATTACATTGAGGTGCATCAGCCATTGTCACGAACAAGCGGTGATGACCCACAAACCATGCCAATCAAGCTGTCTGACGATTTCAAGCGTTTTCTAGAAAATGAAGGGATTGATAAGGCTTTAGTGGAAAAAGAGCTAGCAAGGCGTTCTGGTATGCCTGTGCGTGTAAATAATGATCAGAGTAATGGTATCCCTGAAGATGAAACACAACACCAAGGTTTAGTACCTATTGAGCCATTCTCGATTTCACAGCCAGAACCCATCTATGACGGTAAAGTTGGGGCCTTGCTACCTGCGAAATACCGCTCTTCTGTTGTAACTCAATAACCCTGACCAAATAATAAGGGCCTATTTTCATAGGCCCTCATAAATGCTACTAGCTTCAAAGAAGGATCTTTAAGACTAGATTATCGCCAAATCGAACTTATTTTTTGTAAGTACGAACTTGGTTATCCAGACGTTGGTTAGCACGTGCTGCTTCTTCTTGAGCTGTCTGTACGTCAGAGCGCAGAGACTGAACGTCGTTGCTCAGTTGATCAACTTTACCATTCAGAGTTTGCACATCTGAAGAGAGTTTTTGCACTTCAGTGCTGTTAGAACAACCCGCTAGTAATGCTGAAGCTAATACGATAGAGCCCAGTACAATTTTAGTACGAATCATTATTTTACCCTCTAGATTGATTTATCTTGAAAATATAAAAAAGCAAGTCACCAAACAATAGAGCTAAGCTTGTTATCTTAAAGCTTGCTATATCCCTTTAAAACAACCTAATGAAAATTAGGGTATGGCACTTACTATGTCTTATGCTAGTACTAAATATGAAGTTTTGCTAGAAATACTTTATATTTAGTACTAGGAAAAAGAAGAAAAATTTAAATTAAGATCAATGAAGGTTGTTATTTGACCAATTTAAGTGGGGTTTATGATATTACACTTAAAATGCAATAAGATATTTACTAGAGAAAAGTAAATAAAGGGATAGTTACATCAAGGCAGCACTAAATGTTAAATCTAAATAAAAAGGCCGATAGCTAAAATAATCACTATCGGCCTTTTAGAAGACAATTAAAGACTAATTAAAGTACGTGAACTGAAGATGTATTGGTTGTTCCGCTTTGTACTAATGCGCCAGAGACCATTACAACCGCATCACCAGAAACAGCTAAACCACTTTCTAGAGCTGCGCGTTTACCTTCACGATAAAAGTCATCTGTAGAAGTAAAACCACCAACTATCATTGGGATCACACCTTTAACTAACAGTAACTGGCGTGCAGTTTCTTCATTGGTAGTTAACGCTAAGATTGGTGCAGTAGGGAAATACTTACGGACAGACTTAGCCGATTTACCGCCATAAGTTGCAACAACGATTAATGGGACATCTAATTTTTCAGACATTTCCACCGCACCACGACATACAGCCTCAGTGACACGTAGGCGTTGGCTTGGTTTTTGGTTATCGATGCGAGTTTGCATTACACGGTCTGTACGCTCACAGATAGTTGCCATAATAGTAACAGCTTCTACCGGGTATTTACCTTTAGCACTTTCACCAGACAACATAACCGCATCAGTGCCATCTAAAATAGCATTGGCAACGTCACCCGCTTCTGCGCGAGTAGGGCGTGGGTTTTTGATCATTGAATCAAGCATCTGGGTTGCTGTGATCACGACTTTGCGTGCTGCAACACATTTTTCAATCATCATTTTTTGTGCAAAAATAACTTCTTCAACTGGGATTTCAACGCCTAAATCACCACGAGCGACCATGATGCCGTCAGAGGCTTCTAAAATCTCATCAAAGTTATTTAAACCTTCTTGGTTTTCAATTTTAGAAATAATTTGGATGTTCTCGCCACCGTGTTTTTTCAGGTGAGCTCGAATTTCTTCAACATCTGAGCGCTTACGAATAAATGAAGCAGCAACAAAATCAACACCTTGCTGGCAACCAAAGACTAAGTCTTCTTTATCTTTTTCTGCTAATGCTGGAAGGCCAATTGAAACGCCTGGCAGGTTAACCCCTTTTTTCTCACCGAGGTCACCGTTATTTAAAACTTCACAAACAACTTCAGTTGCAGTGACATTAGTTACTTTCATACCAATTAAGCCATCATCAACTAATACGGTATTGCCAACTTTCAAATCTGAAGTTAAACCCGCATAGGTCACCGCAACTTTATCTTTATTACCTACCACAGAGGTATCGGTAGTAAATGTAAAAGTTTGGCCAGCAACTAGAGAAACGTCGTTACCACCTTCCAATTTCATGGTGCGGATTTCAGGCCCTTTAGTATCTAGCAAAATAGCAGCTTGTTTACCTGTTTTTGCACAAACAGCGCGAAGGTTTTTGATACGTTGACCGTGTTCTTCGTAGTCACCGTGAGAGAAATTGAGACGCATGACGTTCATGCCTGCATCAAGGAGTTGGGTCAGTTTTTCTTCTGATTCGGTTTTTGGACCGATAGTACAAACAATTTTGGTTTTTTTCATGGCAGTCTATCTAATGTTATAAAGGAAATCGGTATTGCCGCCGATGCTTAGTACATTTAATAAGTCGTGCGCAGGGTAAATTTTGTTGCGCAACTCATTTATAAGAATAGGCGACAGTCTGGTGTTTAATGCATTTTTACACTTAAATTTGTCACATTTTGATTCTTATTATAGTGTAGATGACAAATTCAATTAAAGCTAACGTATTGATTTATTACTGTTGAAACCTTTCAGCCAATGTGAGTATTATAGACAACAAAAAACTGTGAGACAAATCAAATTTTATTAAATTAAAAGAAGAAGGCGTTCAGATCAAAAATTCAGTTGATATTAGGCTGTTAATTTGTTGCGCAACAAAATAAGGGAATAATAATAGACAATCAAGAGAAATTTTAGTGGGGTAGGAAGATAAATTAAATGGTGCGTCCGAGTAGACTCGAACTACCGACCCCCACCATGTCAAGGTGGTGCTCTAACCAACTGAGCTACGGACGCACTGAGAGACTTGATTTGTGTTAATTTGAAATGGTGCGTCCGAGTAGACTCGAACTACCGACCCCCACCATGTCAAGGTGGTGCTCTAACCAACTGAGCTACGGACGCGCTGAAAATTAACATTGTGTTCACTAGAAATGGTGCGTCCGAGTAGACTCGAACTACCGACCCCCACCATGTCAAGGTGGTGCTCTAACCAACTGAGCTACGGACGCATCTAAAAGTTATCTAGGTGACAACGGGGATGAATATTAACGTTATGAAGTTCATCTGGCAAGGGGAAAATGTATTTTCGTGATAGTTTGCTCGTATTTAAAACTATCTGGTGCGAAATACATCTTCTCCCATAATAAAAAGCTTAAAAAACCGTCGATTAGCGCGCTGAACGAAGTAAAACAACATCCTCTGTCTGCTTATGGATCCACATAATTCGTGTCGCCATTCCTATTGCAGCCGCACTCAAACCAATAATAAAGCCAATCCAGAAGCCTTTAGGCCCCATCGCCGGTGCAATGATATCAGTTAACGCTAAGATATAGCCGGAAGGTAAGCCAAGTAACCAATATGCAGTGAAGGTAATAAAGAAAATAGAACGCGTATCTTTATAGCCACGTAAAATGCCCGCACCAATAACTTGCACAGAGTCTGACAACTGATAAATAGCGGCGTATAGCATTAAACTACTAGCTAAAACAACCACCTCGGGGTTTTTGTTATACATCATTGCAATCGGCTCACGGAAGACGGCTGTGAGAACCGCGGTAAAACAAGCGACCATTAAGCCAACAGCAATGCCAGTATAAGATGAAACTTTAGCCGCTTCAGTTGATTTCTGTCCCAAGTTGTAACCTACGCGAATGGTTGCAGCTATTCCTAATGATAATGGGAACATAAACATCACAGAGCTGAAATTCAACGCAACTTGGTGACCAGCTACTGCGACAACACCTAATGGAGCGACTAGCAGTGCAACGACAGCAAATAAAGTGACTTCAAAGAAAAGTGCCAGACCAATTGGTGTACCTAACACAATAATTCGCTTCAAGATTAATGGATTTGGCGATGTGAAAGAGAGTGTAGGGCGAATATCACGCTGCGCAGTAGCACGTTTCACATACCATCTCATCATCAGACACATAGCCCAATACACTGATGCGGTGGCGACACCGCAACCAACACCACCTAAAGCGGGGGCACCAAAGTGACCATAGATAAAGATATAGTTAATGGGAATATTAATCATTAAGCCGAGAAAACCAATCACCATCCCCGGCTTGGTTTTTGAAAGCCCTTCACATTGGCTACGATATACTTGATAAAATAAGTAGCCTGGCGCACCCCACATAATAGCATGTAAAAAACGGACAGATTTATCCGCCAATTCTTTATCAATATGGGGCATATTACTAATAATTAGCTGACTATTATAAAGAAGGCACATAATACCTAAGGCTAAAAGTAGCGCTAACCACAGGCCCTGCTGAATTTGGTCACCAATTAAGTTACGACGACCTGACCCATTCATTTGTGCAACGATTGGGGTTAATGCCATTAAAATCCCTTGGCCAAAAAGAATAGCTGGCAGCCAGATGGAAAAACCAACTGCAACTGCGGACATCTCAATTTCACTAACGCTTCCAGCCATAACTGTATCCACAAACCCCATCGCAGTTTGTGAAAATTGAGCTAAAACGATAGGAATACCAAGTGCCAACAAGCTACGCGCTTCTGTAAAATATTTCTGCACGCATACACCTTTGTAATAAAAGCAAGTAAGAGGAAAAAAATTAGAAAAATAAGTTAGTTACTTAAAACTCATTGATTATTAAAAACCGCTCATTCTATCCCGTTTCTAAATAGATTCCAATAATGATATGGTAACAAACTATAAAAGAGCATTTTCAAGCCTAATATATTACTGAATATAAGGTTTATTATCGTGTTGTTTACCACTCAAATAGGATAGATCTCTAAAAATTCTGATGTAAACTGAGTCTATTAATCCACTACACTGAGAATCATTATGTTTACAGGCATTGTTCAAGCGACTGCTCCTATTATTGAAATTACAGAAAGAGCCAACTTTAGAACTCATGTAATGAAGTTTACCCCAGAATTGCTGAAAGGTTTAGAAACAGGGGCCTCCGTTGCGCATAATGGTTGTTGTTTGACGGTAACAAAAATTGATGGCGAAAGAGTCAGTTTTGATCTAATTAAAGAAACCCTGAGATTAACTAATTTGGGGGAATTGCAAGAAGGTGATGTTGTTAATATCGAACGTGCCGCAAAATACGGTGACGAAATAGGTGGGCATGTTGTTTCTGGTCATATTATGACAACCGCTGAAATTAGTAAAATCTTCACATCTGAAGATAACCATCAAATTTGGTTGTCAATTCATGATAAACCATTAATGAAATACATTTTACATAAAGGATTTGTAGCGATTGATGGTATTAGTTTAACTGTCGGTGACGTGATCAATAATCGTTTTTGTGTGCATCTCATTCCTGAAACATTAGAGAGAACAACATTAGGTAAAAAACGTTTGGGTGATAAAATAAATATTGAGATAGATCCACAAACTCAGGCGATTGTTGATACTGTTGAGCGTGTTTTAAATCAAAAAGAACAAGAAAGATTATTACAACAAGCAGAAGAATTGGCTGACGCAGCAAAAACAGAGTAAATAGGCATGCAAAGTAATAACCGTGTTTCGTGCTTGAAAGATAAATAGCGGCATAAACAGTCAGGTAGGCTATAGCAATAATGGTTTATGCTATAGCCTGAATGAAACACGTTCAATCTTTGTTTCTTGAATGTAGGTTATGAAGTTCTATTAAATAAAGATGATTAAAATTCTCAAAAATGACAACTAGCTCTAGCTTTCATTATTAATAGATCATCTTTCACTAAAATTGACAGAAAAGCTGGCGTTATCACGTTCAATTGCTTCAACTAATCGCCTGAAATGAGGGCTATTTTTATGCATCTCTAATGCCTGAGTGTCTTCCCATTCCTCGAAAACAATGTAACCATTCTCTTTAGCCATAAGATCATATTGAATGCATCCTTTCTCTCGGCGGCTTAGTTTTGCTAAGTCACGAACGATTTCTTTCGTTAAATACCCATCCGTCCTTTCTGTTGTAATTTGGGCATACACAACAATACTCATTCCGTTCTCCTTATGTATTAAGAACTATCTTAATGGGTACTTAGTTTTTGTATTGTAAAAAAGCGAATAACTCGATTTTAAAAATGCCGACGGCGTCATAGTAAAGTATCTTTTAAAATCACGGTAAAAGTGGGATTGATCATAATAGCCTGTTTCAAACCAGCGGTAGGTGTCTTGTTCTACTACCATACTTTTTAAAACATGTTCTAAGCGACAATTGATCTGGTACCTTTTTGGCGTAATACCATATTCTTTTAGAAACTCTTTTTGAATGATACGGACATGTAAGCCGGTCTCTTCGGCAATTTCAGTGATTTTTTTAGTTGGGTTACGATATAGCAACTCTAAGATTTCATCTATGAAATGAGGTTTTTTCTTGGCTTTTGTCTTATTAAAACACTCTAACAGCTCTTTAAATGAAGAATTAGCTAAAGCTTCAAACCAGCGGTCTTCCCATATGCCACTCAATGCGATGGGTTTATCCGTATAATTTAGTGTGCTTTGAGGTAGTAAAAAACGTAAGGCATCATGACGAATACGTAATACCATGACTTTAGAATGATTGGGGCTAGCAGTAAACGTATTAACCCTAGGAATAATAAGTTGGTATGAGTCTGCGACTGAGTCGCTCTCTGTTGTCATGCAAAAAGCATCTGATGAAACCCAGATTTCAGCACCAGTTCCAGGGAAAATTTTAATTGCCTCTGTAAACTCTTTGATTATCAAAATAGAACTAACAAAGGATTTTAATTCATCTGGTGGATAATACTGTTTTAACATCATTTTTGAGCACTCATTATTTAATGTCGCAATGATAACGTTTTTTAACAAGAAAATTAACCAAGAAATATCTATATCTTAGTAGATGACAAAATAAAAGCCTTATTTTTTAGTGAAATCCGCTTTGAATAAAGAAAATTGATGAGAGAATATTAGGGGTTGTAAGTTAAGAATAATGGGTTATATAGCAACATACTTAATAAATATTACCGTATCCTCACAAGTGCTATACACTGAAGGAACATTTTCTTGAATTCACTAAAATAAAAACCATGCCGAGTCTTATCGGCATGGTTGATTCAGTAAACTACACTTTATGAATTCGCTTGGTAATCGACTTGCTTAAGAGTTTGATTGTTTTTGCTGGCACAACGTTGCATAAAATAGCCAATGGCCATTGGAATAATTGTGACTGCCATGACCCCGGTTGTTGCCAACAATGGATCGAAGGTCAAGGCAGAAACAAGTAGGCTTGCTAAAAAACATAGCCCTAATTGTAAGGCATTTTGTAACGCAGCTGCTTTACCACTCGCACTAGGAAATGTATTTAGTGCTTTAGATACTGCAATTGGGTAAGAGGCTCCATTCATTGCTGCCATAAAGCAGAATGGGATCAAGATCATGGTTAATGATGGTGTGGTATAGATAGCCATGATAAATAAAATGGACATGCTTAGCGCGTAACCAAGAAGTAACAATGGAAATATTGTTTCTGCTCGGATTTTTGCTAATAAAATACGGCAGCCATATCCACCAATAATGAAGGCTAGAGTTTGTGGAATATAACTCAAACCAATATCAGCAGGATTGAAGCCCATATTGCGTAAAATAAAGGGAGAACCTGTTAGCCAAGCGAAGAAACCTGCACTACAGGATGCATAAACTAGTACGTTGCCGCTGAAAACAGGGGAACTGAGCAAATTTGAGAAAGAAATCTTAGCTTGTGGTTGGTTGTCATCAGTTATTGTTTTAACTGAAACATTTTTCAAAAAGAGCGTTGGTAATAAAAGTAATATACCCACCGCCATTAGGATCAGGAAAATTGCTTCCCATGTTTGGTGCTCAAGAACCCATGCACCTAATAATGGCGCTAAAGCAGGGGATAGCGCGACTAGCGGCATAATAGAAGCAAAAACTTTTTGGGTATTTGCTTCATCATAGCGGTCGATAACTAGTGCTTGCCACAAAACAGCCGCGGAGCAGACTCCAACCGCCTGTAAAAAACGTAGTGTTAATAGCTGTGTTGCGGTTTCCACCCAATAAATAGCTAAGCTACTTAAAATGAAAATAGTTAAGCCCACAATGAGAACAGGCTTACGGCCAAGTTTGTCTGATAATGGCCCCCATAATAGCTGAGCGAAGGCAAAACCAGCTAAAAAGATACTGAGAGAAGCACTGATCGCGCCTTCGGATGTATGCAGGGTGTCTTGCATAGCACCAAATGCAGGTAAATACATATCAATGGCTAAAAACCCCAGCATGCTAAGTCCTGCAAGGTACACCATAAATCCAGGGGCGTTTTTTTTCACAGTATTCGACATAATTATTACTTATCTGATATTTAAAAAAATGTTAATGATGACGCCATTGTATAGGCTATTTTTTTAGGTTGTGAAACGGTAATATTTGGATCTTGCTATCAAAATTTTTGAAAGGAGAAGTTATGTGGTCTGCGCATGCACTCGAAGTGATTGATGCAGTTGCTCGAACTGGAAGCTTTAGTGGTGCTGCTGAAGAATTGCACCGTGTACCTTCTGCAATCAGCTATACCGTTAAGCAAGTTGAAGAATGGCTTGCGGTTCCTCTGTTTGAGCGTCGACATCGTGATGTTGTGCTAACGGAAGCTGGGGCGATATTTATTAAGGAGAGCCGTTCTGTTATCAAAAAAATGACAGATACTCGTCACCAGTGTCAGCAAGTTGCGAATGGTTGGCGTGGTCAATTTAGTATTGCCGTTGATTGTATTGTCAAACCACAGCGGACAGAACAGCTAATTCTTGATTTTTATCGTCATTTTCCTGATATCGAACTCTTTATTCATCCAGAGGTGTTTAATGGGGTGTGGGATGCACTTGCTGATGGGCGTGTAGATGTTGCGATTGGTGCGACTCGAGCATCTCCAATTGGTGAAAGGTATAGTTTCCGTGATATGGGTTTTATGTCGTGGATGTGTGTTGCAAGCCCAGAGCACCCATTAGCCAGAATAGGTGAAAAACTGACCGATGATCAAATGAGAGAGTACCCTAGTTTGTGCCTTGAAGATACTTCACGTAACCTACCCAAACGTGATACTTGGGCTCTTGATAACCAGCGTCGGCTTGTTGTGCCTTACTGGGAAAATGGCTTAGCTTGTTTAGTTAATGGGTTATGTGTTGGGATGGTACCTGAGCATCGAGCGGCTCCGCTTTGTGAAAACGGCCAATTAGTTGAACTATCATTAGCGCAGCCTTTTCCACCCAGTCCTTGCTGTTTAACTTGGGTGGAAAATAATACATCACCAGCGCTCAGCTGGTTGTTAGATTACCTTGGCGATAACGAAACGCTTAACGCAGAGTGGCTTTCAACCTAGTTATTCGTACTATCGGCGGTAATCGATAAATGGACCATCTGCAACAGAACGACGTTCTACAAGGCGAGGGTGGACTTCGATTGTTTGAGCATCTTCGCGCTTATTGACGATACGATCGAGCAGCATTGTGAAGGCCATTTGCCCTAAACGCTCTTTGGGTTGGTGGATTGTGGTCAATGCCGGTGTAAAATAGCGCGCATTTCGCACATTATCATAGCCAATGATTGAAATATCTTGTGGAACACGTAATCCCATTTCATCAGCGGCACAAATTGCTCCCATTGCCATGATATCACCACCACAAAATACAGCGGTAGGGCGCTGTTTATGGCTTAAAATTTGCGTCATTGCTTTATAGCCAGACTCAGGTTCGAAATCCCCCTGAACTATCCATTCTTCTTTTAGTGTAATTTTGGCCTCTTCCATTGCTTTTTTGAAGCCAGTTAAACGTCCAATACCTGTATTTCTTTCAAGTGAACCAGGGATCACTCCAATATCGCGATGCCCACGGTCAATTAAATAGCGACCTGCTAGGTATCCACCATGGAACGAGTTATCAATAATGCTATCTGTAAAATCGCCACGAGAAGTTCCCCAGTCCATGACTACCATTGGGATATTGCGGTAATCTTCTAGCATACCAATTAAGGTATCAGGGTACTCGGAACACATCACAAGTAAGCCATCAACGCGCTTTTGTGCTAGCATCTGTAAATACGCTTTTTGTTTTCCCAAATTGTTATGAGAATTACAAAGAATCAGCGTATAGCCTTTTTCATAACAGCTATTTTCAACAGATTCGATCACCTCAGCGAAGTAAGGCGCTTCACTGGAAGTTGCTAACAACCCAATCGACTTTGTGTGGTTAACTTTTAAACTACGGGCAACCGCACTTGGCGAATAATTGAGCTCTTTAATTGCAGCCCAAACCGCAGCCTTAGTGTCATCAGCTACAAAGCGCGTTTTATTAATAACATGGGATACGGTTGTGGTAGATACGCCAGCGCGCTTCGCCACATCTTTAATCGTTGCCATGGGGGAAAAAAACTCCTGACCAATAACCGGTCTCTATAAGAATTCTTGTTAAAAAATTACCTGCATATTGATGCATTGATCCTTTGCTGGCAATAATTTAGCGATTTGTTGTCGATTTTGTCTGATCTAGCGCAAAAACGAAAGAAATAATTGATGTTATAACATGTGATATAGACACTAGTTTTACTTTTTTGGATATGTATACTTAATAACCTTTATTGTTTCATGGTTATTTATTAATTCAATTACATTAGAATGAGAGGAACTCATGGATACAGATGTTAAATATGGATTGCTTGCTGCGCTGGGCTCATTAGCATTAATTATCTTTCTTGCTGCGCATATTTTCTGATTTTATTTCAGCCTTGAGTAGGGTGAATTTAAAAGGGCGAGTATATCTCGCCCTTGCAGTATCTAAACTTAGCAACAAGCAGAAATTGTTATGCTAAATTTTCTTCCACAAATTTCCAGTTAACCAGTGCCCAGAAGTTTTCTAAATATTTAGGGCGAGCGTTACGGTAATCGATATAGTAAGCGTGCTCCCAAATATCAACAGTTAACACGGGCTTATCATCACCAGAAATAGGTGTTGCAGCGTTAGATGTATTCACTATAGCAAGGCTACCATCTGCTTTTTTCACCAGCCATGTCCAACCTGCACCAAAATTTTTGGTTGCTGCATCAGTAAATTGAGCTTTAAATTCAGCGAAAGAACCGAATGATTTATTGATTGCATCAGCTACTTTACCTGTTGGTTCACCACCTGCATTTGGCGCTAAGCAATTCCAATAGAAAGTGTGATTCCAAACTTGTGCTGCGTTGTTAAAAACTCCGGCTTCAGAAGTTTTGATAATTTCTTCTAAAGATTTTCCTTCAAAGTCAGTGCCTTTGATTAGGTTATTTAAGTTAACAACGTACGTGTTATGGTGCTTACCATAGTGATATTCTAAGGTTTCAGCTGAGATATAAGGTTCTAAAGCATCTTTTGCATACGGTAAAGCGGGTAGTTCAAATGACATTTCGTACTCCTTGATTGCTTTTATATCAAAAAACTTAGGGTGTTTGCTCTTAAAATGAGCGAAATAGTCGGTTACTGCTTATCATTAGAGTTTCGCCTATCGGCGATATGATATTTAATATATTAATGATAACACGTTAAACCTTACAAAGGTAAAGGTAATAGCGTTACTCAAATGTTAACAAATAAATAGGGGAGTTACACATAGAAATCATATGGATATTCCGAATAGATGACCTGAATATATCAAATATGCATTTTTAACTAGAAATAGCTGCTTGTTTGACTTAGGTAAAGAGAAGATAGAAAAGATGCCTTTTTGCTTTTTGGAATGCTATAGTAATGCCCCTATAAAACTGGCATATTGTATGAAACAATTCAGTTTCTTATTATATCAGTCAATGTATTCTGTTAAGTTGCGGTAGACTCTCAGTTACCGGCTGACTGCAAACCTGCATCTTTGTTTTAAGGAAGTTAAAAATGACAACTATTGAAAGAATTGAGCGCCAAATTAAAGAAAACCCAATTTTATTATATATGAAAGGCTCTCCTAAACTTCCGAGCTGTGGTTTTTCTGCTCAAGCAGTACAAGCTCTGTCTTCTTGTGGTGAGCGTTTTGCTTATGTTGATATCTTACAAAACCCAGATATTCGCGCTGAATTGCCAAAATACGCAAACTGGCCGACTTTTCCACAATTATGGGTGGATGGTGAGCTGGTCGGTGGCTGTGATATCATCATGGAAATGTTCCAGCGTGGTGAGCTCCAGTCTCTAATCAAAGAAACTGCGGATAAATATCGTCCAGCAGATGAAGCTAGCGCAGACTAAATTAAGCCACAAATAAAAGACGTAAAAACCGTATTTGACGAAGGCATTTTTGCTTTACATCAAATACGGTTTTTTCTGTCATGGTGATTTACTAAAAGATTATTGACTGTCTTCAATAATTGGCCAACCACCCATTTTTTTCCACTTATTAACGATTTCACAAAATAGCAAAGCCGTGCGATTCGTATCATACAGTGCGCCATGAGCTTGTTTACCATCGAATGGGATACCCGCAGAAACACAAGCTTTTGCCAGAATTGTTTGACCAAATACAAGGCCACTCAGTGCTGCAGTATCGAAGGTCGCAAATGGATGGAAAGGATTACGTTTTAAACCTGCTCGCTCGGCCGCATTCATGACAAAGCTGTGATCAAAATTAGCATTATGAGCGACAATAATTGCGCGATTACAATCTGTGTTTTTCATTCCTTTGCGAATGACTTTAAATATCGCATGAAGGGCGTCATATTCGCTAACAGCACCGCGTAGAGGGTTTGTTGGATCAATTCCGGTGAAGGCAAGAGCGGACGGTTCAAGATTCGCCCCTTCAAAAGGTTCTACATGAAAATGCAATGTTTCATCCATGGAGAGCCAGCCGTCTTTATCCATTTTTAAGGTGATGGCAGCAATTTCTAACAGGCCGTCAGTTTTTGCATTAAACCCACCAGTTTCAACATCAATAACGACAGGATAGTATCCCCTAAAGCGGTTCACTAGGGCGTTTGGATTGTTTTTTTCAGACATTAGGACTTTCGATTTTAGTTTTCTAGTTGGATGACATTATGCCAAAACCAGTAAAAATTTGCAGGTAAACGGTGATAGAAGTTTAGGTGCTAAGTTAGGTACCTAAACTTCTAAATCATATCGCGAATTAATGGCCTAAGCCTTTACTTGCGCTTTTATTTTCGATCAGTTCAATTTTATAACCATCAGGATCTTCCACAAATGCAATCACAGTGGTTCCGCCCTTAACAGGGCCCGCTTCACGTGTGACGTTTCCACCTGCGTTACGGATATCATCGCACGTTTTTGCAACATCATCGACGCCTAGAGCGATATGACCATATGCATTACCCATATCGTATTGGTCAACACCCCAGTTATAGGTCAACTCTATGACGGCGCCTTCACTTTCATCGCTGTAACCAACAAACGCGAGAGAGTATTTATACTCTGTGTTTTCACTCGTTCTTAATAAGCGCATGCCTAACACTTTTGTGTAAAAATCAATAGAACGCTGCATATCAGTAACACGTAACATAGTATGGAGTAAGCGCATTTTAAACCTCTTAGAATCAGCCTGAATCGATTTACCTATTAATATAACGTGCTTAAATTAATAAATACAATGATTACAGTTTGTTTTTTGAACAAATAATGGTAATACTCATTTTTAGGAGTATATCACAGATTTAATGTGATTTTTTCTTTTGAAGGGGAAACTTATGGCCGAACAACTTGAATTTTTTGAGATCCCCAGCCCTTGCCGTGGTATTTGTCAAAGTAATGAGCAAGGTTATTGTCGAGGTTGTTACCGCACTCGTGATGAACGCTTTAATTGGCTAAAATTCTCGGATACTGAAAAACGAAATGTACTTCGTTTATGTCGCCAACGCTATTTAAGAATATTAAATAAAAAACCAGATCAAGAAAAAATCATCGATAAGCAACAACGACTCTTTTAATCCCCAGCTTCTTAAATTTCATTAGGAATAAAACAAATGTTTTATTCCTAATGTGAATTAATTCAACTGGAATTAATGATAAGCTATTTATTTCTTGGTTTATATTTCAATGAAATTTTATTTATTAAAAATTAGTATAGGTTAAATCAAAATGACTGTAATTAACATGATTTTAAGATTAACTATATTCATTTGTTTTTTAAAGGTTTATTTGTCGTTGTTTTTTTTATTGTTATTCATGACTACTATAAGAGGTAAAATAGATAGATCAAAAAGGAGAGTGCGGCTATTCTTATTAATAAGATAATTGATAGGTTATCTTATTAAGCCTGGATTGAGATAATGGATGAGTTTGCGAAGTATTAATGGGAGTTATACCACATAATAAACCAGTCATTATAACTAGAAATAGGTATTTAATAGCTAATGTATAAATAAAAAGTTGTAAATATAAAAGGAAATTAATATATAATTCAAAAAATAATATGAAGACGGTATGTTTTTTAGACATTATAATTATATAAAGGAGGGTAAATTGGAATCACAAATTGGGACAGAGTTATCACGTGTTGTTCGCATGTGGAGAGCATTAATCGACTATCGTTTGAAGCCTCTTAAACTCACACAGACACATTGGGTTACATTACATAATATAAGTCAACTACCACCTGAACAATCACAAATACAGTTAGCGAAAGCGATTGGTATTGAACAGCCTTCATTAGTAAGAACTCTAGATCAGTTGGAGGAAAAAAAACTTATTTCTAGGCATACTTGCACAAATGATAGGAGAGCTAAAAGAATAAAATTAACTGAAGAATCTGAACCTTTTATTAAAACTGTAGATCAAGTCATAAATAATACGCGTCTAGAAATATTGAATAACATTAGCCAAGATGAGCTTTATCAGTTGTCACAATTACTTCTGAAGCTTGAAAAGAATATTTTAAGACTGCAAAATGATTCTTGATGTGAAAATAATATGACTAGCTAATAAATGATATGCTAATTATTAAATTGGTAATAAAAATAATTGGATCATGCAATTTTTATAGGGTAATAATAGGATGAGCAATCACACTCGGTTATTGTTCTTGTTGAATGATTGCTGTGAAATATAATTAAAGTTGTAAATTGTATGTCTTGACGTTGCTTTTGTTTTTTTTATTAGCTAATTCATTGGTGTGTATTAATTAATAACAAACAATTGATTAGAGGGGATAGGCTAAAATAAGTTTATTGGTTTGAAAGCAAGGCATTTATGTGTAAACAAGAATTTACATTACTTAAAAGCCATGCATGATAAATATAAAATATGATTATCAAACATAAAGTTATTATATTATTCAGCAATATTTTTATAAGAAATGCTCACCGGCAATAGCCGGTGAGCATACCTAATTTAGTAACCGTAAGATTATCGAGGAGATACAGTAACGGTATTTCCGCTATTCGCAATCATAACGCGTTGACCATTACGGAAGGTGTTTGGGTCTTGTTTTTGAACTACAACAATGTTTTTGCCGCTATCGAGGCGGATTTCTAATTGAACACCTTGGCTTCTATTTAATGCGCCTTGAGCTTCTTGGCCAGCTAAGCCACCAGCGATAGCACCCGCAGCAGTTGCTAATGTGTTACCTGTCCCACCACCGATAGTGTTACCTAATAACCCACCAAGTACTGCACCACCAATGGCGCCAATTACGTTGCCGTCTTCACCAGCTTGAATAGTCACAGGGCGAGCATTCAGAACAGTACCATAAGTCACAGTCTGTACCTGTTTCGCATCCTTGGCTGAAATAGTATCACCAGAAAGCGTACTGGTATTGACACAGCCTGATAAAGCTGCAACTGCTACAACACCTACAAAAACTTTCTTAAGCATAAGAACTCCTATGAGATTTGCTGTCTGTGGCACTAACATAGCATCGTATATTTGTTTTCACCATAAACACAACAAGTATCAAAATAATGGTATTAAAAAGCGATGGTTAGATTACCGATATTGATTTAAATAAAGTGTAAACACTAGGTAAAATATCTCAAATTCGCGATTATTTCATTCAATAAGGCACTCTTTGTTAAATATTCAATAGGGTAGTCAGCTTATGAGCATCTTTTCGCACCCGTTGCCAAACAGAAATAAGGTGTTAAAACTTTAGCTGAGGTACAGAACCGTAATGCCGAGCTGATAAATATATTATGTACCATTATATTGGAAATGAAAATTTCAGGTATTACAAAACGTCTTTTTTATTTGGGTTGTCTAGCAATTTTGAGTTTTAAAGCATTTATTTATTATTCCTGCGAAGCGCGCCGAGAAATTGCATCGAATTGTTGACAAAATTTGTCATCAAAGCACAATCTTTTGTAGTCGAGCGTTGTAAAGTCAATGTGCACTCTGAAGGAACAAGAATAATGATGAAATCAGGTCGTTACATAGGGGTTATGTCAGGAACTAGCCTAGATGGTGTTGATGTCGTTCTTGCTGCAATTAGTGACAAATTTGTCGCAGAGCAATCCAGTTTGAGTGTTGCATTTCCTATTGGATTAAAAAAAAGAATTTTAGATATATGCCAAGGACAAGTAACAACGCTATCAGAGGTTGGTAAAATTGATAGAGAGCTAGGCTCTTTATATGCAGATGCAATAAACCAGCTTCTTACTCAAACAGGGCTAACATCCGAAGATATCATTGCCATTGGTTGCCATGGTCAAACTGTTTGGCATGAGCCTGATGGCGAGCAACCTTTTACTATGCAGTTAGGTGATAATAACCGTATTGCGGCTTTAACGGGGATCACAACGGTAGGTGATTTCCGGCGAAGAGATATGGCTTATGGGGGGCAGGGGGCACCTTTAGTTCCTGCATTTCATTTAGCTGTTTTAGGGCATTCTACAGAAAAACGAATTGTACTAAATATTGGTGGAATAGCTAATGTGACAGCTTTGTTACCTGGTGCTTATGTCAAAGGCTATGACACTGGACCTGGCAATATGTTAATGGATACCTGGAGTTGGCGTATTAAGCAAAAGGCATTCGATAAAGATGGTGAATGGGCCAGTCGTGGTCAAGTTGACCATGCATTACTAAAAGCGATGCTAAGTGACCCATACTTTAGGCGTTCATCACCGAAAAGTACGGGGCGAGAGTATTTCAACACACAATGGTTAGAACAGCATTTGGCTCATTTTCCTTCAATTTCAGTCGATGATGTGCAAGCAACGTTGTGCGAATTGACAGCAGCCTCTATTGCAGAGCAAGTGTTACTATGTGGCGGTTGTGAGCGTTTGATAGTCTGCGGTGGCGGAGCAAAAAATATCTTTTTAATGCAGCGGATGGCAGCCTTACTGCCTGGGATTGAAGTGGCGCCAAGTGATAAATTTGGTCTGAGTGGGGATGATATGGAAGCTTTGGCATTTGCATGGTTAGCTGCTCGAACCATTTCTGGGCTTTCAGGGAATTTGGCTTCTGTAACTGGTGCAAGCCAAGAAACTGTGCTTGGGGCGATATACCCTAAAAATAGCAATAAAAAATAATTGTGGTTAAGGATGCAAAAATGAACGAACTAGGTGAGATTGATCTCGCAGCAGTACGTCGAGAATACACAAAAGGTGGGTTAAGACGCCATGATTTAACACCAAACCCATTGACCCTTTTCGAACTATGGATGAAGCAGGCATGTGAAGCTCGTTTGAGTGATCCAACAGCCATGTGTGTTGCTACGGTGGATGAAACCGGGCAACCCTACCAGCGTATCGTACTATTAAAACATTTTGATGATAAAGGCCTTGTATTTTATACCAATTTAGGTAGCCGAAAAGCGCAGCATTTAGAAAAAAACAATAAAATTAGCCTGCATTTTCCATGGTATCCATTAGAGCGCCAAGTTAATTTCATAGGCGTTGCCGAACGTTTAAACCCTATTGAAGTAATTAAATATTTTCATAGTCGGCCAAAAGATAGCCAAATTGCAGCATGGGCATCAGCGCAATCTTCTAAAATTTCTGCGCGTGGTATTTTAGAAGGGAAATTCTTAGAGCTAAAACAAAAGTTTAAGAATGGTGACGTCCCACTACCCAGTTTTTGGGGGGGATATCGAGTGGTATTTGATAGTGTTGAATTTTGGCAAGGTGGTGCTCACCGTTTGCATGACCGTTTTTTATACCAGCGAGAAGAGAGTGGCTGGAAAATTGACAGATTAGCCCCTTAGGATCATGTTTTTTAGCTGGCACTTAATTGATATGCGCTTTATGCTATAGCTTCATTTAAGAAAACTGACAAATTACACTGGTGAGTTTTTGACAAACCTCTCAAACTTACTGGTCATTTAAACCAAAATAGATAGACAAAATACAACTGATGGAGTCATTGATGTCTAGCAATAACCTGATTAAACAATTGCAAGAGCGGGGCCTCGTTGCCCAGGTAACGGATGAGGATGCGTTAGCAGAGAGACTGGCGCAGGGCCCTATCTCTCTCTATTGTGGCTTCGATCCTACCGCTGATAGCTTGCATTTGGGACATCTGGTTCCTTTGCTGTGTTTAAAACGATTCCAACTAGCCGGGCACAAGCCTGTGGCGTTGGTCGGTGGCGCAACGGGCCTTATTGGAGATCCGAGCTTTAAAGCTACTGAACGTAAATTAAACACCACAGAAACCGTTCAAGAGTGGGTAGAGAAAATTCGTAACCAAGTTTCACCATTTCTAAGTTTTGATTGCGGTGATAACAGTGCACGCCTTGCTAACAACTATGATTGGTTTGGCAAAATGGATGTACTGACTTTCTTGCGTGATATTGGTAAGCACTTTTCTGTTAACCAAATGATTAACCGTGAGTCTGTTAAGCAACGCTTAAATCGTGATGACGTTGGTATCTCTTTTACTGAGTTTGCTTATAACCTTTTACAAGGTTATGACTTTGCAAATTTGAACAAAGAGATGGGTGTGGAACTGCAAATTGGTGGTTCTGACCAATGGGGTAACATCACTTCTGGTATCGATTTAACTCGCCGTCTACACCAAAACCAAGTATTTGGCATGACGGTACCTTTGATTACCAAAGCAGACGGTACTAAATTCGGTAAAACTGAGGGTGGTGCAGTTTGGTTAGACTCCAAGAAAACTAGTCAATATAAATTCTACCAGTTCTGGATCAACACTGCAGATGCCGATGTTTATCGCTTCTTAAAATTCTTCACATTTATGGAAATAGATGAAATTAATGCACTGGAAGAAGAAGATAAAAACAGCGGAAAAGCGCCTCGGGCTCAATATGTATTGGCAGAATTAGTCACTAAACTGGTACATGGTGAAGAAGGGCTTGCTGCTGCAAAACGTATTACTGAAAGCTTATTCTCTGGTGCAGTATCTGATTTAACTGAAGCTGATTTTGAACAATTAGCTCAAGATGGTATTCCTTGTATTACCTTAGAAGCAGGTGCTGATTTACAGCAAGCTTTAGTAGATTCAGAGTTAACGCCTTCTCGTGGGCAAGCAAGAACGGCAATTAGTTCTAACGCGGTATCTATTAATGGCCAGAAACAAACTGAGCCAATGTATGTCTTCTCTGATGCAGACCGCCTGTTTGGGCGTTATACATTGATCCGTCGCGGTAAGAAAAACGACTGTTTAATTAATTGGAAATAGCTCTGACTAACCTTTGTAATATCAGCCCGGAATCTTCCGGGCTATACTCGTCATAATTCAAACTGTATTGGTGTTGACTTCGCTAGGCTCTCTGAATTGCATACTGATGTATGTCCTCGGCTTATTTTCTTATGTCACCTATATATGACTTGGATTATTTGGAGTGTATTCATATTTGCAATGGGTAATCACTGATTTCTCTTCATTCGACATAACAATTTTTTGGGTTCTCAATGAAAAGCGTATTATCAATTCAATCCCATGTTGTTTTCGGCCATGCAGGAAACAGTGCTGCTGCATTTCCTATGTGCCGAATGGGCGTAGATGTGTGGCCACTCAATACCGTACAATTTTCGAATCATACACAGTACTCACAATGGACTGGAAGTGTCTTTCCAGCGCAGCACTTAACCGATATCGTTGATGGTTTAGCTAAAATCCATAAATTAGAAATTTGTGATGCTGTATTAAGTGGCTATATTGGGTCTGCAGAGCAAGGGAATGATATTCTTGCTATCGTGCAAAGAGTAAAAGCAGCAAACCCCCGAGCCCTGTATTTTTGTGATCCAGTCATGGGGCATCCTGAGAAGGGTTGCATTGTTGCTCCTGGGGTTGCTGAATTCCTTTGTGAGCGCGCACTGGCTGCTAGTGATGTCATCACACCAAATTTACTAGAACTAGAAACCTTAACGGGTAGAACCATTAAAAATGTCGACGAGGCCGCGCAAGCTGCCCGTGAATTGTGCCACAAAGGCCCTAAAATAGTGCTTGTTAAGCATTTAAGTCGTGCGGGATATCGTGCTGATCGTTTTGAGATGATTTTGGTTACTGCGGAACATAGCTGGCATGTTAGTCGTCCATTAGTTGATTTTGGTGAAAAACAACCTGTTGGTGTTGGTGATTTGACCAGTGGTTTAATGTTGGTTAACTTATTGAAAGGTGAGCCTTTAGATAAGGGATTAGAGCACGTCGCAGCTGCGGTATATGAAGTGATGATAAAAACCAAAGAAATGGAAGAATACGAATTACAACTCGTTGCTGCTCAAGACAAAATGGTTAACCCAAAACATAATTTCTGTGCAACACAATTAGATTAAATTGATTTGTATTATCAAAGATAGCGCTCTACTGAAAGAGCGCTATTTTACAGATTAGATTAGGCCTTCCGCTTTTAATGCGTCTTGAACATTAGGGCGTTTAGCTATTTTAGCACTGTAATCTTGCAGGTGGTTTAAGCTAGTCAAATCAAGCCCAACGTGTTTTGCCCAATTACTAACCGTAAATAAATAGGCATCAGCGACACTAAAAGTATCTCCAGCAAAGAAAGCTTGTTTAGCGAGCACGCTATCAACATACTCAAACTTATTAAACAATACCTTACGGACAGTATCTTTATACTCTTCTGGTGTCCCTGGAGTGAATAAAGGTGAGAACGTTTTATGTAGCTCTGTTGAAATAAAATTCAAGGCTTCTAGTTGGTGATAACGCTTCATCGAACCTGGAAGTGCGATCAGGTTACGATCCGGTTTTTGATCCGCAATATATTGAACAATAACAGCACCTTCAGTGAGTTGTTCGCCATTATCTAGCACTAAGGTTGGTACCTGTCCTTTTGGGTTTATTGCTAAAAAGTCTTCACCTTTCTCAGTCTTTTTTTCTTTTATATTCACTCGCTCAATACTGAAATCTAAACCAGTTTCACGCAGAATGATGTGGGGAGAAAGTGAGCAAGCACCGGGAGCGTAATATAATTTCATCATAAAACTCCTAAATTGTTGGATTGGCATTCATATAGCAAATAAACACATATCATTTAAGTATATCATTACTTTTTGTTAACGAATTGCCATCAGGTGCGAGTTAAAAAATAAAACCTAAAATCGGATGGAAAGTATCGTTAATATTAATAGGTAGTGTAAACCCAGCGCTTAAAACTATAAAAAATAAAAATGCATAAATCTAAGATAGTTACCTTATGTAGGGGATAACTATTTTGTTAAACTCCTCGCCTTGTCTTATGAAAAAAAACATACAAAATAATAAAAAATTAGGTGAGTAAATAAATGACCAGTTTGTGTCAAAAATTGAATGTGTTAGGGAAATTAGACCAAATTTTAATGGCACATCAACCGAATAATAGCCATGGCATTAAACGTTTTCTATTAGAGTTTTGGTTTTTCGGTTTAATTAATGCTCGTTCTTGTTTATTCGCTGGTTTTTTCTTTCTGGCGCTATTTTTGGTACCAGCTAAAGGGCTAATTGGCATCCCTCGCTATGACTTGTTATTGATTTTTGCAGTTGCCTTTCAAGCCTTGTTAGTGTGGTCAAAACTGGAAACCTGGGATGAGTTAAAGGCTATTTGTGTTTTCCATTTAGTTGGTTTTATGATGGAGTTGTTTAAAACGTCAGCAACGATTGGATCATGGCAATATCCAGATGAAGCTTACACTAAGCTTTGGGGAGTTCCTTTATTTACTGGCTTTATGTATGCCGCTGTAGGGAGCTATATCATTCAATCTTGGCGATTTTTTAAAGTAAGAATTGAACACTATCCACCCTATTGGATGGCAACATTAGTTGCATTAGCTATTTATATTAATTTTTTTAGCCATCATTATATTGATGATTATCGCTGGTATTTAGCTGCATTTATTATGGGGTTGTATGCCCGTAGTGTGGTTTTTTATACTCCGCTAGATAAAGAACGAAAAATGCCATTATTGCTCGCATTTATGCTAATTGGCTTTTTTATTTGGTTGGCTGAGAATTTTGGGACATTTTTTGGTGTTTGGCAATATCCAAACCAGATTGGAGCTTGGTCAATGGTACATGCAGGCAAATGGGGAGCATGGTCACTATTGGTGATTGTCACATTTACGATAGTCGTTCACCTTAAACATATTAAGGCTAATGTCACGATATCACGCTAAATAACGAGTTTAGTTCATTGTCTGTGAGTAAAATTCATCACAGACAATGGAAAAGCCATTATAAGTCTTGTCGCCAGGCATCTATTGACAGAGGCTCACCAAAGTGGCTTTCAATTAGTCGTCGGGTAACGTCATGAAGAGGGGCGGCTAAAACTTCTGCTGTATTACCACGTTCGACAACTTCACCTTTATCCATCACAAGCATTTTATCGCTGACGTGTTTCATCATCCCTAAGTGCTGGGTAACATAGATAAATGCAATATCTTGTTTTGCTTGCAAATCTAACATTAAGTTGATGATCTGTGACCGCATGGACATGTCTAACGAAGCTAGTGCTTCATCAGCAATGATAATTTCGGGTTGTAGAATAAGCGCTCTTGCCAGTGCAATACGTTGTTTTTGCCCCGATGCTAACATATGTGGGTAATATTCAGCGTGGTCAGCAAGTAACCCGACTTGGCGAAGCGTTTGAATAATGCGCCTTTCACGTTCTATGCCAGTTAAGTCAGTGTTTAATTTTAAAGGGAGTTCAAGCGTTTGACCAATACGCTGCCTTGGATTTAGGGACGTACTTGGATCTTGAAAAATCATACGAATACGCTGGCAACGGTAGCTATAATCACCAAAATTAAGTGGTTGTCCGTGTATAAAAATATCGCCGCTGGTGGGTTCTACAACGCCGGATAACATTCGCGCAAGAGTTGATTTTCCTGAGCCATTGGCACCAATAATGGCTAATGTTTGGCCTGCCTGTAAGTTAAAGCTAACAGGCTTAACAGCTTGCAATTCGTGCCGATGAAATAGGCCCTCACGAAAACGGAAAGTTTTGGTGAGATTACGGACTTCAAGTAAGGTTTCCATTTAAGATTGTTCCTCGGTGTTTAGCGGATAATGGCAAGCAACGAGGTGGCCTTTAATATTGCGCAGTTGAGGTGCATTGATGCAAGTACGTTGTGCATAAGGGCAACGGGGGCCAAGACGGCAACCAATCGGCAAATGTTCAAGAGAAGGAATTGCACCGGGTAACGTATTTAACCGCCCTTTATGGGGAAGAGGGCTTTCAAAATCTGGGATTGAACGGATTAACGCTTGGGTATAAGGGTGGCGTGGTCGCTGTAGGATATCTTCTGGTGTTGCGCTCTCAACCGTTTGCCCACAATAGAGTACGTTGATGCGGTCAACAAGTTTTGACATCATTTCCATATCATGGCTAATGAGCAAAATTCCCATATTATTGTTTTGGTTTAATTTATCCAGTAAACGGAAAATTTGTGCTTGAGTGGTAGACTCCATCGCATTGGTGGGTTCGTCGGCGATTAATAACCGTGGTTGGTTAGCTATCGCAATCGCTATCATGACTTTTTGACATTCACCATCGGTGAGTTCATAAGGGTAACTGCGCATGATATCTTTATGATCTTTTATCCCCACACGGTGTAACAGTTCTATTGCACGGCGTTTACGCCAATTAAAACGTTGCCACCAGCGGCCTTTATATGTCCATCCAGGAATCGATTGGATAAGCTGTTTGCCTATATCAGCGGCTGGATCGAGACAAGATTGTGGTTCTTGAAATATCATGGAGATATTATGACCAATTAACTTACGACGTTTACGTGGGCTGAGTTTTAGTAAGTCAATGTCTTGAAAGCGAAAACGGTCGGCTTTCACACGAATGTTGTCTTTCGTTACGCCACAGATAGCTTTTGCAATAAGGCTTTTACCGGAACCTGATTCGCCGACTAAACCTCGAATTTCCCCTTCAGATAATGTCATTGATACGCGATCAACAGCTTTGACTGGGCCATTGGCAGTCATAAATTCGATAGTTAAATTGCGGATGTCTAGTAGTGGCATTATTCAACTCCCGCATTGATGGCACGGTGTAGCCCATCACCTAAAAGGTTAACAAAAAGCACGCTTATCATGATAGCAACACCGGGTAAGATAACCGTCCAGGGAGCAACGTAGATAAGCTCTAAAGTATCTCCTAGCATGGCACCCCATTCAGAAGATGGAAGTTGTGCACCTAAATCAAGAAAACCTAAAGCGGCAATATCTAAAATGGCAATTGAAAGTGCCCGAGTTAGTTCAGTGACGAGAATAGGAGTAATGTTTGGCAGTACGGTATACCATAAAATAAAAATGTTTGAAGCGCCATCTAGGCGTGCGGCAACGATGTATTCTTTATCTAACTCATCATGTACAGCAACATAGATGGTTCTTACCATTCGCGGAATTAATGCAAGGCAAATAGCGAGCATCGCATTTTCTAAACTAGCTCCCATAAAAGCGACGACAATAATAGCGAGTAATAAGGATGGAATTGATAGCAAGGTATCGAGTATATGGTTAAAAACTGCAGATTTTAACCCGCGAGTCATTCCCGCTAGGCAGCCGAGAACTAATCCAATTAGTGTTGCAATCAGTGTGACTAAAATAGCTGCACCAAACGTTGATTTAGTGCCAATTAATAGCCGACTCAGAATATCGCGGCCAAGGTCGTCAGTCCCAAAGAAGAAGGCAACATCACCATAATGTGACCAAGACGGTGGTGTTAATTGGTAACCTAAAAATTGTTGGTCTAGTGCATAAGGTGCTAGATAAGAGCCAACAAAGCATAAAATTAATAAAACTAGCACACCAAAAAATCCCACCATAGAAACTACATCTGATGAGAAGATATTCCATACCACTCGTGTTGGGGATGGCATTTTTTGTTCACGATAAAAATTATCTGAGGACATACCAATCCTTATGTTTTAATGGGTCCATCATGGCGCCTAAAATATCAGACAACACATTTACAGTAATCACTAGTGCGCCAATTAGCATCACGCCAGCGGATATTGCGGAGTAATCTTCTTGGCGGATAGCAGTAACTAACCAACGGCCAAGCCCTGGCCAGTTAAAAACGAGTTCAGTTACCATGGTCAGTGTCAGCATAGTAGAAAACTGTAGCCCAAGCTTAGGAATAATGGGGGGGATAGCATTATGAAAAATATGGCGGCGGATGATTTTAATTCGTGACAACCCTCGAATAGCGGCTGCTTTGATATAATTTTCACTGGCGACTTCTTCGGTGCTATTACGTACCAACCGAATAACCTCGGTTGTTGGTGCGAGTGCCAAAGTCAGAACCGGTAACACCATGTGTTCAAGTACATTGATGATCATATCTTTACGATAGGGTGAATCCGAAAGCCATGCATCTACCAAGGCAAAGCCAGTTACTGTTTTTAAATTGTATAATAGGTCAATTCGACCCGATACAGGTAGCCACCCTAAATGTAATGAGAAAAAGAGGGTTAAAACGAGTGCGAGTACAAATACAGGGACAGAAAATCCTAATAAAGCAAAAACACTGATAGCAATATCCGCTGGTTTATTACGCCAAAAAGCAGCGATAATCCCAAGTGGAATACCTGTCGTTAAAGCAAAAATAAACGCTAAAATGCATAACTCCATGGTGGCAGGGAATGTGTCTTTTAATTGTTCGGTGATGGGTTCCCCGTTAATACTTGAAACGCCAAAATCAAAATGAAGTAAGCCTTCAAAATAAAAAATATAGGCATCGATAAGTGATGCGCCACTCAGTGGTGCATTAGGCGTAAAATAGCTTAAGCTAAAGCTGACTAGTGATAGAAAGAATACCGTGACTAATAAAAGCAAAAAACGACGCAGTGAATAAATTATCATGGTTGCTGCCTCTGTTTTTTCGGAGAAACTTTTTCAGCCTGTTCCATTTCCCGATACACACCGGCAAATGAGGTATTACCAAACGCACTGATCATTAGCCCTTTTATATCATAGCGATAGGCCTGTAAACGTAAAGAGTAGGCAAGGGGTAAGACAGGTAAATCTTCCCCTAAAATTTGTTGTGCCTGATGGTAATAATCTATACGTGCGGCTAATTGCTGTGTCAATAGTGCCTTATGTAAGATTTCATCAAAAGCGGGGTTACACCAATGGCTTAAATTGGTTTGGGAACCAATCGCCGCACAGCTTAGTAGCGGGCGGAAAAAACTGTCAGGGTCATTACTGTCAGTTGTCCAACCTGCTAATGTCATATCATGGGTTCTATCCATTAATTGGTTTTCTTGGAAGCGGCCTTCAACAGAACGGATATTCATAACAATACCAACCTGTGCCAAGTCTGCTTGGATAAGCTCAGCCATTTTTAGTGGGCTAGGGTTATATGATTGCGAAGCGATCGGCACCCATAAATCCAGTTTTAGATTTTCTAACCCCATCTCTTTGAGCATTTTTTTGGAACGTTCGGGGTTATAGTCAGTGATCTTTGCTTGATTATCATAAGCCCATGAGGCTCTAGGTAAAATAGATGCAGCTGTTTCTGCTGTACCGTAATAAATTGATTGCATTAGACGTTCATTATTAATTGCATAAGCAATTGCTTGACGTACTTTTAGTTTATCTAATGGTGGTTTACTGGTATTAAATGCGAGATAGGCAATATTCATCCCAGAACGCATAGAAATCCGCAAACGTTGGTCATCTCGTAATACTTTTAATTGGCTTGCTGCAGGGTAGGCTAAAACATCACATTCCCCGGTGAGTAATTTCGAAATGCGACCAGTTCCTCCGGCCCCCATATCAACAACCACTTCTTCCATACGCGGTAAACCCTTCCAGTAATTGTCATTTCTGAGAAGTCTAACGAATTGCCCGGCTTGGTAGTCATCTAAATGAAATGGCCCCGTACCCACAGGTCGCCAATCAATTAGCTCTTGGCGATTGATACTTGAAAGGTAATCAGCGTACTCGGATGAAAGGACAGGAGCATAGTGTGTTGCTAGGTGCCATAAAAAAGACGCATCAGGTGAATTTAAGCGGAACTCCACCGTATGGTTATTAATTTTACGTATACTTTGGACACTATTGGCAAATTGTAAACTATCGAAATAAGGGTAACGTCCCCCATTGATATAATGATAAGGATGGTTTACCTCAAACATGCGAGAAAAGCTAAACACGACATCATCAGCATTCATATTGCGCGTTGGTGTATACCAAGCTGTGTTTTGAAACTTTACATCTTTACGCAGGTATAAGCGGTAGGTTGCGCCGTTATCGAGAACTTCCCAGCTAGCAGCCAGTTCTGGAACCAAACGATAGGTAAATGGATCAACATCTAATAGGCGATCATAAATTTGAGCACCGAGAGGGTCGACAATTAACCCGCTACTGACTAGTTGTGGATTAAATGTCGTTACGATCCCATTTACACAGTAAATAAAACCTTTTTGGCGTATATCTGCAGGAACCTCGTTAGCCACAATATCGGTAAAGCGCTCTTGGTTATTAAGCGCTTGTGCAGACACAGAAATGAGAAATAAAAACCAAAGAGTTAATAGGCGCATACCACTGACATCGTTAACTAGAATTGACCTATTGTAGCCTAAAAATGGGGGGACAGGGTATAAGCAAAATTTAGCCCAAAAAAGCATGAAAATTAAGCTAAAAAGGAAGTTATTAATATAATGCTTAACTTAAATTATTAAATTAATCATTGAAGTATGTCTTAATGAGAAAATATCTCATTAAAAAGCTTTACAAATGACACTGATAACGATTATCATTCGTTTTGTCACTTAAGCCAAGTGCTTATGTAGACAAGGCATGACATTGCTCACATTGCTTCCAGTGTTTTATTTAATAGCCAGCTTGGGTGCTGGCTTTTTTTTTGTATCAACAAGCTCGTTTAGCTTCATTTCTCGTTATTACTCTAAACCCACATAGTGTAGGTCTTCATCGGTCACTTTACCTTGGAGTGTACATAAGAAACGAACCACTCCTCTTTGTTCATCCTTTTCAATAATCAGCATTTTTTCAGCTGCATTTGGGGCCAAGTTATAGTCTTGCGTTGCGTATTCGTTAAACACCCATTGGCCTTGCAAATTGTGGCGGATCATGGGTGAGTAGATATAAGTATTTCCCACCTTTAGAATAGCAATTCTTGATGAAGTATAACGGATAACCTCTTCAAAGCTTTGAGTGGTTTCAAATCCCCAAAAATAGTATTGGCCACGTAAGCCTAAATAGGTGAAGTCATCATATTTATCGAAATTACTATGACTAACAAAAAAACGATTAAAAGTCACAATTCCGGTAGGTGAAAAATTGAGATTAACAGAAACTTGTTCACCATCATCTAATTTCATGTTTTTCAATGCATTAGATGCATCATTTAAAGCGGGATACTCTTTCATTTTCTCGAAAAAAGTCGCATCACAGTAAGAGAATGTTCTCATTAATGATTCTGCGCTGACTGTAGGAGATAAGCCGAGAAGAAAAAAGGTCATAGCAAGTATATTTATATTCTTCATGATAGGCTCCTCATATAATAAATATCATATTAATAGAGATATCATATAAATATATTTCGCACAGTAGTTAAATATGACAAGGTGTAAAAATAATTTAATTGGTTGACATTAACATGATTAAAATAAACATAGTTATGATTATATAATTAACTAAATGTGCTAAAATAAATCATTATTTATGCATGCTAATTAGTATAAGTTACTAGATATAATTATTTTTATTTAAATTCTGTATGTTTTTGGAAAAGGTGATATTGTCTTACTTGTTGTTTTTGCTTATAAATTTATTTATCTTGAATATTTTTGTTTTGATTTCCCCTATTGAAAATATGTTTTTTTTAGTGAGATGAATAAATGATTTTTGAAACCAAAATATAAAATTGGAAATGTTTAGTAATAAGTAATAACCCAAATTCTTTAATCCTGAATTTTTGATGTTTAAGTATAATACAGTAGTTCAAACAATAAATTCAAATTATTTGAACTACGTATTATTAATTCTCAATGTTTATTTGATGTTTTTTTATTAAGCCTCGTAGTTGGTCATAACTTAATGATAACCGTTGTGCAGCTTTACGTTGATTAAAATGACTATCTGTTAGTGCTTGTTCTAATAGCGCTTTTTCGGATTGTTGTTGCCATTGACGTAAATCACATGGTAATGAAGGCAAAATTGTATTCTGTTGTTGGGTATGTGGCATGGGGAGTGAACTTGGTGATTCATGTAGCTCAGCAAGTTTTTCGCCAAATGGGTCAAAAATAATATTATCAACGGGATCAGCACAGTTTCCATGGCGGTATATTGAGCGCTCAATAACATTTTTTAATTCGCGTACATTACCTGGCCATGGGTAGTGTTGCAGAGCTTGTTGGGCATGTAATGTAAAACCTGTAAAGTGTGAACGTTTTAATTCACCACACATTAAAATGGCAAAATGTTCTGCTAATAATAAGATATCAGGCTGCCGTTCACGCAGTGGGGGGAGGCGAATAACATCAAAAGCCAGCCTATCTAAGAGGTCAGCTCGAAAACGGCCCTGTTTGGCAAGTTCAGGTAAATTGGCATTTGTAGCACAGATTAAACGAACATCGACGTGTAATGCTTGGCTTCCACCGACTCGTTCAAGTTCACCATATTCAATGACTCGCAGCAATTTTTCTTGAACGGACATCGGTGCGGTAGCGAGCTCGTCAAGAAAAAGAGAGCCTTTGTCTGCTCGTTCAAAACGCCCTTGATGGCGTTTTTGGGCACCTGTAAAAGAACCGGCTTCATGTCCAAATAATTCAGAATCCAGTAAATTCTCATTGAGTCCACTGCAATTGAGAGAGATAAAAGCTTCTTGCCAGCGTGGGGAGAGGTAATGAAGTCTATCTGCAATAAGTTCTTTACCCGTACCGCGTTCGCCGATAACCAAAACAGGTTTATTGAGCTGAGCAAGTTCAGAAGCTTGTTCGAGTACATCGAGAAAATTACTTGAAACGCCAAGAATAGGTTCGTTGGTTTCTTTCATGGTTTTTTTTACCAATAGTTGGTTGGAAATACCGATGCTTTAACTATAAACTAAAATGAATTTTAGAGAAAGTTTATAATTATTTTATTTAAAATCATTGTGATATGAATTTTTGTTTAAAGTTGGCACGTGAGTTGCAATATGTGAATTGTAATAGCTAAATACAACATGCTATTTGTTGTTTGACTAACGGAGCGTCAGGTATGGGTTGGAAGCCAAATCAGGTCGAGGCGCTACAGAATGATTAAATCCATCAAGGGGATATAAATAATGGGTATTTTTTCACGTTTTGCCGATATCATTAATGCAAACATCGCTTCTTTGTTAGACAAAGCAGAAGATCCGCAAAAAATGATCCGTCTGATGATTCAAGAAATGGAAGACATGCTAGTTGAAATCCGTTCTACATCAGCACGCACTTTAGCTGAAAAGAAAGGCTTAGAGCGCCGTATTGAAATGGGCGAAAAACAAGTTGCTGATTGGCAAGAAAAAGCAGAATTAGCACTGGTGAAAGATAAAGAAGATTTAGCGCGTGCAGCACTGATTGAAAAGCAAAAAGTGAGTGCAATGGTTGATACCTTAAAACACGAGCTGATTATTGTTGATGAAACCTTGACCCGTTTAAAAGGTGAAATCACTGAATTAGAAAACAAACTGCAAGAAACGCGTGCGAAACAGCAATCAATGGTTGTTCGTATGGAAGCAGCACAATCTAGTCGTAATGTTCGTCGCCAACTGGATAGCGGCAAACTGGATGAAG
Source organism: Providencia sp. PROV255 (assembly GCF_028478065.1). Taxonomy (NCBI): domain Bacteria; kingdom Pseudomonadati; phylum Pseudomonadota; class Gammaproteobacteria; order Enterobacterales; family Morganellaceae; genus Providencia; species Providencia sp. PROV255. Next base: position 302,532 of record NZ_JAMPMI010000008.1, on the reverse strand, counting down.
CAATGGCTCGTTTTGAACAGTTTGAGCGCCGTATAGACCATATGGAAGGTGAAGCTCAAAGTTATGGTATTGGTAAACAAAAATCACTGGATCAACAGTTTGCAGAGTTAAAAGCAGACGATGAAATAAGCGCGCAATTAGCGGCGCTTAAAGCTAAAATCAATAAAGATCAGTAACAGTTATTTTGATGCACTGGTACGTTAGCAATATCGTATCAGTGCCATAGATAGGTTAACCATATGTATAAGGATATGTGATGGGCTACGTTTTTCTGTCTCTCGTATTAATTATTTTTCTCATTTTTATTCTGCCTATTTGGCTGTGGCTACATTACAGCAAAAAAAATAATGGGCAGAGGAGTCAGCTAACTGAAAATGAAGTACAACGTTTGATGCAATTAGCAGAGCAAGCATCACAGATGCAGCAACGCATTAAAACGCTTGAAGATATTTTGGATGCAGAACACCCAAATTGGAGGCAAAAATAATGACTCAATTTCGCAACCGCAAACTTTATCGTTTAACGGATAGACGTGTGTTCGGTGGTGTGTGTTCGGGTATTGCTGAGTACTTAGAACTTCCGGTTGCTTTGGTCAGAGCATTAGCCGTATTAGCCTTATTTGTAAGCTTTGGTATTACTTTGATTTTGTACATCGTGATGTGCTTTGTTGTCGAAGCGGCACCAAGTGGCTACCGTTCACAGAAAGATATTGGCCCAGAAGTGAGTAGTCTTATTAACCAAATTGATACACAATTAAAATCCGGTGAAATGAAGTTACGCCAGATTGAAAGATACGTTACTTCAGATACTTATACAGTGAACAGTAAATTTCGAAATCTATAGCAAATCGTATCGCCATCACATGATAAGGGATTAGGTTTCAAAACCAAATCCCTTTTGTTTTTTATCAATAAGTGAGTGACATATGGCAAATAACGTTCGTTATCGAATCAAAAAATTTGTAAAGAAACTTATTCTACAAAAAAGTATTCGAATCGCTGCGGTATTACTTATGACATATGGCCCAGCCGGAGTCGTAGGTAAAATCATTAAATTATTGACGAGTAAATGGTTGCTCAATGTACTAATTAAACGGTTAACCTAATACAATTTGTTTTATGCTAAATTATAGTACGCAATATGACGTAAAATGGGTTTAAATTGAAAGGATAAGTCTTGGGAGGAGCATGAAACGACTGCACAGTGAATTAACGGATTTGATGAATAGAAGTGTTGATCGTCATGTTAGGCTCGCAGTAACAGGGCTTAGCCGTAGTGGAAAAACCGCATTTATTACTTCACTGGTGAATCAACTATTGAATGTGAATGCCGGGGCACGGCTGCCTTTATTTTCTGCTGCGCGAGATAAGCGGTTACTAGGTGTTAAACGGATACCTCACCGTGATTTGTCAGTACCACGTTTTGCGTATGATGAAGGTATTGCTTCTCTTTATGGGGAGCCCCCGCAATGGCCAACACCAACAAGGGGAGTCAGTGAAATACGCCTTAAATTACATTACCGCTCAGAAGACTCTTTTTTGCGTCATTTTGTTGATAACTCATCATTATATTTAGAGATTGTCGATTACCCCGGTGAATGGTTGTTGGATTTACCCATGCTAGATTTAAATTATTTAGCGTGGTCTGAACAAATGAATACCTTAATCAAGGGGGAACGCGCACATTTAGCCCAACCTTGGCTGGCATTGTGTGAAAAATGTGACCCTTTAGCGCCAGTTGATGAAAATTTGCTTGCTGAAATTGCCGCTGCCTACACTCAGTATTTAGTGGAATGCAAGGCCCAAGGGCAGCACTTTATTCAACCGGGACGTTTCGTTTTACCCGCTGAATTAGCAGGAGCGCCGGCTCTGCAATTTTTCCCATGGCCGAGTGTGGCCAAATATGGCGACAAAAAGCTCGCACAGACAGGTAAAAACACCAATATTGGCGCGTTACAGCAACGTTATCAATATTATTGTGAGCATGTTGTAAAGGGCTTTTATCGTGATTATTTCCAACGTTTTGACCGACAAATTGTGTTAGTTGATTGCTTACAACCGCTAAATAGTGGTGTTGATGCTTTTAATGATATGAGAATGGCATTAACGCAATTAATGCGTAGTTTTCATTATGGAAAGCGCACACTACTGAGGCGTTTATTTTCACCTTGTATTGATAAATTACTCTTTGCCGCAAGTAAGTCAGATCACGTAACACCAGACCAACATGCAAATTTAGTGGCTTTGTTGCAACAGCTAGTGCAAGAGGCATGGCAGCATGCTGCGTTTGAGGGGATCAGCATGGATTGTGTGGGTCTAGCATCAATACAAGCTACCGAAAGTGGTCTGGTAGACTATAAAGGTGAAAAATTACCTGCGTTAAAAGGGAATCGGCTAAGTGATGGTCAACCGTTAATGTTTTACCCAGGGGAAGTGCCAAAACGCTTGCCGAATGAACAATTCTGGCAAACTCAAGGTTTTCAATTTGAAGATTTCAGACCAAGGCCAACGCCAATGGATCAACCATTGCCACACATTCGTATGGACAGTGCGCTTGAATTTTTGTTGGGAGATAAACTGAAATGAATGAACCCTTAAAACAGCGTTTAGATTTTGCTGAACATAGTGAAAATAAGACGAAAGAATCGCTAAAAAAAGCCCAAGTTTTTGATGAACGTGAACTTGAAAAATTTACACCAGTGTCTTTGGAAACAGAGCAGGACAACCAAGAAGGTGAGGTTGAAAGCCTGATTAACGAAGCGTTAAAACCAAAACGGAGTTTTTGGCGTAAATTAGTTGGCGCGGCTGCGGGAATTTTTGGGGTCAGTGTCGTTGCTCAGCTCGGCGTTTGGATCCACCAATCATGGGTAACACAAGATTGGACTGCGTTAGGTGTCGCTGCCGCGGGTGGTTTAATCGTTGTGGCGGGTGTTGGGTCTGTTGTTGGCGAATGGCGGCGGTTGTATCGCCTGAGAGAACGTGCGGAGGAACGGGACTTTGCTCGCGAATTATTGCACAGTCATGGTATGGGGCAAGGAAAGGCTTTTTGTGAAAAACTGGCTAAACAATCTGCGTTATCGATGCAACATCCTGCAATTGCTAATTGGCAAGCCACTCTTCATGACTCTCATAATGATAGGGAAGTTGTTGAATTGTATAGTCGAATGGTTCAGCCTATCCTTGATGAACAAGCTCGTAAAGAAATTAGTCGTTGTTCCGCAGAATCGGCCATCATGATTGCGGTGAGCCCGCTAGCACTGGTGGATATGGCATTTATTGCTTGGCGAAATATTCGTCTAATTAATCGGATCGCGGCAATCTATGGTATTGAACTCGGTTACTATAGCCGAATTCGGCTATTTCGCATGGTGCTCATTAATATTGCCTTTGCGGGAGCGTCTGAATTAATTCGTGAAGTGGGGATGGATTGGCTATCTCAAGACATTACCGCACGGTTATCAACACGAGCAGCACAAGGTATTGGAGCAGGCTTGTTAACTGCGCGTTTAGGTATTAAGGCGATGGAATTATGTCGACCACTACCTTGGATAGAAAACAAGCCACGTTTAGCCGATTTTCGCCATCAGTTAATTGGCCAGTTAAAAAATGTCATTCCCAGCAAAAAAGAAAAAGCGTAAAACAATCGCATTGGCAGGGTGAGTTGACAGTTTTTGCTCACTCTGCAGCATCATTTATTGATTAATGTGTTTATTCTTATTTCAAGCCTTAAAAAATAAAGGAAAACCGTGATTTTATTTGTTGATGATTATAAAGCTTACAAGCTGTCAACAATTTGTGACACAAACACTGTATTCCCTTAATGTTTAAGGCTAAAATACCTTTATTCTCTCGGCTTTTTTGATGAAGGTTCTTACCTATGCGCCTCGAAGTGACCTGCCAAGACCGTATCGGTTTAACGCGTGAATTACTTGACCTTTTAGTTCTACAAAATATTGATTTAAAAGGTATTGAAATCTCTCCTCAACGTAGGATTTACCTCAACTTTACACCTGTAGATTTTCAGGTATTCAGCACATTGATGGCAGAAATACGCCGTATTAATGGTGTTATTGATGTTCGCCGAATTTATTTTATGCCTTCAGAAAGAGAACATAAAGCCGTTTGGGCGCTCTTAAACTCATTTCCAGAACCTGTTTTATCCATCGACAACAAGCTAAATATCGAGTTGATTAACCCAATGACATTGCAGTTATTTGGTTATGATGAGGCTAAAATTCGAGAAAAAACCTTTTCACAGTTAGTTGGTAGTCAAGGGCTAGTACGTTGGTTTGAACGGGAGTCACCAGAGGCGTACACCGAGAAAGTTGTCATTAAAGGCCAAGACTATTTGATGCAAGTAACACCTATTATTTTGGCTGATGAAAATGGTAAATCCCATTGTACTGGTGCGGTATTACTGTTGAAATCGGCTGCAATTTTAGATAAGCAACGCCAACAAGTTATTGAGGTAGATGGCAGCGGTTTTGAACAAATTATTGCTGTTAGCCCTGTCATGGCAAATGTGGTTGAACGAGCCAAACGTATTGCTATGCTGGATGAGCCATTATTACTTGTCGGTGAAACGGGGACTGGGAAAGATATCTTAGCGAAAGCTTGTCATTTGCATAGTGCGAGAGGAAAAGAACCGTTTTTAGGCTTAAATTGTGCTTCGATGCCGGATGATGTCGTAGAAAGTGAATTATTTGGTTATGCAGCGGGTGCTTATCCAAATGCGGTTGAAGGCAAAAAGGGTTTTTTTGAACAAGCCAATGGCGGAACGGTGTTGCTTGATGAAATTGCTGAAATGTCGCCACAAATGCAAATTAAGTTATTACGTTTTTTAAATGATGGAACATTTAGGCGTGTTGGGGAAGAAAAAGAAGTTAAGGTGAACGTTCGTGTGATTTGTGCAACACAGAAAAATTTACCTGAATTGGTTGCCGAAAAGAAATTCAGAGAGGATCTTTACTATCGTTTGAATGTACTGACATTAACTATTCCTCCATTGCGTGAACGTAAAGAAGATATTCAACCGCTGACCAAAACATTTGTCGCCAGTTTTTCCAAAGAGCTTCATATTGCTGAACCTAAATTGGCACCTTCGTTGATAGAATATTTAAGTAGTTATTATTGGCCGGGTAATGTAAGGCAACTGAGAAATGCTCTTTATCAAGGGTTAACGCAACTTAATGGCAATATATTAGATGCAGATAATATCCAATTACCTGATGTAGTTAATACCCCCGCACTCGCTTTAGATTCACTCAATGGCTCGCTAGATGAAATCACTAAACGTTATGAAGCATCGGTATTAGCACGTTTGTATCGCGATTATCCGAGTACCCGTAAATTAGCTAAACGTTTGGATATTTCTCATACGGCAATTGCCAATAAATTGAGAGAATATGGCCTTAATACGAAAAAAGAGCAAAATTAAATTAAATGTATAAAAGAATAACTTACGTATTCGCAATAATAGGGCTGGTTTTAAGTGGCTCTGGCAAAGCAACAACAATACCGGAAGACGGTTTGAATAAGTATTGCCAATATGTAGTGCGAACAATGGATGAAGTCTATGAAAATGGGGCATTGACTCAATCTTATTTTAAAGACGTATCTTTTTTATCTTGTGTTTGATATGGCAAAACCCTGCTAATACTATTGCTAATTGGTGAATTTTCCTGCTATATAACAAAGACAGCTGCTGTTTTAGGGTATCGTAATCTCATCTGATGGGTTTCAGCCTACAAGGAGTTGCCATGGATCAATTCACTATTAATTTCGTTGTAAATCGTAAGCTACGCGAATACATGAGCCAGAGTCATTATAAAAATGATATGTTTGAGTCTGCCGCCTCAGCCGCCGAACTTTATCTGATGAATAAAGCTGCAGTAAAATATTTAGCGAAGAAAAATCGTTTTACGTGGGAGGCGCTGGTAAAAAATGGCCATAAGCCTCGAGACCTCATTATTGATATTTTGACATCTTGCTGCCCTGTTACCCAGGACCAAGCCTTAAAAGTATTGAGTACGCTCTCTCATACTTTGATTTCTATAATGAGTGACAACAAGTTATTTGCGAATGTTGTTAATGCAAAGAACCACCAACCATTGTATTGGGCTCACGTAGATTAGAGTGGTGTTTATATTATTCAATAAAGCGGGAAATTCCCGCTTTATTGTTAACTACAGTGAACTAAATATGACAAAAGCTTATTTCAAACTATTTAATGCGCTGTCGTAATCAGGTTCTTCAGTTATTTCAGGAACTAATTGGCTATAAATAACGTTATTGTTTTCATCTAGGACAACAACGGAACGAGCGTTCAGGCCTTTTAATGGGCCACTAGCAATATCAACACCATAGTCATTCGCAAACGAGCCGCTACGGAAAGAAGATAGCGTAACAACATTATCTAAACCTTCTGCACCACAAAAACGCGCTTGTGCGAAAGGTAGATCAGCAGAAATGCATAATACAACAGTGTTATCCAAATCGTTTGCGAGCTTATTAAACTTGCGAACTGACGCTGCGCATACGCCAGTGTCGACACTTGGGAAGATATTTAAAACTTTTCGTTTACCTTCATAGGTTTCCAGCGTTGCTTCGCTGAGATCTTTGGTGACTAGGGTAAAAGGTTTAGCTTTTGAGCCCGCTTGTAAAAAGACACCGTTAACTGTGATGTCATTACCTTTTAACTTAACTGTCTGCGACATGAATTTTTCTCCCATTCATAAAGTGAGTCACTGATAACTTAATCTATCTTCTAATAAAAAATCTTTGCGATTAAAGGTTTTTTAATGTGCAGTTACGCAGTGCTGAGTTTTACATTGTACTAATGACCAAATTTTATACGGAAACTTTATCTCTTACCTTGAGTCCTATATGGGGCAAAACAAGATAATTTTACCTACTTTTTATTACAGTATGGTGCATCATCATTATATAACTACTAAGCTTTATCAATGCTTGCGTTTTTTGTTATGCACTTTTTAAACTGACCTATGAAGTGTAACAAAAGGAAATCGATCTGTATTGGTTTCTTGAGTCATTATTTAATTACCTGAAAAATGATAGAGATAGGGTTATGGTTCTATAATATGAGTATTAATTTATGTATATTTGAGTTAGGAAATCAATTAATTACACGAGAAATGTGGATATTTAAAATATGAAAGCATATGATAAATTAAGATAAACTACAGAGTAATTATGACTTGATATTACCTATGATAGATATGGTTTTTTACATCATAAATTTATGTTTTTATTGGTATAGTGGGTTTTTCCAACATTCAAATTACCGAAATGAAACTTAATCAGTAAATGCAGTAACGTTGTTAATAATAGCATCTTCATTTGAAATCATTTAACTAGGCTTTTAGTTACCTTTATTTATATTAACAAGATAGAAAATATAATGCATAAACATTCATTTACATCTTTAGCGATTTTGATTTCTTCAGTTTTTGTTACTACACCAGCTATTAGTGCCGTGATACCTACAGGTACAGTTTTAGCTGAAAACCAAGAAGTTACACGGCATTTAAAAGACGAACCCGCATCTTTGGATCCAGTAAAATCAGTGGGGTTAACAGAAGCACAAGTCATGCGTGACTTATTTGAAGGGCTGGTTAACCAAGATGATCATGGAAAGCCGATCCCTGGAGTAGCTCAACGCTGGGATACGGCTGATAATCGTATTTGGACATTTACACTGAGATCTGACGCACATTGGTCAAACGGTGACCCTGTCACGGCTCAAGATTTTGTTTATAGCTGGCAGCGACTTGTTTCACCTGGAACAATATCACCATTTGCTTGGTTTGCAGCACTAGCAGGCATTAACAATGCGCAAGATATTATTGATGGTAAATTGCCAGTTGAGCAACTAGGTGTTGAAGCGGTTGATACGCACACACTAAAGATTACTCTAAATAAGCCGGTACCTTATTTTCCTTCGTTAACGGCTAACTTTAGTTTATTTCCTGTTCACCAAAAAACCGTTGAAAAGTTTGGTAATGACTGGATAAAAGCCGGAAATTTAGTTGGAAATGGCGCTTTTGTTTTATCAGACAGAGTGGTTAATGAAAAAATTGTTTTGGTACCAAATAAAAATTATTGGGATCATCAAAATACAGTCATCACTAAAGTCACTTTTGTCCCGATTAACCAAGAGTCTCATGCAACTAATCGTTATTTAGCGGGTGATCTAGATATTACCGAATCATTTCCAAAACAACGCTATCAAAAATTGTTAAAAGATATTCCTAATGAAGTCTTTACACCAGACCAATTAGGGACATATTACTATGCTTTTAATACTCAACGTGCACCAACGGATGACGTTCGTGTTAGAAAAGCATTATCCATGGCGATTGACCGCCAATTAATTGCGAATAAGGTATTAGGTACAGGGGAGAAGCCCGCAAATTATTTTACTCCTGATGTCACTGATGGCTTTAAGCCTGAAAAAGGGCTTTATAATAGCTATTCACAAAAAGAGTTAGACCAGCAAGCAAAAGTGTTATTACAACAAGCTGGTTTTGGTCCAAATCACCCATTAGAATTAACGTTATTATACAATAGTTCAGAAAACCATCAAAAAATTGCTATAGCAATTGCTTCTATGTGGAAGAAAAAGCTAGGTGCTGAGGTCAAACTAGTTAATCAAGAATGGAAAACCTATATAGATAGCCGTAATACAGGAAATTTTGATGTTATACGCGCATCATGGATAGGGGATTTTAATGAGCCTTCAACCTTCTTGTCTCTGCTCACTTCTCAGCATAGTGGTAATATACCAAAATTCAACAACCCTATATATGATGAGGTTATCGCATCGGCGAGTATTGAAACAAATGCGCAATTACGCAACCGTTATTATAATAATGCAGAAGCTATCATTGCAAAAGAAGCGCCAATCGCACCTATTTATCAATATACCAATGCACGCCTAATTAAGCCTTGGCTAAAAGGTTACCCGATTAACAACCCTGAAGATGTCGCATATAGCCATAGCTTTTATATTATTAAACATTAAAAAAGATCTCAGCCTGCACATGTTGTGGGCTGTTTTTCTGACAAAAAGAAAAAAGCTCCTTCCTCTGGAGAATGGGAAGGAGGACCAAAAAAAGGAATAAACACTACCTTTTTATAATAAAAAACTCATCGTAAATTTTATTGCTCATTTGTGTCAATTATGTGGTTTTATTTAGCAAAAATGGCGATATTTTGTGATTTATGAGGAATTGTCTGTTTTTATAAGATGTTAATCTCATTCTTTTTTCTTTGTTGTTTTATTCATGTATTGTGGAAGTGATTCTTGAAATAATTGCAAAGAATTATTTATTCGACTACAAATACCGTATTGATTATAAAAGGGAGATATTGCATGGGGCTGATTTATGGTTCTTTATTCCAAAATTCAAATCCTGTACATGCATTTCAGTTAAATGGAGACGGTGGATTACTTCCCATTGATGTGAATGCGAGTGCGAGCCAGCAGTCTCCGTTCTGGCTTCATTATGATTATAAAGATCCTCAAAGTTTTAATTGGATTCAGCAATCAGACCTCTTTAATGACCAAGTTAAGTCTGCGCTATCAGGGCATTCAGGGCGTTGGCGTTTGATACGTGTTGGTGATGGCATTTTATTAACATTGCAAACTTTAAATACCAATACTGGCCAGCGTCCTGAGCAATTAGTTGCATTTCGAGTATTTATTAATAACCGGGTAATTATTTCTAGCCGTCACCGAAAAGTAAACTCTTTAGACTCTGTTATTGATGACTTAAAACAGGGAGTAGGTGCGCAAAGCACAGGTGATTGGCTAGTAGAGGTTGCTGATTCTATTACAGATGAAATAAGTGATTTTACAGATTCTTTGCATGAGCGTTTAATTGATATGGAAGACTCCATATTAAATGGCCAAATTCCTGATAGAGGAGAATTTGCATTACTCCGTAAGCAAATTATTGTAATCCGCCGTTATATGGCTCCACAACGAGATATGTTTTCTCGCTTAACAACGGAAAAATTACTTTGGTTAGATGAAACTAATCGTCGTCGAATTCAAGAGATTTCTGACCGGTTAGGGCGTTGCATTGAAGATCTCGATGGATTTATAGCACGTACAGCGATTATTTCTGATGAGATAACGAATATGATGACTGAAATGATGAACCGGCGTATTTATACGATGTCATTAATGGCCATGATATTCTTACCAACAACGTTTTTAACGGGTTTGTTTGGTGTGAATTTAGGAGGGATCCCCGGTAATGAATTCCGCTTTGCCTTTAGTGTCTTTTGCGTTTTATTAGCCGTTTTAATCGCAACCGTCTTATGGTGGCTAAGAAAAAGCCGATGGCTCTAATATTGATGACTTATTTCCTATAACCGGACCTAGTTTGAGATAAATCAATAAAACTACTGAGGTTTTAGTGCAGTATTAGTCCTGCAGGTGAATGCAACGTTGAGCGATGAACGTTGTGCTCCATAATTGTAGTTTTTCTCATATTGAGTTCTTATACAGAATAATTGACCACTGTAATGCCGATGTAATTTACATCGGCTTTTTTTTGCATTAAATCCGAGCAAAAAATAACCTCCAAACAAGGAGGTTATAATAAATATTATTTAACTTCAATAATATCAAGGCGTTCAGCTGCAAAGTCGGGCTTATCATCTTCCTCTATAAAAGGTTGGAGAGGCAGCTCTTCTTTGTCAAACGCAAGGTCACCGCCATTGATAACTTCATCTCCATGAGAAATATTCTTGAAATCAAATAATTCGGTATCACATAAATGAGACGGCACAATGTTTTGAGTGGCGCGGAACATTGTTTCGATACGGCCAGGATAACGCTTATCCCAATCACGTAGCATCTCTTTAATAACTTGACGTTGCAGATTTGGTTGAGAGCCACATAGATTACAAGGGATAATTGGAAATTCTTTAGCCTGTGCAAAGCGCTCAATATCTTTTTCTCGGCAGTAAGCGAGTGGTCGGATAACAATGTGTTTTCCGTCATCGCTCATTAATTTAGGAGGCATGCCTTTTAACTTACCGCCATAAAACATATTTAGGAACATGGTCTGTAAAATATCATCACGGTGGTGACCAAGTGCAATTTTAGTTGCACCTAATTCAGTTGCTGTACGATACAGAATTCCACGTCGTAAACGAGAGCACAATGAGCAAGTTGTTTTCCCTTCAGGAATTTTTTCCTTTACGATCCCATAGGTATTTTCTTCAACAATTTTGTACTCCACACCAAGGTTATCAAGGTATGCAGGTAAAATATGCTCAGGGAAGCCAGGTTGTTTTTGGTCCAAATTAACCGCAACTAATGAAAATTGGATAGGGGCACTTTTTTGCAAACTTTGCAGGATGGAAAGCAGTGTGTAACTATCTTTACCTCCAGACAAGCAAACCATTATCCGGTCACCGTCTTCTATCATGTTAAAGTCAGCGATTGCTTGGCCAACATCACGGCGAATTCTTTTTTGCAACTTATTTAAGTTGTACTGTTCTTTATTGGTTGTCATTCTATATTGTTCTGCTACTGGGGTTTATGTTGCTGATGGTTAATTGTACTTTCAGCTGTTAAATTATTATTGTTCTGTGCTTAAAGCCTAATCAGCGAGATCTATAAAAAGAGGCTCATAATAGCAGAAGCTGGGGGGGGAGTGATACCAGTTCGTTAAAAGAGGTGAAAATCTGTTGGGGTATGGCGTCTTCTTTATAGCCTTTATCTCATTGTATAAGCACTACTTAGAACGTAGTGTATGACAAAATATGGAGGAACTATGCCTGCAACTGACCCTATTGAATTGGTTTCGTCTTTACTCACCAGCACTATTAAAATGGTAATTACGCCAACGGAATATTTTTTTCAAAGTGGTACTATTGGGGATGCCATTTATATGAGCTTATTATTTTTGAATTAAAAATACTGAGAGTGCCATTATAACGAGATTAACCCACGACAAATGAAGGAAGGGCTAGTTTCCTTCATAACGGTGAGTAATTTATGGTACTAATGAGCTAGCTTATCACATAATTTTTGTAATTCAGTTAAAAATTTACCAACATAGAAGCCATCGCAAACAAGCATGATGTACCTGTACTGCTAGAGGCAACCATGTTTTATTGTTGTCATTATAGTATTTTCCCATAGTAAATATAGGGGTAAAGACATTAGTAATATCTGCAATATTTAGATTAAAACTGTCAAATGAAACCCAAGGTAAAGATGACACATACAATACATTCTCAATTTGCTGTGATTGAGGATGCAAACTGAGATTATCTTTATACAACGTTAATTGCTGGTGATAACTCTTGTCTAAGTACTATATTTAACCCTTTCAATATAAAGCAAAATTTTTGTGATAGTACAATATATTCAGGCTCATGGTTGTGCGTTGACGTAGATATCAAATAATGTTTTGACATCTATATTGAGTATTTTAGATAGCATTACAAGGTGGTCAATAAATATTGAAAGAGTTCCATCTTCATATTTTATGTATGATTTTTCAGAAATAGATATTAGTTCAGCCATTTTTCTTGTCGTAATTTGACGTTCTATACGTTTTTGTTTAATAAATCCGCCTAATACAACATTACCAACATTATTTTTATACATAATAACCTGTCAAAAATTTAATCTTAATTTTTTATTATCTTAGATGAGAATTAATATTCAATGGGTAATAATCTGTAAATTTAATAAAAAACAAATCTAAGGTGGTTAAGTTAAACTAACTCTTATAAGAATAGAGTTAGTGCAATAAACGATAAAAAATAGCATTATTGTATTTTATAATCAAAAGGTGAGAATTGGCTAATATTAAATTCTATTTAATAGTGCAAAATGTGATTTTTAACTAGATGATATGTCAATTTTGCTACCATTATTTAACAGAAACTATCTTAACAATAATTATTGAAGACAGCGTCTGTTATTAGATAATAATGATTAAGCAGATAGCGCAACTTCAATTGTTTTTTGTGCATGAATGGCGGTGGTATCAAATATGTTTACTGTAGTATCATGTTGATTAACAAGTAATGTTATTTCAGTGCATCCTAAAATGATACCTTCAGCACCTTTTTCTACCAGAGATGTCATTATACGTTGATATTCCTGTTTAGATTCTTTGTTTATTTTTCCTAAGCATAGTTCATTATAAATAATATCATGAATTATTTTTCTATCTTGAGCGCTAGGTACTAGAACATCCAAATTAAACTTATCAATCAACCTTTGTTTATAGAAGGGCTGCTCCATCGTAAACGCAGTTCCTAAGAGTCCAATTGTTTTTATACCTGACTGTGTTATCCGTTCACCTGTTGCATCAGCTATATGTAATAATGGAAGACCGGTTTGAGATTCAATTAGTGGTGCTACTTTATGCATAGTATTGGTGCAAAGAACCAGAAAATCAGCGCCTGCAAGCTTTAAACGCTCTCCTGCATCTGCTAAACATTGTGCTGCCAAATCCCATTGCCCATTGGACTGATACTGTTCTATCTCAGCGAAATCGACGCTATATAAAACAATTTTAGCAGAATGTAGGCCACCTAACTGCTGTTTCACTCCTTCATTAAGTTGTTGGTAGTATAGTAATGTAGATTCCCAGCTCATACCACCAATGAGGCCTATTGTTTTCATTTTTCAACTTCCTATTATCATGCAGTGTTATTATTTTTCTTACTATACTGATTGTTTACAGAGGATCACAATAGAAACGAGAAATTTTCTAGGGGATTAAGAGTAAAAAACAGTTGTAATATTAAACTCAACTTAACATTACACACAATAAGGTTTTAATGTTGAACTTATTTAAATAACAAAATGATAAATATAAGAATATTTACGTTTTAAAGATGGATTTTAATTGATATCTGGTTATCATCATAATGAACATTATTTCAATAAATTTGGTCATATATGGCGAGAATAAAAATGAATTTTTTTAAAGTAATCATTGCGATACTTATTTTTGGTGCTGCATTTCTGTTAGGGGCACTATATATGAAACCAACTCAATTGAGTTTAGTTGAGCAAGTAAAAAAGAATGTTTATGATGTTTTAGCGTACCCACAAGCAGCAAAATTTAGAAATATTGAATATCATTTTTCTCGCTACACTGCGGATAATGGTAAGGTTGGTTATGTTTGTGGGGAGGTGTATCGATATAAAAATGATAAGCCTGATGGATTTAAGCGTTTTATTGTTAAATCTTATACCAATGATGAAGGCCGCATGGATATTTCTATTCCGTTTATTGACGGAGGACATGAAATATTATTGCCTGAACAGGTTAACCAAATTTGGAAAGATAAGTGCTCAAGTCCTGCTTCACCGCTCGAATAAGGAACTACGTGTGCTAAAATTTTGTAGCACACGCTTTTAGGTTATTTGTTATGCGGTCTGTTGGTTTATACATTTTAATGCTGCAGGGCGATTTATCATTTTTTTATAATAGTCAAGTAAAAATGGTGTGTTAGGGCGTTTTATCGGGGTTAATAGCCAACGTTGGATTGATAATGTGATAACGATATCCGCTAGAGAAAAATGGTTTCCATAGAGATAGTTCTGATGATTTTTTTGGGGCTGATTTTTTGATAACACAGATTCAATTATTTGCATTTTTTCATTCCATAAATGGATGCTTTTTTCCACGATTTCAGGTTGTTGTAGAAAAAAAGAATCCTGTCTTACTAGTGCCATAAATGCAGCTCGCCATGCTGGGTTGAGCTCTGAGATTTGCCAATCCATCCATTTTTCTATTTCAGCCCTAGCAAGTGGCTCTTCGGGTAATAAATCCGTCCGTTGGGATTTTGCCACTAGATACCGACAAATTGTGTTGCTCTCCCATAATGAGCCTTGTTCATGAACAAGGACTGGAATAAGCGCATTGGGGTTTAATTTTAAAAAATCGACTTGAATTAAATTCTCATGATTTCCCCAGTGATCTTCATGAATAAATTTAAGATCAAGCTCATGTGCAGTCCATAATACTTTTCGGACATTAATTGACGAAGTGCGGCCTAATATTTTTAACATTTACACCTCTGCTTAGTCGTATGAAATAACCCAATAACATGTTTTTTATTAAAATAGCCTTTCAAGCAAACCGAATATAATTTTAACGTAAAATATATAGTAACCATTGGGAACTAATAAATAAAACTGGATTATATATTACTAGTTTAGTGTTATACTGATTAAGTTACACTTTGTTTTGTTATTATTATGAAACAAAAAAGCCTTTGTGGTCAACGATGACTATGTTTTTTGATGTTCATTTTTTTAATGAATTTTTAATTTAGTAGTTTAAGGAGTCGATAATGGTTAGTAATAATAATGCACGTCGTTTGTTAGGTATGCCTTATAAATTAAGTCGTTCTAAGAAAAACATACGTGTTTCGCTAAGTTCTAAAGATAATGCCGCAGTTGCAGTACAAAAGAATAAAGCGACAGAAAAGAAAACATATCATTCAGTAACTGTTTTTTACCCAGAATATGTTATTAGTTAATTGAATGAATGTAACCCTCTAGTATTCACTAGGGGGTTGATGCTATTTAATTAAAATTGGATTTTTCTTATTAACTTACATTAACTCACTTCAATATACACCATTCCTACGCGTAACATTCAGAGCCTCTTATTATAAAAATAAACGGTAGTCATAAAATAGATTAAAGGATATTATCTGCATTAATTAAAAACTAAAAAGAAAGATCACTATTGGGTGTTGTAGAATGAAATTTTATTGTTGCCTACTATTTTTATTTTGTTTTTCTCTTTCAGGGTGTTCTACTCAATTTAAATCAGATGAAGAAACTAATCGCTTAAAATTTAATATTCAACACGCAAATACGGTTCCTATTGAGGATTCCGTTGAACCGTTGGCAGTTTCTGATATGTTGCCCGGAGATATTCTTTTATCGTCTGCTACAGGGTTAAATTCATGGGGAATTCGGTTATTTAGTATTAGCGGAGTAAGCCATGCATCTATTTATCTAGGCTTGGGCGAAGTTGCTGAATCTGTGGGAAGTGGCGTTAGGATCATTACCTTAGACCAAGCAGTGAAAGATTCTAATAACATGGTGGTATTGAGACAAGCAGGCTTAACATCATTACATGCAGAAAAATTACGCGAATTTTCAGTTCAAAATAATGGAAACAAGTATAACTATAAAGGCATTGTGATGATTGCTCCTTGGATGATCACTAAAAGAGTATGTGAACTTCCGTTAATTGGTGAAACGATACGTAATTTTTGCTTAAAAACCTTAGCTAAAGTTCAGTTAGGCGATAATGTGGACCAAGCTAATGGTTTCTTTTGTTCGCAGTTTGTCCTAGATGCTTATAAGTATGCGGGTATTCCCTTATTTGAAGGTAATTCATCGTGGATAACACCTGCGGATATATTGCATATGCGAACCGGTGATGTGCCGACTTTCATGCCCACTCAACGCCTAGCATATGTTGGGCATTTGAAATCATGGAGTTTTAGTAGTGCAATACGCAGAAAATAATAGATTATTTTAAATAAAAAAAAGGCCAACATATGAAGTTGGCCTGCTAAACTGGAAGCAATGTGAGCAATGTCGTTTGTGATAAACTTGAGTGATTTACTCAAGTATTCACGAGGTAAAAGATAACCATTCTCATTTAAGAAATCAACCCTTTTTTTTATGCAGTTACTTATTCACTCTCCCTGTTTATTTTCATTTTTTGTTTATATAAAACAATCTATTGTGTATTTATTTCTCATCAAAATTGTTTTTTTAACAAAAAAAAAATTTTTTTAATTGATATTAATGAGATTATTCTTGCAGAGATTAACCATTAACAGGCGTGTTTACGATGCGAAAATTAAAGGTGGGTGTAGTTGGTTTAGGTTCTATTGCACAAAAAGCGTATTTACCAATTTTAACTAAAGAGGAAAACTGGGAGTTGGTTGGTGCTTTTTCTCCAAATCAATCAAAGGCAAAATTGGTGTGTGATAGTTATCGAATGCCCCTGTTTAGCAGTATTAACGCACTAGCACAGCAATGTGATGCTATTTTTGTTCACAGTGCGACCAAAAGCCATTTTGAGGTAATCAAGCTGCTATTAGAGGCTGACGTTCATGTCTATGTTGATAAGCCATTGACTGAGTTAATTGAACAATCGGAGCAATTAATTCAGTTAGCAGCGCGACGTCAAAAAATGTTAATGGTTGGATTTAACCGCCGTTTCTCGCCGTTTTATTTGGCAATTAAACAAGATATTAAAAATATAGCGTCTATTCGTATGGATAAACACCGTATGGATAGCGTAGGGCCGAATGACTTCAGGTTTACGTTATTAGATGATTATTTGCATGTCATTGATACTATAATGTGGATTGCACAAAGTAATGCAAAACTGATCAGTGGTAGCATTCACAAAACAAATACTGATGAATTGTTTTATGCCGAGCACCATATGCAAGCTGGCCAATGTTGGTTAACAACATCGATGCATCGCAAAGCCGGAAGCCAACAAGAGCAACTTGTTGTCATTGCTGAGGACAGTATTCATCAAATAACCAATATGAACCATTGGTGGAGTGAAAATGCCGTTGGGATCAGCGAGAAAAAACCGGCTAATTGGGACTCCATTTTGGTTCAACGCGGTTTTGATGGTGCAATTCGGCATTTTATTGATTCTGTTTCAAACCAAACTCAACCTTTGATCAGTGGAGAAGAGGGCTTGAAGGCTCAAAGAATGGTTGAAAAAATGATCTCTACAATGAATAAAGTCAGTGGTTAATTATCTTATTTTGTAAAAGTAATTATCGATTTTATTAAACGGTAAAATTTTAGTAGCTCATCACGTTATAGGAACACAGGATGATACCTTTCCAAGATAGCTCTGATGTATTATTTGTTGCAGGGTTTGGGCCGATAGTGACAGATTACAAAAAAAGTCATTCTTTTTATCTTGAGTTGTTAAAGTTACCTTTGAAGCCAATAGAAGAAGGAAGCCAATATTTAACTTGTGAGCAAGATGGGCTAGAAGGTGTTAAACATTTTGCACTTTGGCCTATAGAGCAAGCTGCCCAATCGTGTTTTAGTCAAAATGAGTGGCCTGAAAATATACTCACTCCGCAAAGTTGGATGGAGTTTGAGGTTTCAGACATCGAGAAGATCACGGATATTTGTCTGAAAGAAGGCTATGTCTTATTAGTTAATAATCGCATGGAGCCTTGGGGGCAAACCGTAACAAGGTTATTAAGCCCTGAAGGCATGTTAATTGGTTTAACTGTGACGCCATGGCTAAGAGAATAGCCTGCCTTTATTTGTAGTTAGAGATCTCATTTATCTTTGTGGATAAGAGACATTTATTAGTAATTGTTTATAATTTTGTTGTAGAACTTCATTTTAACTATTTTAGGAGGGGTTATGTATAAAACGATTCTGGTCCCTATCGATTTAACAGAAGATGAATTAACCAGCAAAGCCGTTCGTCATGCTGTTAATCTTGCAAAGCAATCTAGTGCTAAAATTCATCTTATTCATGTTTTGCCAATTTCTTCAGCAATTATTAATGCGTATGCTTTAGGTTACATGGAAATAAAAGACCGTGCGACGGTGAAAGCGGAAGAAGACATGAAAATGTTAATGGATTCAATTGATTTACCTCATGATGACGTTAGTTATACTATAACGTTTGGTTCTCCACGAGATGAAGTGATTAATACAGCAAAAGACATTAATGCCGATATTATTGTCATTGGCTCTCGTCGCCCAAATATTACAACTCATCTTTTAGGGTCAACAGCGGCGGGTATAGTACGTTACGCTGAAACATCAGTGCTGGTTGTACGTTAATAATTAGAGAAGAGCCTGCTCAATGGGTAGGTTCTTTTTTATTTCATTATTTGTATTGCCAATTCAATCAGTTTTAGCACTCAAGTTAATTGATCTTACTTATAACAAGGTGAATTTGAGTCAGTATGGAAAAGTTTTCACAAGAATTACTGCGTGTTGAACACTTTGTTCTGAGAGTTTTACGTTTTTATTTACTCGGGCTTTTGATTTTTTTTCTTGGGTTATTACCCGGTATAATCGGTTTTTATTTTATTGAAGGCCATTCAGCTGTTGAGTCAATGCTTAATGCGTTGTCTATGTTGAGTGGGCAAGCTATTGAGCCGGCTCCAATTACACGGGGAGGCCGTTTCTTTATCGCTATTTATGGTTTATTTTTACAAAGTGTTTTTATTATCAGTATTGGATTAATTGTAACTCCTTTTATTCATCGTATTTTGCATAAATGGCATTTAGAAGAATAATTTTTTGTTGTAATAGTAAGGGGCTTCACAGCTTTTTTAGTGCAGTAAGGCTATACTTCTAAAGACTAAAAAGGAAAATATTCACCCGCTACGCCTAATAACCAAGTTGTAAAAATACGCAACAATATAACTTGAATAAAAACGTCAACATAATTAATAAGGGGCATCATATGTATCAAACAATTTTGGTTCCCGTGGATATATCTGAAGATGTACTAACAGATAACGCATTAAAACATGCTATTTATTTAGCAAAAATTTCAGATGCGAAAATTCACTTATTTCACTCAGTTCCAGATGTTTCAAGATTTTCAATGAGTTATAGTTATCATTATGATTTACTGTCTTCATTTGCTAAAAAAGCACTTGAGCGCTCTGAAGAGCAGCTAAAAGAAATTATTGAAAAGATTGATTATCCGTCAGATAAAATCTCTTATAAGGTGGAGTTTGGTTCACCAAGAGATAAAGTTTTATCAGAAGCTGAGGCTATTGATGCTGACCTTATTGTTATCGGCTCACGCAATCCAAGTATTTCAACCCATTTATTAGGTTCAAATGCTTCTGGGATTGTTTCCTATGCGAAGATCTCGGTTCTCGTGGTTCGGTAAATAAAATAGCCTGCTGAGCAGGCTATTTTTTTATCTATTAAAAGCGAACAATTCTAGGGTGTTTTTACCGCTTCTTTGGCTTGCTCAATTGCTTTAAGTGCTTGGCTGCAAGCTTGCTCTTGTGCATCATCTGGGTAGCTAGCAAGGGCTTTTTTCGCTTCCTCTAATTGTGACTTCATTAATGCAATTTGTTCACCTGCATTGGCTTCATCTTTATATTGTTCTTCAGCTTGCTTAACAAGGTCATTCATTTCTTTGAAATAAGTATCACAGGTTGCACCTGCATTTGCATTAAATGCAGTGAAAGCCATTAAAAGGCTAAACGCAATTGGAAGAGTTTTTTTCATCGTATTTTCGCTTTTAAAATTCATAATATCGTCAGAATAACATTCCATATTCAAAAACGCACCACTCGAACACGTGAATGTTTTTAACTAATAAACTTTTTCTGCATATTGAGAATATTCCTGTTAGTCACTGTCAGAAATAGCATAATTTGCAAAATACAAATGATAATCATTCTTGACTATGGATGATAGAAAAGTGTACATTCAAGTACACTTTAATTAATGATGACAACAGAGATGATTGTGATGAGTAAAAATATGATAAAAACAGAAAATTGGCCAATCTGCGAGATGAATATATTTCCATCAACTATGGATGAAACACGTTTATGGTTAGAGGAAATGGATATGTTATTGGCGAGAAGAAATGAATTTGTATTGATATATCCTCCAGTGGTTAAAAAAGAAAAACCATCATCAGAAGATATGCAAAGTATGAAATATGTGCGTCGTTGGTTGAAAGATGCAAAAGAAGCAATGGAACAGCATTGTCGCGCTCTAGTTGTTACGCTACAACCTGATGGCCGAGATAAAGAGGAGATGGAACGCATGGCTCCCATGTTGTCTGCGTTGTATGGTCCTCAAGTTTTAATCGCAACGGATGCAATAGCTGCAAAAGAGCAAGCCCAATCAGTTTTAGCTTAGTCGATTGTGGTTTTACTGATTTTACGGATATAACTGGCGATGATATCGACGGACATAGCAATTTGCTGTTGAATAAATTCATCGCTGGGCTTGAAATCGGCAACACAAAAAGTGGTGATAAACACATCCGCTTTTAGCATTTCTAGGTAGCGTGAAGAAATACTTAATAATGTTGTTTCATTTACTTTAACATCAGGAAGTAAAGCCAATTTCTGTGTTAACAAGCGATAGCTTTTTACAGGGCCTTGCTCAAAAAATGCATGGGTTATTTCAGGGAAACGGTTGTATTCACCTAAAATTAACCGATATAACCCGATGGATTCAGGTTTAAGAACATTCAATAAAAATCGAGAACCATAAAAAGAAAGTATGGACTCAATCGTATTTAGTGAGGGTGTTTTTTCGTTAGGTTCTTGAAAAATATCATCAATCATAGATGCAATAACAGCGGCAAATAACCCTTCTTTATCACCAAAATTTTTATATAAAGTCGTTCGAGAGCCTCCAGCACGTTCAATAATCATATCCAGAGTTGCACCTTCAAACCCATATTGCAGAAAAATTTCAGTTGCGGCAGTGATCAAAGCCTGATGACGACGTCGGCCTTTTGGGGTTTTAGCTGTAAGCGTGCTACTCATGAATGGCTAATCCTACTCTTTGTCTTCAAATAAGAAAATAACATAACAAATTTTACCAAATAGTTTAAATCACGTTACCTCAATCACAGATTTACCTGAAAGAGATCATCATTTAAGCTGATATTTGTCTTTATGATATTTATAAAGATTAACATGTTTAGGATGATATCTGAATGGTTGTCACAATATTGGGGGCAAGATGGCAGAGCATGCATTGAATGAACAAAAAATAGACCAAAATGATCCTGTTGATCAGCAACGTGAGGTAACTCGGCTATGTATTGAGTGTGGCTTATTGTTATTGCAACATGGCGCTGAAAGTATGCTCGTTGAACAATTGACAACCCGTTTGGGCATTGCACTTGGAGCAAATCAAGTTGATAGTGCAATCTCATCTAACTCATTAGTTTTAACCACCATAATTGATGGCCGCTGCCTAACGTCAACACGGCGTATTATTGACCGTGGTATTAATATGCATGTTGTCACCGAAGTCCAGCATGCGGTCATTCTCGTCGAACATCATTTACTAGACCGAAAACAATTACACAAGAAATTATCATCGATTAAACCGTTGCGATATCCTCGATGGTTAATGGTTTTGATGGTGGCTTTATCTTGTGCTTGTTTCAGCAAGTTGAATGGAGGGGGATGGGAAAGTGCATTAATTACATTTTTAGCCAGTGGCTGTGCAATGTATGTGCGACAAGTGTTAACTTCTCATCAAATGAACCCATTGATTAATTTTTGTATCACTGCGTTTGTTGCGACAACGGTCTCTGGATTATTACTGAAAATACCGTATTTAGCAGTCACTGAAACGATTTCTATGGCTGCCAGCGTATTGCTTTTAGTTCCGGGCTTTCCATTAATTAATGCAGTCGCTGATATGTTTAAAGGGCATGTTAATACAGGTTTAGCGCGTTGGACAATGGCGAGTCTCCTTACTTTGGCTACCTGTATTGGGGTTGTATTAGCAATGACAATCTGGGGTTTAAAAGAATGGGCATAGAATTTCTGTTCTCCTTATGTGAGAAAATGCTACTAGCGGCTATACCAGCAGTTGGGTTTGCTATGGTATTTAATGTGCCTGTTAGAGCATTGAAATATTGCGCTTTATTAGGTGCTATTGGCTATGGCTTTAGAATGATATTGATGACACTAGGGCTGCAAATCGAGTGGGCAAGTTTTCTTGCAGCAATTTTAATCGGTATTATCGGTATTCAGTGGTCGCGCTGGTGGTTAGCTCATCCTAAAGTGTTTACTGTTGCTGCCGTGATCCCAATGTTTCCAGGTATTAGTGCCTATATTGCAATGATTTCAGTCGTTAAAATATCGCAATTTGGCTATGATCCTGAATTAGTTGAGGTTCTAGTGACTAATTTCTTAAAAGCGTCTTTCATTGTTGGAGCCTTGTCTATTGGTATTTCTTTACCTGGTTTATGGTTATATCGCAAAAGACCAAGCGTGTAATTTTTAAGGGATGGCTTGCTGGTATTCTTGCTATATCCGTAAGCCATACTTTTTTCTTTTACTAATAAGAGTTAGATATTCTATTAAAGCTGCATAAATTCTGATGTGGGTGTTAACCATAAAATTGAGTCATCGCTGATATCATTAATGCTACTATTTGATTAGAATATGTGATATTTCTTCTTATGCATTAATGTGTTAGAGGAAAAACTAACGTATTCATTTCAATTCTTCGCATATATTCTTATTAGTGGTGTTATTTTGAAACAATTTAGCTTGTCCAAATATTATCAATTCGTTTTTTCGATTCTATTATTTATTTTTTCTGCTTTTTCATTTTCTGCACCAAGTTCATTTACTGAAGCCAAAGCACTGAGTAAAACTCAGGTTTATGCAGATCAAAATCACCAAGGTGAGGGAACAATATACTGTGGGTGCCAGTGGGAATGGGCAGGAAAAAGCGGAGGAAAAGTCGATTTAGCCTCTTGTGGTTATCAAGTGCGTAAACAACAGAACCGAGCCGAACGCATTGAATGGGAGCATATTGTTCCGACATGGGTGTTTGGTCATCAAAGACAATGTTGGCAACAAGGTGGGCGAAAAAACTGTGTGTCTAGTGACCCTATTTTTGGCCAAATGGAAGCCGATCTGCATAATTTAGCGCCTTCTATTGGTGAGGTGAATGGTGATAGAAGCAATTTTAGTTTTGGGCAATTACCCGCTAATACGCCATATCCATACGGAATGTGCCGCAGTCGAGTTGATTTTAAACAAAAAGTCTTTGAACCAAGAGATGAGGCCAAAGGGCAAGTAGCCCGAGTATATTTCTATATGCATGACCGCTATAACTTATCTATGTCACGTCAACAACAACAGTTACTGATGGCTTGGGATAATAAATATCCTCCAACCCCTTGGGAAATCCAGCGTGATAATCGAGTCGCTAAGGTGATGGGCCATCATAACCCATTTGTGACAGGGGAGAAAAAATGGAGTTTAAATCATAAAAATAGCGCAGAGGGTGTTAATATTTCACCAGTCTCACCTTTAAATCAGCCTCAAGTAATAGAAAATAAATCTATTGTACCAAATACGGTTGAAATTAAAGGTAATCGCAATTCTAAAAAATATCATTTTTCACATTGTGCTAGCTTCAATACCATCGCTGATAAAAATGCCGTCATCTTCACTGACGAACAATCGGCTAAAGCCGCAGGTTTTGAGTTAGCGGGAAATTGTAAAATACGCTAATTATCCTTTAAAACCGCAATAGTTAACTAACTGATTATTGCGGTTTTATTTTTTTATATTTATGTGTGATAACGAAAAATTTTAATAAACGCCCAAAATTTTGTTAGAAAAATGTTGCTTTATCAAAAAAAATGACGCTATATTTAAAGCAGATGAAAACTGCAATAAAAACATGGACTCATTGATGCACTAAAAATATTGCTGCTTGTCATATTACTGTCATATAGATTCATTAGTTTAAAAGTATCGCTGTTACAGGAGAAACTAATGGGAAATAAGTGTTTATACACGCGAGTACAAAACCGGTTACCACTCCATCATGAAATTTTCATGGTGAGATTGGTAACCGGTTTTTTTATTAGCCGAGTTATTGCATGGAGTTACAGCCACATAATAGATGTTTGATATTAACTTTGAGCTTGAAGGGAGCTCACCTCTGTTTTGAATAGTCCGTCATTTGAATTGACATCACTGATACCTGGAAGGGTTAATACTATGAGTAGACAGAAAGCTGCAACAAAGGCACGTCGTGAAATGAAACGTTCATCACGCAAAGATCGCTCAGGTCGTTTTGATATCAATAACGTCGCATCATTTGCTGAATTTACTGGCATTGAAGCTATCGGTATGGCAAAAGAACGTCGTGATGAATCCCCTATATTGCCCAGAAATGAAGCTCAAAAACTCTATATTAATTCCATTAAACATAAGCAATTAATTTTTGCGAATGGCGAAGCGGGATGTGGTAAAACCTATATCAGCACTGCACTTGCAGCTGATGCGTTAATTCATAAAGATATCAATAAGATTATTGTGACAAGGCCCGTTCTTCAAGCGGAGGAAGATCTCGGTTTTTTACCGGGTGATATGTCAGAAAAGTTTGCGCCTTACTTTCGTCCTGTCTATGACGTATTGGTGAAAAGGCTCGGCGCATCCTTTTTGCAATATTGTTTGCGCCCCGAAATTGCTAAAGTGGAAATCGCGCCATTTGCTTATATGCGAGGTCGAACATTTGAAAATGCCGTCGTGATATTAGATGAAGCGCAGAATGTCACTGTCACGCAAATGAAAATGTTTTTAACTCGGCTTGGTGAAAATGTGACGGTGATTGTCAATGGTGATGTGACCCAGTGTGATTTGCCTGAAGGTGTGTCCTCAGGGTTAACCGATGCATTACAACGTTTTAGTACTGATGAAATGGTTTCGATGGTGAATTTTACTATTGAGGATTGTGTGAGATCACAATTGTGCCATAAAGCCTTATTGGCTTATAACTATTAATTAGTTTTGTTATTAATTATATACCCCGCGATTTGTTCGCGGGGTATAGGTTAAATCTTTATAGAGGCAATTGATTAGTGGTAGAGCATTTCATGTACGATTTGCTCATCTGTGAGGGTATATGGGTAATAGGTTGGCCAATTTTCTAGTTGGCTTAATAATTTTTCCTGAGATTCGTTTCCCATATACAGGTGGAAATGCCCCGAGGCCTGTGGCTCAATAATATGGTCGCTAAACTGGATAAATTTGGGCGCTTTTGAGTTAGCATCTTTGCATTCAAACAAGTAACGGACGCCTTTTTTCCCTGAAGTGTAATGAAGAATTTTGTAACCGGCGTAGTCATATTTACAGCTGCTTACGGCACCGTTTTGGGTAAACTCAATAACATCATTTTCAATTCCAATGCTGTCAACATCGGTGGCATAGCCTTTTTTATAATATTCACGATACTCTTCAACCGTTTTATCTTTATTTTTCTTTGCTTTACTTTCTAAAACTTCATCGAGCTTTCCATTTAATAGTAATGGATTAACCGATTCCCAGATGCCTTGCCAATCGCTAAGAGACCTATCTTTGACGTCAGCATCTTCAAAAATCCCTTTTGAAGCTTGGAGTGCTTTCTCTGATTGTGGATGAGAGTGACTATGTGAGCCATGAGCAGCTGCTGTATAGCTAGTGAGAGCTAATGCGACATAAAGACTGGTTTTTAAAATTGCCATTTTGTACACAGTGGTTTTCCTATTTTTGTAGTGAATATAACGACCATAAAAACCATTATGTTATAACATAACAAATGTAAGAATGAAAAGTATTTTAGCTAGTTTATTGATGAGGAATATAATGACTAAAAACGTGATGAAGGCAGATAGGAGCAGGATATGAGCTCGCTTAGTAGAGTTTATAATCAATAAGCGAGCTAACTATTTGAACCGAAGTTAGTCGTCAGGGTTGTCCATTACAGCATGGCGTTCATGGTGATAACCTTCCTCATCATAACCATATCGCCAGTAAGGAATTGCATAGATATCATCACGACCAAAACCTTTTTCTCGACGAATATAACGACGCAAATCACGAATAATTTGGTCTTCACCCGCAATCCAAAAAGCGCAATCATTGTTTGGAATGTCCCAAGACTTAAACGTGCTAATTAATTCAGCTGTTTTGGTGATATCACCACAGATCCAAATTACGTCAACGTGTTCAGGTTTTTTCAGTTCTCGCACGTCTTTTGGGCTATCTAACCGTAGTACGACTTTACCTTGGGCATTTGCTGGCATTTTTTCTAATAATGCGGCAATAGCGGGTAGAGAACTTGAATCACCGGCCATGAAGTAATGTTGTCTGGCAGGCAATAATGGGTCTGGGCCACCCGGATTGGTAATCCCCATCCAATTTCCTGGTTTTGCATCACGTGCAAATAGGTATGCAGGGCCAGTTGCGCCATCATGCATAGCAAATTCAATATCTATCTCGCTAACTTCAGGGCGGATGGCTCTGACGGTATAGGTACGAACAAATGGACGAGGTTTGTCTTCTGGCCAGCTACGGCCTTCTTTACTTAGGATAGGGAGTGCGGGCTGGCTGATTAAATCAGGGGCTAAAAATATTTTCAGGTGCCCACCTTCACAATCAGTTGGGTATGTATTGAGTCTTTCACCGGTGAAAGTAATGCTGCGAATAGATGGGGTGATATCGGTAATGGATTTGACTTGAATGAGCTGTGGTGGAGCCGGGCGGTAGATGTTTTTTTCAACGGGTTGTTCAGTGGCCACGGACAATCTCCTTTATTAATGATAATTTTATTATATGGTAATTATTATCATTATCATGAATAACTTTGTAAGTTGCAACCGCTAGTGAGTGATTGGAAGAGGATATTTATAAAGAGAGATTTTCAACAGTAGGGAGGCAATTTACAGTGATGAATTGTTGATTTTAATAAAAATGCCGTATGATTTTTAGCATACGGCATATCGAAAGGTAGATTACTTCACTTTCATTCCGGCTGCGGTCATCATCAATTTAAACACGGAAGAGAAGGCAAATAGCGCCAATACACTTCCGAACCAGATAATGGCCATCCAACCGAGTTTTTTCCACCAAGGGGAGGCTGCCACGTTATCAGTGGTAACCTTGTTCTGGGGTAATTTTTCCTCTGAAGACATAGTAACTCCAATAGGTATAAACCAAAATAACAGGAATAATGAATAACGCACCGACTAACATAAAGCCTAAACTTTCGGATGGGCCAGCGGCATCACGGAAACTGACTGCGGGTGGAATGAGCGTTGGCCAGATACTGATACCTAGGCCAGTAAACCCAAGGAAAATCAACATTAAAGCCGCTAAGAATGGCACGCTATCGAATCGTTGTCGCTTAGCACTTTTTAGGATCAACCAAGTACAGCCTAATACCAGTAACGGAACAGGTAAAAAGAAGAACAGGTTTGGCAGAGAGAACCAACGCTCAAAAACGGCCTCATTTAACATCGGAGTCCAGAGACTGATCACCGTAATTACCGCTAACATCAGTAATGTTAATGGCCGTAGAACACGATACATCGTGCTACGTAAGTGGCCCTCAGTTTTCATGATCAACCACCCACAAGCTAATAGTGCATAAGCCACAACAAGGCCAAATCCGCAAAATAGTGGGAAAGGCGCGAACCAATCGAAATACCCCCCCATGTAAACACGGTTTTCTACATGGAAGCCTTGGATAAAGGCACCAACGACCACTCCTTGAACAAAGGTGGCAAAAATTGAACCCCAAATAAAGGCGTGATCCCAATGGCGGCGGTGTGATTCATCCGCTCTAAAGCGAAACTCAAAGGCAACACCACGGAAAATCAAGGCCAATAACATGAAAGTTAATGGAATTGACAGGGCATCAAGGACAATCGCATAAGCGAGAGGAAAAGCACCAAATAAAGCGGCTCCACCTAAAACCAACCAAGTTTCATTGCCATCCCACACTGGGGCAACGCTGTTCATCATCAGATCACGGTCTTGGCTGTCTTTCAGCGCAGGGTAAAGGATCCCAATGCCTAAATCGAACCCATCCATGACAATATACATCAACATACTAAATACGATGATGACAAACCAAATGAGAGGTAAATCAATGCCCATGAGCTGCGTCCTCCGCGATACCTTTACGAATTAATTTCATCATGTACATATAGCCAATCCCGAAAACACCGCCATAAACGACAAAAAAGGCGATTAAACTGATGCTCATGTGCATTTCACCATGTGCACTGACCGCATCAGAGGTTCGTTGTAGCCCATAAACAACCCATGGCTGGCGGCCAATTTCTGTTGTAAACCAACCTGCAAGGATGGCTATCAGCCCAGAAGGTGCCATTAAAAACATAAAACGTAAGAATGTTTTCGACTCATAAAGGTTTTTACGGTAGCGAAGCCATAAACCCCAAACTCCTGCCGCTATCATTAATAAGCCAAGCCCGACCATTACGCGGAATGACCAAAACACCATAAACACGTTAGGCCTATCTTCTGGGGCATATTCTTTTAGCGCGGGGACTTGTTTATCAATACTGTGTGTTAAAATCAGGCTTGCTAAATAAGGGATTTCGATAGCGAATTCTGTTTTTTCCTTTTCTTGGTTTGGAATACCAAACAAGATCAGCGGAGTGGCTTCTCCGGGTTTGTTTTCCCAGTGACCTTCCATTGCAGCCACTTTAACCGGTTGATGTTTAAGTGTGTTTAGGCCATGAGCATCCCCGATTAAAGCTTGAACAGGGGCTAAAACTAAAATCAACCACAGGGACATGGAAAACATTTTTTTCATGGCACTGGACTTGTTGCCTTTGAGCAAGTGCCAAGCGGCGGAAGCCCCAATAAAAAATGCTGCAGCAAGGAAAGCTGCTGTAGTCATATGCAGTAATCGATAAGGGAAAGAGGGGTTGAAAATAACGGCAAACCAATCAACGGGAACAATGCGCCCATCAATAATTTCAAAGCCTTGTGGTGTTTGCATAAAGCTGTTGGAGGCCAAAATCCAGAATGTGGAAATAATCGTTCCTAGCGCAACCATGCAAGTAGCGAAGAAATGCAATTTTTCACCTACACGGTTCATCCCAAACAACATAACACCGAGGAAACCAGCTTCTAAGAAGAAGGCCGTAAGAACCTCATAAGTGAGTAATGGCCCTGTAATACCTCCCGCAAAATCTGAGAAAAAGCTCCAGTTAGTGCCGAATTGGTATGCCATAACCAAGCCAGAAACAACACCCATTCCGAAATTAACCGCAAAAACTTTCGACCAAAAATGGAACAGTTTTATATAGTCTTGATCACGAGTTTTAAGCCATAAACCTTGTAGCACCGCAAGGTAACTTGCGAGCCCAATCGTAATGGCTGGAAAAATAATATGAAACGAGACCGTAAACGCAAATTGTATACGGGCAAGTTCCAGCGCAGTTAGTCCAAACATATTGACCCCTGAGTGGATATGTTAATGACACGCAACATTCAACGTTTTGATGAGAGCAATTGAGGCGCTAATCCTTAGCAAAAGAGATTGCTCACACCTGAGTGCAAAATAATCGCCATCCAACGAAAAATGTTTTGTGCTTATAGTTAAAAAAAAGTCAGGTGAATGTGTGGATAAGTAGAACATGAGACGATAAACTATAATAGTAACAATTATTGAGATATTAACTATAACAGTTGAGGCGGCTATGACGAGATACGAACAATTAGCAGCGCAAATTCGTCAGCAAATTGAAGACAATATCTGGCAAGTGGGCGACAGATTACCTTCATTGAGGGAAAGTGTTAAACAGTCTGGTTTAAGTTTAATGACTGTTGTGCAAGCATATCAGTTGCTTGAAAGCCAAGGATGGGTCGTTGCTCGCCCGCAATCAGGGTATTACGTGGCAAACCGCAATAACGCATTTGCTGCCGCAAAAGGAGGTAAAGGGCTACATTTGAATGAAAATGTAGAGATTAACGCCTCTATTTTTGGTGTCTTACAAGCTTGTAAGGACCCGAATATTATCCCATTTGGCTCCGCATTTCCAGAGCCCGCCTTATTAGATGACCCAAAACTCGCGAAATCACTCGCGTCTGTCGCTAGGCGCTTATCGAAATTTAATACACCAGCTAATTTGCCGCCTGGTAATGAACAACTGCGTCGAAACATTGCTCAGCGTTATGCAACTCAAGGGATCCATGTTGCTCCTGATGAAATCGTGATTACAGCAGGAGCCATGGAATCTTTAGTTCTGAGCTTACAATCAGTCACTCAGCCCGGGGATTGGGTCGTTATCGAATCACCTGCATTCTATGGTTCACTTCAGGCAATTGAGCGGTTAAAACTCAAGGCAATTGCTATTAAAACAGACCCGCTATTTGGTATTGATCTTGACGCGTTAGAGGATATTGCAAGCAAATATCCAATTAAAGCCTGTTGGCTGATGACACATTATCAAAATCCATTAGGCGGTACGATGCCGCAAACGAACAAAAAACGATTGGTCGATATCCTGAATAAGCAGCAAATTGCATTAATTGAAGACGATGTCTATGGGGAACTTTATTTTGGTAACAAACAGCCAATACCCGCAAAGGCACTAGATACTAAAGGAAATTTCTTTCATTGTTCTTCGTTTTCGAAATGTTTAGCGCCGGGGTATCGAGTGGGTTGGGTTGCCGCGGGTCAACACGCGACAAAAATTCAACATTTACAAATGATGAGCACCGTTTCTGCTAGCGTTCCCACGCAATTAGCTATTGCGGAGTACTTATCATTAGGGGGATATGACAACCACCTTCGTAAACTGCGTTTAACGATGGAACAACGTCAGCACCAAATGTTGAGTGCAATAGCAAAATACATGCCTCAGTCAGTAAAAGTTAATACACCAAAAGGTGGGTATTTTTTATGGCTAGAATTTGAACCGCCATTTAATGCTATTCGTTTGTACCAACTCGCACTAAAAGAGGGGATCAGCATCGCACCGGGAAGTATGTTTTCCACTAGTGATCAGTTTAATCATGCATTTCGTCTGAATGCATCGTTTACATGGAGTGAAAGGGTGGAAGAAGCAATGAAAACTTTAGGCCGTTTATGTCACTTTTTAATCAATGAGAGGCGTGATTAGTCACATTATCATTGTTAATTCATTGCCTTGAAAGATTAACTTTGCCAATCTAAGTATAAATCTAAATGTGTTAGCAGCAATAAATGGGAGGTAATGTGAAAATAAAATGTTTTGACACAATGGAGTTACCTATCCTGGATTGGCATGATGGCGGGGGGGCCAGCCAAGAAGTATTTTGCTGGCCAGTGGCATCGGACTATTCACTACGCGCAAGTATTGCAACCATTAAGCAAGAGAGCTATTTAAAACGTTATGCGGATGGAGAAAGGTTGGCAATATTGTTGAATGACCAGCCGCTTCTGTTAACCGATACCAAAGCATTTGAGTGCCGATTAGAGCATGCAGGTGATCATGTCCAATTTTCAGCCCAGCAATTTTGTATGGTAAAAGTCCCAAAGCCATCAGTTAAGTTAATGAATTTTATTTTTCTAGATGATAGGTGGGCGGTTAAAAACTACTTCATCACTGAAGAGTGTAAATTACCAGCTAACCAAGCAGGGTTAGTCTATGTACTCAATGGCGAATGGGAAATTTCTGGCGCAAATTGTCATCTTATGGCGCAAGGACAAGGAGCCTGGTGGCTACCTGATATCGGTGAAGGGGTGATAAAACCACTTAGCACCGATAGCAAGTTAATCTGGATTGAATTATTGCCTCGCTAACTAGTAGCTAAACCGATAGCAGCGAGTGTTAGCATACCGCCTGCAACCCCCTCGGTTATACGGCGTTTTTTATCATTATAAGCTCGCTTATTATGCATGGAAGCAAATAATGCACCTATCACACCATAGATTACGACACACGAAAGTATAAAAGCAGCTGAAAGTATCAAAGACTGAACTGCCACACTTTCTGTCAGCTTAATGAAATTCGGCAAAATAGCGAAATACACCAATAACCCTTTAGGGTTAAGAAAGCTCGTCAGAAATGCTTTAGCTATTACTGCCTTTGTTGACACCGTTTGAATTTTTAAGTCTCCCGCTTTCATCGCAGATAATACCATGCGGATAGCAAGATAAGTGACATAAGTCACTCCAACCCATTTAATGGTGTGGAAAATCATAGGGGAAGCCGCAACAATTGCCGCTAAACCAAGTGCAGCCAGAATCGCATGCGCTATATAGCCCAGTATAATACCTAAATTAGCTTTCAAGGCAGCAGAGGTGCCTCCTGATAATCCTTGTGCGGAAATAAAAAGAATATCTGGGCCTGGTGTGCAGACTAAAGGGACTACGGTTGCGCTAAATAAGAGCAAGGTCTGTAACTCCATTTCAATTCCTCATTATTGTTTATTGTTAATTCACGCAACTGGCCAGTAGCAATAAAATTATAGCGATAATCCAGTGATATTGGATTTTTTTATTGCTTTAAAATAAACAATAATTGGTATTTAATATCAAAAATTAATATTAAATTGAGGTTGAGTACCAATGAAAGAAAATAGGCTAAAATTGGATGCCATTGATAGACGCATCTTACAGATTTTACAAAGAGATGGAAAAATTCAGAATATTGAATTAGCTAAAGAAGTGGGGCTTTCCCCGTCCCCTTGTCTGCGTCGTGTGAAATTGCTTGAAGAAGCCGGGGTAATCAAACGTTATGTGGCCGTATTGGATGGCAGTAAAATTGGAGCCGGTCTTTCTTTATTTGCACGTATTTGGTTTAAAACACAAGATGCCAAGACCATCAACCAATTCGTTGAAGACATTAAACAGATGCCTGAAGTCGTTGAATGCCATCTAATGGCAGGGGAATGTGATGCTTTGATCCGTATTGTAACGCAAGACTTAGCCTCTTATCGTCGATTTCATGCAGATCATTTAACGCAAATT
This sequence comes from Providencia sp. PROV255, assembly GCF_028478065.1. NCBI lineage: Bacteria > Pseudomonadati > Pseudomonadota > Gammaproteobacteria > Enterobacterales > Morganellaceae > Providencia > Providencia sp. PROV255. The sequence goes on along the minus strand of NZ_JAMPMI010000008.1, from coordinate 268,980 downwards.
AGCAGCATTCAGAGTATAAAGACGGAGGTGCCAATGGAAACGGTTAAGGTGACTTATGCTTTACCACTTTGACGATAATGACCAACCGCGTGATAGTGACGAGTTGGGAGTGTCTAACGATGAATTATAATTATATCTTTAATTATGATAAAAAGATAAATAATAACTATGCTGTATTTATTAGAGAGGTTTATAAAATAAAAGAAATTAAATATGATAAATATGAATAGCTGAACATTTTTTGAAGTTTAATTTTACAAATTGAAATATTATTTCCTCTCTTTTAATGTTGAAAGGTTAGTTTAATATTATTTTAGAATGCTATTAAATGAGGTATTTGAATTTTATATGGCGATTTTTAAAGAGATAATTCTCATATAATGAGAACATGATTGAGTAATAACCTAGCCATAACGACAGCGATAGCTAATCATTTGATATATAAATAATGAAAGGAAAGTTTTTTTGATCCTGCGCAACACCATATTACGTCACTTACCTATACTGATATTAATTAAAAATCAAAATAATATAATGCGAATGTTTCTTATTTAAAATTATTTTCAATTTGCTCGGTAATGATGTGAGTATTTATAAGCATATTTCTAATTGTTATTGGCATTATAATGACAGTCTATTAATTGATTATTTACATTCTGAACCTAATTGAAAATTCACTGAATAATAGGAACTGTTTGCTCATAAATTGAAGGGAAATTTATGATCTATCCTATTACTGATAGAACAATATCGACAGTAAATAATCAAAAATTTAAGCGCTACGCTATTCGCTATTTGGATATCGAACAGCAAACACAGCAGGCAATCATAGAATATGGCCTTAATTTTGAAGCCCCTTTTGCACAGCAACATGAAATTGAGAAACTCAAACTAACTATAAAGAATCATGGCGCAACTTTTGCCAATAATGGGAAGAGTATACATTGTAATTGGCTCTCGAGTGCTTGCGTGCAATGTCGTACGGGAGAAGGGAGTTATACGACATTTTTGTCATTAAAATGCCACCGCGATTGTTATTTTTGTTTTAACCCAAACCAAGAAAATTATCAGGGTTATCAACAGGAAATGCGTGATGCGCTTGGGGAAATTGATGCAATTGCCGAGCAAGGTTACCCTCTGACCCATATCGCACTAACAGGCGGGGAGCCTCTACTTTTTCGCCAAGAAAGTATCGAATTTTTCCAAGCCGTCCAACAGAAATTACCTCAGGCTCATAGCCGTTTATATACCGCTGGTGACCCATTAGACCGTAATACCGCATTAGCTTTAGCGAAGGCAGGCCTACAAGAAATCCGTTTTAGCATCAAAATTGATGATTCAAAAGAACGCATCACCAAAGTTTTGTACCGCATCGCGTTAGCTCGTGAAATTTTTCCAGCGGTTATGGTGGAAATGCCGGTGATCCCCGGTACAGAACAGCAAATGTATCAGCTATTAACTCAGCTTGATGACATTGGTATTGATGGTATCAATTTATTAGAGTTTTGTTTCCCACTAACAAATAGTGAAGCGTATCAAGCTCGAGGCTTCGAACTTAAAAATCCACCTTATGAGGTGTATTACAACTATTGGTATGCTGGTGGATTGGCGGTTGCACAGAGTGAATTAGCTTGCCTTCGAGTGCTTAATTTTGCACTCGAAAATAAATTATCGCTTGGGGTACATTATTGCTCTTTAGAAAATAAACATACGGGGCAAGTGTACCAAAGTAATGCTTTTTTTGAACACAATGAAAAAATATTAGGAAAACATTACTTCTTCTCTTCTCAAGATTATTTTTTTAAAAGCGCCAAAGTTTTTGGTGATGATTGTGAAAAGGTGGCGGTTTTACTGAAACAAACAGGCGTTTCTTATTATCAAGATTTGTTACATGGTTTTTTGCAATTTAACCCTGAAGCAATTTACTTATTAACCTCGCTAGACAAACTACCTATTGCGTTGACCTCTCACATTGTTGAGCCCGATGAACAGGGCAATCCTTTAATTAAAGAAGTGCAAATTGAACTCACTACACCCGCTGAATTTTTACTGACTGACCTGTAGGGATACATTTATGACTAATGACAACCAAATTTTAGATTTTCTGTATGCGCGTCAATTTGCTTATGACGTATTGCGGCGTTTGTTTATGGAAGAACCAACGCCAGAGTTATTAAGTTATTTGAGAGATTCAGGATTGCTGTTATTTCCCTGTGATGAAGCATTACCCGCGATGAGAAATGCCATAAATGACATGCATAAAGACTTAAACAATAGGCAGCTAAAAGCCAATACTGAGGGTTTTGAAAACTTGCATTGGGATTTTACTCGCTTATTTATTGGCCCAGAAGCCCCGCCAGCAGCGCCATGGGAGTCAACTTATGTTTCCCGTGACAAACTGTTATTTCAAGAAAGTACCTCAGCAGTGAAATCCTTTTATGAACAGTATGGCGTTCATTTACCGGAAGGGGATAGGGAAGCCGCTGACCATATTGGTTATGAGTTAGATTTTATGTGGCATTTAAGCCTGCGTATTACTGAACTTATTGATAGCGAAAATGAAACCGTTGATTGGGTTAACGTAAACGCGTTGTTGCTCGGGTCTGCCACATTTTTAAATACCCATCTATTGGCGTTTATTACGCCATTTTGCCGCTCAATGCATAACCATGCAGACACATTATTCTATCGTCAATTAAGTTCATTAGTTGAGCTTTTCTTACGCAATGATATTAAAAAAATCAATGAATTAGTCAATTTATAATAATAAACAAAATGAAGAGGTAAGAGCAATGTCAGAAAGACAGAAAATAGCCTTGAGTCGCCGTTCATTTATAGCTTGGACATCGGCGGCATCAGTGATGGCTACGTTACCGCTGAGTAAGCAATTATATGCGGCAACACCAGAGGAAGAAAAAGCGGTTGAGCAAGCAACTGATGCGGTCACTCAAGGGAAATGGAAGCCCGTGGCCTGCTGGCATAACTGTGGTGGCCGCTGTGTTAATAAAGCATTGGTGGTTGATGGCGTAGTTGTTAGGCAAAAAACCGATGATGTAGTTGCGGACTCACCTGATTTCCCACAACAACGAGGTTGTTTACGTGGCCGTTCACAACGTAAACAAGTCTTTGGCGCAGATCGCTTAAAATATCCAATGAAGCGTAAAGGCTGGGCTCCCGGTGGTGGAGATAAAAGCTTGCGAGGCCGAGACCAATGGGTGCGCATCAGTTGGGATGAAGCATTAGATATTGTGGCATCAGAATCGAAACGTATTAAAGAAAAATATGGGAATGAATCGATTTGGATCACTGGCGGTAATGGTGTTGATATCCAAAACGTTTATGCGAAAGCCGGGGGATTTGTTGGCGATTGGGGAACAACCTCATGGGGGGCATGGTTTGAAACACCGGCGCATTTAGGGTTACTTGAAGGGTTTTATACTTTTGGTACCAATGACCGCTTTGATATGCGTAACTCCCAGTTAATCGTGATGTGGGGAGCAAACCCAGCGTGGAGCAGCCCTGGTAGCCCAACTTATAATTACTATCAAGCGAAAAAAGCGGGAGCGCGCTTTATTAGTATTGACCCAAGTTATACGACCACGGCAGAGTTAATGGATGCAGACTGGTACCCTATCAACCCCGGTACTGACCATGCTTTAGCTCTGGGTATCATGTCTGCGTTATTAGAAATGGATAGCCCTGACAACCCATTGATTGATTGGGATTTCTTACGCCGTTGTACGGTTGGTTTTGATGAAAATAATATGCCAGCAGGCGCTGACCCAAAAGGTAACTTCAAAGATTATCTGTTAGGCACCTACACGGGAGAGCCTAAAACACCAGAGTGGGCCTCTAATATTTGTGGTCTGTCAGCTAGCGATATTCGCAAGTTAGCGCGTGAAATCGGCGGCACTAACCGAGTCGCATTGCTTACCGGTTGGGCGCCTGCTCGAATCCATAACGGTGAAGGATGGGTGCAAGCATTCTCAACATTAGGCTTTATGACTGGCCATATGGGAAGGCCTGGTCGCATGACTGGGGTCAGCTGCCACTTCGCAGCTGGAAATAATGGCACGCGGCTCGTAATGGCCGGAGCAAGTGGGTTACCTTCAATCCCAAACCCGGTTAGCTTGAAAATTAATCACAATGAGCTTAACCGTGCATTATTAGAGAAAAGATTCCGCCAACGTGGTGTAGGGGATGTCGATGCAAATATCCAAATGATAATTCACCCGTTTAATGCGACACTGCAAACACGAGCTAATATTTCGCAAAGTGTTGAAGCTTATCGTAAAGATGTGGAACTGATTGTAACTGCAGCATATGTTCCACATACTTGTGCTAAATATTCGGATATCGTCTTACCCGTGACGACAGAGTGGGAACGAGAAGGAACCATATTAAATCCAAGTAACCGCGAAGTTATTATAGCTGCAGTGAATGTAACTCCGCCACTTTATGAGGCGAGAAGTGACCAGTGGATTGCCAAAGAAATAGGTAAACGTCTGAGGATTGATGTCGATGAGGTTTTTCCTGTTTCGGAAAAACAACAATTTTTTAATAAACTCAATGGCGCAACGATTATTGGTGAAGATGGTAAGACCACAGAGCCATTAATCACCATTACCCAAGCGGATATTGATGAATGGCAAGTAACAGGTAAGCCACAGCAAGGCCGAATTACCCTCAACGAATTTCTTACTGTTGGGAAATACCAAGTCAAGCGTACTTCTGGTGATAACTATGGTTATATTGCCTATGAAGATTTTATTCGCGACCCTCAAGCCAATCCACGACCAACACCGAGTGGTAAGTTCGAAATTTACTGCCAAACATTAGTCGAAAAAGCCGATGAATGTGGTTGGACGAAATTACCTCCAATTCCTGAATATATCCCATCCGCGAGCGGTTATGAGGCAAGTTTTAGCGACTTCTCGAAGAAGGAAAAAGGGGATTATCCATTCCAAATCTATAACCCACACTACTTACGTCGCTCTCACAGCACGCTTGATAACGTGCCTTGGTTGCGTGAACAGTGGCCAAGTCCAATTTATATCAATGCGTCTGATGCTAAACGTTTAGGTATTAAACACGGTGAAACGGTGTTGATAACGAGCCCACAGGGAAAAATTGTGCGTCCCGCATTGGTGACACAAACGATGAAGCCGGGTGTGGTGGCATTACCACATGGAAGTTGGACAAATGTTGATGAAAAAACAGGGATAGATATGGCGGGAGCCGACAATACGCTAACTATTCAGGTCCCTACAGGGCTTGGGACGTCAGGGTGGAACACGATGCTATGTAATATTGAAAAATGGCATGGAGACCAGCTAGTTCCAGATGCTGCAATTCCACAGCGTATTATTTTTTAGGGGGCAATAAGAAATGGATAAACAAGTTGGATTTTATATTAATGTTGCCACTTGCATTGGTTGTAAAACCTGTGTTGTTGCGTGTAAAGACAAAAATGATCTTGAGGTCGGGCGCAACTTTCGTCGTGTGTATGATATTGAAGTAGGTGAATATCCACGTCCTCGGACTTGGCATTTGTCTATTGCCTGTAACCATTGTGATGACCCGCAATGCGTCAGCCATTGCCCTACTACCGCAATGCACAAACGAGAGGAAGATGGCGTTGTATTAGTCGACCATGATAAATGTGTGGGGTGCCGCTATTGCACATGGGCTTGTCCATACGAGGCACCTCAGTTCGATGCCAGTATTGGAATGATGACTAAGTGCGACACTTGTCTTGATCTTCGTGAAAAGGGCGGGAATCCAATGTGTGTTGATTCTTGTCCTATGCGTGCGATTGAATTCGGTCTAATTAGTGAGTTACGTAAAAAATATGGCTCGAATGCAGATATTGCAGGGTTACCTAGCTCAAGTATTACTAAACCGAACCTGGTTGTCGGTACAAAAGGATAAGGAGAATTATCATGCATGAATTTCCATTGGTGGTTTTCACCTTATTTATGCAAGCTTCTGTAGGGTGCTTGTTAGTTTCATTGGTGTGCTATTTTCGTGTACTTGAAGGCGGAAATAACCGACAAAGCGTCCAGTTTATTAAACTGCCTATTTTAGCAAGTTTTATTCTGGGCTGTGTTGGGTTGTTAGGCTCACTATTTCATATGGGGAACCCGCTACACATGTTTTACACCATGTTGCATGTGTCGACCTCATGGATGAGCCGTGAAGTGTGGGCGACGGCAATTTATATGGCGCTCTTGTTTTTCAGTATTGCACTGTTATTGCTTAAACAAAATGCGAATGCGTTGTTACTGTCGCTGAGTGCGTTAGCCGGTATTATCTATATGTATGCAATGTCAGCATTATACGCTAACACCTTGTTTAACCTCTGGAATGGTTTATTTACCTACGCCAGTTTCTTTGGCGCGGTGTTATTGCTTGGTGGTGTAGTTGCGGCATTATTACTGGTAGGTTCTTTACGTCGTCATGGCAAAGAAGCGCAATTAAAACGTGTGGTCAAAATTGCGCTAGGTATGGGTGTTATAGGAATTTTACTCATGTTACTGGGCGCATTATCTCTGCTAGGGAATATGGGAGAGCCGATTTATATGGGAATGACGCCACGTGAACTTCCTGATGGTTTAGTGAATTTAAGTATTGTTAGAATCATACTTATTGCATTAGGGGTATTGTTTGTTGGTCGTTTACTGTGTCAAAAAAATGGGCACAATGTGAATGCAACATTTGTGATGTCACTGGCAACACTCTGTATTTTTGTTGGCGAGGGAGTTGGTCGGCTGGTATTTTTCTCACTAGGCGGTTAGTTCTTATAGAAGCGAAATATTATCTGTTTTGCTTTTAACCATATGATGTCGTTAAGTAATATGCTCCGAGGGGAAATTTTCCCTCGGATTTTTTAGTTTTCTTCAGTTCTTTTCATTCTAAATCAAAAACAATAACCCTTTATATAATAAGGAATTAAGCTAGAGTAATTTCAAAATAAATAGTAAATTAAGTTGATTATCTGTAATAATTCTAATTATCATTATTGCTCTTAATCTCCTTTGTTACGTATTCCTTATGAATTTAAAAACTAGCAAACTACTCATACCATTAGCAATTTCAGCTACATTAGCGCCTTATTATGTTTTCGCTGTTGATAATTCAAGAAATGATCAAATTACAGTTACAGGTAATTGGCTTGAAAATACTGAAGATGGTGAGGTGGTATTTAATCACCCAGGTGCTCGAACAGTAAGATCTCAACAGCAAATTAAAGAATCGGGCAGTGAAACCATCGGGGATGCTTTAAAAGGGATCCCAGGGGTGCAGGTACGCGAAAGTAATGGGACAGGGGGGAGCGATGTTTCCTTAAATGTAGGGGTACGAGGGTTAACCTCACGTCTTTCACCGCGCTCAACGATTTTACTCGATGGTATGCCATTAGCCGCTGCGCCTTATGGTCAACCTCAGTTGTCGATGTCACCATTATCACTAGGTAGTATTGAATCTATTGATGTGATCCGTGGAGGGGCTTCTGTGCGTTATGGGCCGCAAAATGTGGGTGGCGTAATTAACTTTGTGACTAAACCTATCCCGAAAGACTTTTCTGGGGGTGTTTCACTTCAAACTCAAGGAGCTAAAACGGGAGGGCTAAAGACACTGGTGGATGCGTCCGTGGGGGGCTCAAAAGCGGATGATTCAGCGGGAGCGCTATTGCTGTACTCAGGGTTACACGGGCAAGGCTACCGTAAAAGCAACGATAATACTGATATTGATGACCTGATTTTAAAAACCCGTTATGCCATAACAGATAACGACGAACTACTGGCTAATTTTCATTACTATCATGCGATGTCAGGTATGCCTGGAGGGTTGACTCAAGCGCAATATAATGCGGACCCTTTCCAATCAACACGGCCTTATGACCGTTTTGAAGGCAATCGACAAGATATGTCATTGAAATACAAACATGAAGAAGATGACAAGCAATTTGAGTTAATGACATGGTTTAGTAAAAGTTATCGGGGTAGTTACATAGAAAGTGAGCATAAAGATAAAGCGAATGAAAGGCGTTTAGTTTCTTACCCTCGCCACTATACCGCTTATGCCATTGAACCGAGTTATTCGCAATTATTCCGTTTTAATGATATTTCACACGAAGTGACAGTGGGGTATCGCTATTTAAATGAGACCGCAGACGAAAAAGCTTACCGTTCAAATTGGTACCAAACGGGTACTCAAAGTTCGCGGCCGAGTACCAATGATTATTATCAACACACATCGGGTGGAACAGAAGCCCATGCGATTTATCTTGATGACACTATTGATGTTGGCAACTGGACAGTGATCCCCGGGATCCGCTATGAGAACATTAATATTCATTTAAATGATAGTTTTAAAAACCAAAATAGAAGTAAGCGCTATAGCGAACCACTTCCTGCGCTGGCCGTGATCTATCATATTGATGATGAATGGAAGCTATTTGCCAATGCGAGTACGTCATTCGGCAGTTTACAGTACTTTCAATTGAATACTAAAGGGGTTGGGAATTCCCCTGCGAATGGGTTAAGTGCAGAAAAAGCCCATAACTACGAAGTGGGGACTAAATACGATAATACCGCGCTATCCCTTGAGGCGACCTTATTCTATATCGATTTTGATGACCAACTGCTTTATGTTGAAAATACAACGGGTTGGACAAATTTAGGTGCCACAACTCACCAAGGTGTGGAATTGGCGGCAAGGTATAACCTGTCTGACCTGAGCGATAAATTGGATGGTATCAGTGTATACAGCACCTATACCTACACGAAAGCGGTTAGTAAAAAAGGTGACTTTGCCCATAAAGATTTACCGTTTTATTCACGACAGGTCTTTACCGCAGGTGGCCGTTATGAAACGGGAAATTGGGTATGGAACTTAAATACCTATGCGCAATCTACCCAAGAATCGCCAGGAACATCAAGCCATTATGTAACAAAACCCAGTGCGGATGGTCGATACGGAACAATCCCCGGTTATATGGTATGGGATGCACGAGGTGAGTACCATTTTGGTAAAAGTTTATCTGATTTAACGTTATCTGCTGGTATTAAAAATCTTTTTGATCAAACCTATTTTACACGTTCTACGGATAATAATTATGGTATCTATGTGGGGCAGCCAAGAACTTACTATGTTCAAGCATCCGTAAAATTTTAATAAATACAAGGCAAAACAATGATAATGAGAAAAATTATCAATATATTCGTGCTGATTCTTGGCGTAGTTAGCCTACTATTTTCGACTAGTAGCTTATCCGCACCTATCACGGTGACGGATATAGCGGGTAGGGACGTAACCGTCAATGCGCCGGTATCTCGAGTGATGCTGGCAGATAGCCGCGTTTTGGTTGCGCTGAATATATTACATCCACAAAATCCACTAAAAGGGATTATTGCTTGGGATGATGCGTTAATAAAAAAAGCGCCTGACCTGAGTGTGGCTTATAGTAAAAAATTCCCAGAATTAAGCAAGATCTCTGTTTTCCCAAACCCGTATACAACGGACTTTAGCGTTGAGAAAGCGTTGGTTGCACAGCCAGATTTGCTCATTTTTGATATTGGCTTAAAGAGTAAGCTCACAGAAAGTGGCACTCTATCATTATTGGAAAAAAGTGGCTTACCTGTGATTTTTATCGATTTTAGACAATATCCACTGAAAAACACCCTGCCGAGTATGACGTTATTGGGCCAAGTATTTGGTGAGGAACAACAAGCGCAAGCATTTAATCAGTTTTACCAGCAAAAGTTAGACTTAATCCGTTCAAGAGTGGCTAAACTTAGTCAAGAGCAACGTCCAAGCGTATTTATTGAACGAGCCGCTGGTATCCAAGGTGAAGATTATTGCTGTAAAACGTTTGGTAATGGCAATTTTGGTGAATTTGTTGAAGCAGCTGGTGGAAATAACCTAGGTTCCCAATGGTTCAGTATTGGAATGGGGGGAGAAATCAGTGAAGAACAACTGATTCACAGCAACCCGGACTACTATTTAATGACGGCAGCAGATTGGGATAACACTCGTAAAGGTAGTGCTTCTGTGCCATTAGGATATACCGGAAATAAACAAACTTCTTTGGCTAGGCTGAATAAGCTAATGGATCGCCCTAAATTTCGTTCATTATCTGCCTTCAAAAACAAACAAGTATTGGCACTCTATCAGCAATATTATGATACGCCATTTAATATTATTGCGGTGGAAGCAATTGCAAAATTCATCCACCCTGAGCTGTTTGCAGACCTTGATCCGCAAGCAGATAGCGATTACTTACATAAAACGTTCACTGCCTTAGAAGGTGATGGTGTGTTTTGGGTTCAAGCGGAATAATTATCTTCTCATGTAGCCCGCTTTAGCGCTGTTGGCAGCTAAAGTGGGCAAATAGTTTATTAGCTAATAATAGTTTAAGCCTCGTTGATCACCGGCAAAATAATTTTTGACGGGTGCTCACTAGAAAAATGTAGGCTATTACAGGCTATTTTCCACGTTCTGTCACCTGCGATAGTTTTACCTGTATTTGTATTGAAGTCATACTTAGGGAAGTTGCTACTAGAAATATCTAATCGGATACGGTGCCCTTTTGCGAAACGATTTGCACAGGCAAAGGGCTTAATTTTCACTTCGACAATTTCATTGGGTGTTAATAATTCCTTTTTCTCATATCCATGCCGAAAACGGCAGCGAATAATGCCATCTGTAATATTCATGGCATAACCTTGTGGGTAATCGGCACTAGGTGGGTAAACATCAATAAGCTTTGCAGTAAAATCCGTATCTAAAGCATCACTACTGATCCAAAGCGACACCTCTATTTCACCAGCTAAACAGACATCTGTTTGTAATTCTTCGGTTTCGAAAACTAAGACATCACAACGGGCAGAAAGAGGTAGGTTATTTTGTTTACTACCAAAAAATTGCGGTAATTCACGTTGGTTAAAAGCTCCTCCCCAAAATATCGGTTGGCCTGAAGTTAAGGCGCCGCCAATGGTAGGGACTGGGTGCTTAGGGTCATAACAATAGGATATTGAGGCTGTTTTAGTGTAGGGGTGAAGAGATAATTTGTTATCTGGCCACAAATAATATGCAGTTTTTTCAGTATTTGCTAAAGGCCATTGATGGCAGTTAAGCCATTTTCCACCATGCTCTATACGCCCTTGTCGGTTACGTTTACCGCTTCCACCACCCATCATAAATATCGTTACATCTTCATGATTGTTTTTGGAATTTTCATTTTTTAAGTGGGCTTCAAACCAGTTCAACCGGCAAGAAAGCCAACTTTCACTGACATTGTTATCAAATGCGGCGATATCACCGAACTCTGCGTCACCGCTATGCGTGATATTGCGGTCACCATGGAGCCAAGGGCCCATGATTAATTTTTGAGGTGATTGTTTTTTAGTAACAAATGCATGATAGTTATCTAATGTTGAACTGACATAGGCATCATACCAACTGGACATGAATAATACTGGGATATCAGGTATTTGATCATAATAGCCTTCAGCATAGATGCCGATTTTCTGCCAATAATCGGAAAAACACTCTTCTTCCCATTGTTCAAATAAATACGATTCATATTCAGGGACGTGTTTAAGCAATGTTTGTCCTTGATACCATGGCATTGTTGTGAACCACTCATGGATATTTTCTTGTTCGAGTGCAGCTAAAATATCAGGAGATTGCTGGGCGAGTGGGCTTAGTTTAGCTTGTTTAAATGCCCAAGTTGCTTGTTTGAGTTCAAAAGCGCCTCCTTGACGGATCCCACATTGATAGGCGTTGGCAAATCCACCGGAATCCAGCACCATCGTGTGTAAGCCTGGTGGGTTTAGACACGCCATTGCTAATTGTGTATGAGCGGCATAAGAGAGGCCCATTGAACCTATTTTGCCATTACACCAGGGTTTTTCCATAATCCATTGTAATGTATCAAAACCATCCTCGGCTTCATTAATATATTTTGTGAACTTTCCTTCGGACTCATAGCGTCCACGGCAATCCTGATACACAACAATAAAACCATACTCATTGAAGTATTTCGCCATTTCTTGGCGTGTTATTTGCTGGCCTGATACCGTTTTTTCCGAACGAGAAGGTGCGCTTTTATCATAGGGGGTTCGCTCTATAATAACGGGAAAAGACGTAGCTGATTGAGTTTGTGGAAAGTAAACATCGGTAGATAGCATTATTCCATCACGCATTTTTATCCGGTAATTCTTCATATCCATTTTATTAATACCCTATGGTCACGGCGATAGTCAGTAAGCCGATACTGATTGCCATAAAAATTAAAAATAGCGGTAAAATATACTTCGCCCAAGTAGTCCAACTTACGCCTGCCGTAGCTAAGAAGATTAATAACCCACTGGATGTTGGTGTGATCATGTTAGTCAGCCCATTACCCATTAAAAATGCAAAAACGGTTGTTTGAGGAGAAACACCAGAAATTTCACCAACGGGGCCTAAAATTGGCATTGTGACAGCGGCTTGCCCAGACGTTGATGGAATGGCAATGTCTAATAATAGTTGAGAAATAAACATGCTATATGATGAAACATAAGGACCGTGATTACCGACTAGTCCAACTAATTGATGAATAATGGTATCGAGAATTTTACCTTGAGAAAGAATAATTTCGACCGCAGTCGCTAACCCAATTAACACTCCTGCGATAAGGACTTTTTTCATTCCACTGACAAATGCGTTAGCAGCAGCACTTGCGGTTAAACCACTAAAAAAAGTTAAAATGACACTTAAGAATAAATAGTAAGCAGATAAATCATTATTTTTCCAATGCCAGCGATTAGATGCATAGACTAAAAATGCAACACCGATAGCTAAGACAATTAACATAAGTTTATGACGATGGGTTAATTGTGTGGTTTGATTATGTTCTTCAACCACATAGCTTGTGAGTGTCGTTTTACGAATACTATAGAAAATAAATAAAATACCGAGTGTAATAAAAATAAGGTACGCTGCAATCCGCATACTTAAACCACTAAAAACCGGTAGACCAACAAGCGGTTGTGCGATAGAAAGTGCATATGGATTGGTGATGGAGGCGAGGTATCCTACCTTAACCGCAATCGCTACAATGGCAAGCCCAATAAGTTCATTCAACCCAACGCGTTTCACTAAGGCAATAACCATGGGAATAACCAAAAGATACTCTTTGGCTAACCCCATAAAGGTACTTCCCATGGAAAATACAATCATTAAGAAAGGGATCAACAAATAGATATTGCCTCGGGTGACGTGAAGCAACCGTTCTAACCCTGATTCTATTGCCCCTGTTTTATTGAGAATTCCAAACATTCCTCCGATGAATAGAACCATATAAATAAGCGGTGATTGTTTAACAATTCCTTCGGGGATCGCTTTAAACAGTTGAGGTAAACTGACGGGAGCGGCAGTACCTTCTGCTGATTTTTCAGTACCTAATAATTGCTCTAACGTGATGTCTTTAGTGATAGTTTGGTAAGAGTCCGGAATGACTTTTTTACCATCGCGCTCATATTGGCCTGAATTAACAAAATAAGTCATTAAAAAGGCAATGATAACAATAGTTAACATTACTAAAACTGGATTCATTTGCCAGCCTGGTGGTGACGATGGAGTTTGTATAGTGTTGTTTGTTCGTTGCATGGTGTTGTCTCTTTTATTGTATTAATTATGAGTCGTAACCGAGCTGCCTTGATATGCGTAAAGCAGACAGAAGCAGTTGTTCAGTCATATCTTGTTCTTTTTCATCAGAAAAACGGCTTAGTGGTAAGCTAATGCTCAGTGAAGCAATGCATTCCCCGTGTTGTGAAAAGATAGGTGCGGCAATAGCACCGATACCTGCGGTTAATTCGCCTCGGGTAATGGCAAAACCTTGTGAGCGTATGGTGGCAATTGATTTTTCAATTGAGGGATTCTTTTCAATAAAATGTGCTTGAACATCTTTAGGGGAGTAAGCCAATAGTACTCTACCTGACGCTCCAGATCCTAACGGCCGGCGATTGCCAGCTTCACTGCGTACTTGAAGTGATTGCCCTGATGGCTTATGAAGAACTTGTAAAATTTCACCGTTGTCACGTATACGCATTTGAATGTTTTCATCAAAACGTTGACGGAGTTGCTCTGCTTCAACTTCTGCGACTTGGATATAGTTTATTTGCTGGCGAGCGCAATTCCCCAAGCTTAATAATTGATGGCCTAAATGATAGGTCACTGGGTTTTCATTTTTTTGCACGAAATGACGGTTTTCTAACGTGCATAATAAACGGTATACCTTGGATTTATTCATGCCAGATAAGCGTGCAAGTTCACTTAATCCAAGATTGTTTTTTTCACCTAATAGCATCAATAACAATAAAGCATCATCAACGGCAGTGACAATATTCTCTTTCATCTTAACCTCGGTTGGTTTATACAGTAAACCATTGGTTTATTTGGTAAAATTAGCATGGAGAATAATAAAAAATGATTCAAGAGAGTTGTTAATAAATTGTGATGTGAGTTAGGGTTTTAAAAAGGTTTATGTCAGTGAAAAAAAAGAGAAATGAAATATTTATAAGATAAAACAATTGGTTATATAAAACGTAAAATGAGAGAGTTTTGCTGACAACGTGAATAGAAATTATTGTAAATGGGAAGCTAATCGTCATTTATGGCGGTTATTTGGTTCATCTAGTGAAATTGGCTCGTACATCAGTAATAAATAAAAGAACCTCCAGTGAAAAAATGTGTCATTTTTATTGAATTTTTAAGGAGAAAATACGGGAATGGCAGAGATTATCAAAAAGCATCGAAGATATTTCTTAAATAATGAGCCTTATGGCAAAATGAAATTCACTTTTCTTAATGGATAACAGAGATGAAACTAGCGCTGGTCGGTTCTGGAAAAATAATCATGTCGGCTCTTGATGCTTTAATACAGGTGCAAGGAATAGAGCTAGTCGCACTGTGTGTTCGGGCGGAAAGTATTGAAAAGGGGCAGGTTATTTGCCAACAATTTGGTATAGCAAAGTTGTATACTGATTATCAAAAGTTGTTACAAGACCCTGATGTTGAGGTGATATACATAGGTTTGCCAAATCATTTACATTATCAGTATACCTTTGATGCATTGATGGCTGACAAACATGTGGTATGCGAAAAACCGTTTACACCAAATTGGCAACAGTTACAGGCGTTAATTTCCATTTCACAGACTAGGGGGCTTTTTTTGTTTGAAGCCATTACGTCTATTCATACCCCTGAATTTCACTTTATCAAGCAACACATTGATAAAATAGGTGAAATCAAAGTGATTCACGGTAATTATTCCCAATATTCAAGTCGATACAATGACTATTTGCAAGGCCGTATTCATGCTGCTTTTGACCCACAGCAAGCAGGCGGTGCGCTCTATGATATTAATTTATATAACATTTATTTGTTATCAGCCTTGATGGGAGCACCCAATAGTAGCCACTATATTTGTAATAAAGGATTTAATGGAATTGATACATCAGGGGTACTAACGGCCCATTTTGAGCGTTCAGTTGCATCTTGTGTGGGAGCGAAAGATTCGGCGAGCCCCGGTTACTTTATTATTCAAGGCACCAAAGGGCATATTCGTATCACTGGAGCCCCAAGCCTTTGCCAGTCAGTCGAGGTTTGTATTGATGGGGAAATATCCAACGTATCTCGGGATGCAACAATCAATCATATGGTCTATGAGTTTGCATTCTTTCGTGAGCAAATTGCTAGTAAAAACCATGCTAAATGCGATGAATTGCTTGAATTAGCATTAATTGTCTCAAAAATATTGCACCAATCACGAAACGATGTAGGGCTGGTATTTACATCATAAAGACATTGGCAGCGCAATGGCTGCCATAATTTGTCAATTTAAAATGAATATAAAGATGCTACTGATTTACCAAGTTTTTCTGCAAGCTCAGATGCGGCATATCTATCCATAACTACCTCAATATAGGCCGCATGGTTCGATAATTCGGCCTGCTTAATCGCATTGTCTAATTCATTGCAGTTGGTTACACGCTGACAATACCAATCATTACAACCTAATGCGGCGGGGAGCTGTGCATAATTCCATTGGGGTAAGTCGTTGTAATAGGCTTCAGGATTTTTACACAGAAGTCGTTCAATTAAATAGCCATCATTATTTAGGACGAAAATAATCGGTTTTAAACCAAAGCGGGCAAACTGGCTAATCTCTTGGGCCGTGAGTTGGTGAGAACCTTCCCCAGTCACTAAAATAACTCGCTTCTGTGGCTCTGCAATTGCTGCACCAAAGGCTGCGGGAGTGGCCCAGCCGATAGATCCCCATAATGTTTGGTTGTGAAATTGTGCATTTTCAGGTAATAAAGCAAAACCTAACCCCATAGATGCTGTTCCCGTTTCTGCAATAATAATGTCGTCCTTACGGAACATTTTTTCTAGGCGAGGGTACAAATATGAGGCGGTAATTTGGCCATTTTCACCTTGCTGCGGTGATCCTAATCCTTGAGCTTTGAGCCCGGCATGGTTAAGTGAGGGCGCAAGTTCTTTTAATTTATCTAACACATCTTTCATCAATACATTCGGGTAGATAGCGGAACCCACTTTCACATGGTCAGAAAGAATGTTAATACAGCTTTCAGGGGCAATCGTTGCGGTAAAGCTGCCGGTGTTGAAGTCCGTTAATACTGCACCGATCCACATAACACAGTCACAGCTCTCGACGAATTCTCGCACATCAGGGTTCATTAGTTTTCCATTATAAATCCCCATATATTGAGCGTTAGATTCGCTTAATACCCCTTTATCCATAAACATGGTGGCATAAGGTAGGCCAGTTTTCTGAATAATAGCCTCAACATCAGTCGTTAAGCCGAAACGAGCCGTTAAAATCCCAGGAATAATGCAGGCTTTTGTACTCGATATGAGCTTTTCGACAATAGCGGTAACCGCAGCTGATAATGACTTGCTATGACTTTTATTTATAGTGATAGTTTCAGGTGTTTCATCTGCTTTAATTGGCATAACAGCATAGTCAGAAGGGAAACCTAAATAAACGGGTCGAGATTCTTGTAAAGCGGTTGTAATTAAACGTTCTGTTTCGGCAATACAATTTTCAGGCGTTAAAATAGCGTGAGCACAGCTTAAATGTTGGCTCATTTGATAAAACACATCGAAATCACCATTTCCTAGGGTATGGTGAACTAAACGGTGGTTTTTTTGAACTCCGCTTGCTGGCATACCAACAAGATGAAAAACGGGAAGATGTTCGGCATAAGCGCCAGCAATACCATTTAAGGCACTGAGTTCGCCGACACCAAAAGTGGTTGATAACGCTGCGGCACCTTTCACACGGGCATAGCCATCCGCAGCATATGAGGCATTGAGTTCATTGCAGTTGCCAATCCAGCGCATATTTTCACTTTCACATACTGCATCTTCAATAGGGAATGCGTAGTCGCCAGCAACACCAAAAATATCGTGAATACCGATTTGGTAAAGTCTATCTAATACGTATTCGATAACCGTCTTATTCATCATGCTGATCTCCATTAATCGCCTAGCTTATAGTTCTAAGTTGAATTATTTTTATCGTTTATTATGCTTTAAAGGAAATCACTTAAACTCATTCTATCTATAACTAAAAATTATAGGGGGCGAAATGGACATTCGTTCATTACGTTATTTTGTTGAAGTTGTGCAGCTCAATGGTTTTAGCCGCGCGGCAGAAAGTTTATTTGTAACGCAACCAGCGGTTAGCCGTAGTATTAAAAAATTAGAAGATGAACTTGGTTATACTTTGCTGATTAGGGAAGTCGATGGCGTTAAATTAACGGAGGAAGGGGATATTTTATTGGCTCATGCTAGACAAATTCTTTCACAATTTGGCAGTATGAAAAAAGCGTTACTGGAAAGGTCAGGCCCTATATCTGGAGTACTACCCGTGGGGCTACCACCCGTGATAGCATCGACCTATTTTGCTGATATTATTATGGCTTTTAGCCGACGTTATCCACAGGTGGAACTGAAAATTCTTGAGTTGGGTACACGCAAAATGCGAGAGGCAATGCTAAATGGTGAAGTTGAAACTGCCGCCGTGATGTTACCTTTTGCTGATGACCGCTTTGAAGTACACCCTTTTTCAACCGACCGATTAATGCTATTGGTTAGCAACCAACATCCACTTGCAATACGTGAATTTGTTAAATTTAGTGAAATAGCCGATGAGCCTTTTATTTTCTTTTCTGATGATTTTCTAATTAATGAACTTGTTGTTAGTGCTTGCGGTGTTTATGGTAAAAAACCCACTATTTCTGGGCGTAGTAGTCATTTAGATTTGGTGACAGCCATGGTAAGAGCTGGGGTAGGGATAACGCTACTTCCGGACAGTATGTGGCAGAACACCAGTTCAGTAGGGGTATCCGTTATTCCAGTTATTGAGCCAATATTGGCTTACGACATTGCTTTAGCGACAGTAAAAAATCACCATCAAAGCCGTCGTGCACAAGCATGGCATGATTTGGCTTTGGATATGTTAAGAATAAGGAAAGTGTGAGCGAGGCTAACATAAAATTTGATACCCAATCGAGTATTTTCTTATGCAGCCTTCACGTTTTGTCAGCCACTACGGATAAAATAGAATAAGCCCAAATACAGCAAAGATGGCAAGGTGTATCCAACCTTGAATGGGAGATGTTTTCTGACCATTAAATGAAAGCATAGTCAGTAACATGGTGATTGCGAATAAAACAATTTCCGCGTTAGAAATCCCCATAATGACTTGTTTACCGGTAATAATGCCGATAATTAATACTGCTGGCACAGTTAAACCTACCGTTGAGACAAATGCGCCTTGGCAAAGGTTTATCGCTCGTTGCATTTCATTATTCATTGCCGCTTTTACTGCTGTGATTGATTCAGGTGTAAATACGATAATGGCGATCAGGACACCACCGACTGCTGCTGGTGCTCCTAAGGCTTCAATTCCGTAATCAGTCACGATGGCTAAATAATGCGCAAGTAACACAATAGGGAGTATCAGCCCAATTAACACACAAGAACGAATAATAATCGTTTTTTTGTTTGACTCAGCGTGGTTATCTTTCTTTTCGACATTATTGTCTGCCAAAGCATCGCTAGCTGAAATGTATTGTTCTGGGACATTCATCAGCCCTTTAGGCGGCTGGATAAAAAATCGTCGGTGACCTCGCATCTGCATCCACAAGAAAGCACCATAGATAAGTATAGTAATACCTGAAATACCAATGGCTTGCGTATGGGAATACTCCCCTTGGCTAGAGGTATAATTTGGTAGGATTAACGCTAAACCAGTCAGTAATACGATCATTGAAAGATAACTGTTGGTTCCTTGCGTATTATATTCTTGTTCACCATTTCTAGCTGAACCTGCGAGTAAGCAGATACCTACGACGAGGTTCATGATAATCATCATCACGGCGAATATGGAATCACGCCCAATAGTTGGAAAATCACCGGGACCTAGTAGAACCGAGGCAATAAGAATGACTTCAATTAAGACAATAGATAAAGTCAGGATCAGCGTTCCGTATGGCTCACCCAATTGTTCAGCAAGATGGTCAGCCTCTTTAACGACACCAAAGGAAGCGGTGAGAATTGTAATGAACAGCAGTAAAAAAATCCAAGTTGCACTAAATGCAGAAAGACTGTCATTAAGTAATGTTTCGCCACTTAAAATAAAGAAAATGACGACTAACCAAGAGCCGATTAACCGGCTCCAAGTTGTTAACGGGATGAGTGGACTATTGAAACAGAAGCGCCCCATATTGTTTTCCTTTAGAAGAAAGGGCCGTCCCTGTTGCTGATACGCACTTGAGGTCGTCCTCAAGCCGAAAGAATATTAATCGGTCATTACTATAGCATTCATCTATTATCTTGCAACTCCTGCATGGAAATAAGCTTTATAGTCGCGCTGATAACATCGAAGGGGATTGTGACTCGCTTAAACACGATAAAATAAGATATTTCTATATGACAGATTACTTATTAGCTAGCTATAAACATTCATTTATTAATAAAGATTGGATTAGGTTTAAGTATTGACTTTGCTTAAAATTTTTCTTGAATAAACAATGTTTATTAAGGGCCAATAATAATTACATAAGAAATTATTTTTGATTTTAATCACATATGTGGAATATTGTTCATACATTAATGAATTAAAAGCGCTATTGTTAAAAAAATGAAAATAGATTGTTTGTTTTATTTGACGGAGTGACAAATGAGCGCAGTAAAATATGATTATATTATTGTAGGTGCGGGTTCTGCCGGTTGTGTTCTTGCTGCTCGGTTGATCCAAGAGACGCAATCCAAAGTATTACTTATTGAAGCGGGTGGTAGCGATAACCACTTGTTTATTCGTATGCCAGCTGGTGTGGCGAAAATTATTGCCCAAAAAAGTTGGCCTTATGAAACTGAGCCAGAGCCTCACGCGAATAACCGTAAAATGCAAATTGCCCAAGGGAAAGTGTTGGGGGGAAGTAGTTCTGTCAATGGAATGATTTATATCCGAGGCCAGAAACAAGATTATGATAATTGGGCTCTAAATTACGGCTGTGAAGGCTGGGGATACTCGGATGTATTGCCATGGTTTAAAAAGGCAGAGAGTAATGAAAGCCTGACAGGAGAATACCATGGAACAGAAGGCCCACTTCCTGTCAGTGAAAATAGATACCGGCACCCATTATCAATGGCATTTATTCGTGCAGCGCAAGAGCATGGTCTTTCTTATGTCAATGACCTTAATGGGGAAAGCCAGCAAGGAACAAGCTTTTACCAGACGACAACGCATAATGGAGAAAGAGCCAGTACATCAAGAACCTATTTAAAATCAGTGGAAAAGAGTGATAAGTTGACATTAAAGCTTGGCACTCAAGTGAACCGTATCATCATTCGCGATGGCCGCGCGATTGGTGTTGCCTATCAAGGGAAAAATGGCCATGAAGTTGAGGCATTTGCCAGTTGCGAAGTATTGGTCTGTTCGGGTGCGATGGGCTCTGCAAAATTATTGATGCTATCAGGTATCGGGCCAGAGGAGCACTTGTCTTCGTTGGGGATCCATACTCATGCGAATCTACCTGTTGGTAAAAATTTTCATGACCACCTACATATGTCAATTAACGTCACGACTAAGCAGCCAATAAGTTTATTCGGCGCAGACCAAGGTTTAAATGCGATTAAACACGGGGTCGAGTGGATGGCATTTCGCAGTGGACTGCTCACCTCTAACGTTTTAGAAGGCGCTGCATTTAAAGACAGCTGCAACCAAGGCCGTCCTGATGTACAAATTCACTTTTTACCTATTTTAGATAGCTGGGATGATGTTCCTGGTGAGCCTCTGCCCGCAGCCCACGGCTTTTCATTAAAGGTCGGGTACTTACAACCTAAGTCCCGTGGTGAAGTTTTATTGCGCAGCACAGACCCACAAGCCCCACTAAAAATTCACGCTAATTATCTTGCCTCACCCGAAGATATGGAAGGTTGCAAACGTGCGGTTAAGTTTGGCTTAGATGTATTGGACTCCCCTTCATTACAAGTGCTAAGCAAAGAGGTTCTAATGCCACCTGCTTCTGTACGTCATGATGACGCTCAACTTGAAGAGTTTGTCCGAAATTTTTGTAAAACGGTTTACCATCCTGTGGGAACTTGTCGTATGGGAACGGATACCACAACATCAGTGACTGATTTGTGGTTACGTGTACATGGTATTGAAAACTTACGTGTCGTGGACTGTTCTGTGATGCCTGAAATTCCAAGTGGCAATACCAACGCACCAACGATAATGATTGCAGAACGCGCCGCAGCGATGATTATAGAAGATAGGAACGCAAATTAACCTTGTGATAGGCTGATATAGAAAAAACAGCATAAAACCAAGGTAACACCTGAGCTTTATGCTGTTTCAATAAACTTAAGGTACGTTATAGACCAATTGTGGTACTACACATTAAACAAGAAGTTCAGCACATCGCCGTCTTTAACGATATAGTCTTTACCTTCTGCGCGCATTTTACCGGCTTCTTTTGCGCCTTGCTCACCACGGTACTGGATAAAATCATCAAATGCGATAGTTTGCGCACGGATAAAGCCTTTTTCAAAGTCAGTATGGATTTTACCTGCGGCTTGTGGTGCCGTTGCACCGACAGGGATAGTCCATGCACGCACTTCTTTCACCCCAGCAGTAAAATAAGTTTGCAGGTTTAATAACTGATAGCCGGCACGAATAACACGGTTAAGACCCGGTTCTTCAATACCTAAATCAGCCATAAACTCATCGCGCTCTTCGTCTTCAAGTTCTGCAATATCAGACTCAATCGCTGCACAGACGGGAACAACTACAGAGCCTTCGGCTTCTGCAATTTTATACACCACATCTAAGAAGGGATTATTTTCAAAACCATCTTCATTAACGTTAGCAATGTACATCGTTGGCTTTAATGTTAAGAAGCTCAAGTAGCGGATAGCGGCTTTATCTTCATTAGATAACTCTAATGTACGCAACATACCTGCTTGCTCTAGGTGCGGCAAACATTTTTCTAATGCTTCTAATTCTGCTTTTGCGTCTTTATCGCCACCTTTTGCGCGTTTTTGGACACGATGGATAGCGCGCTCACAGGTATCAAGGTCAGCAAGTGCTAATTCAGTATTAATGACTTCAATATCTGCGGCAGGGTCAACTTGGCCTGCAACGTGGATGATATTGTCATTTTCAAAACAACGAACAACGTGGCCAATGGCTTCGGTTTCACGGATATTCGTTAAAAATTGGTTACCTAGGCCTTCACCTTTAGATGCCCCTTTGACTAAGCCCGCGATATCCACGAACTCCATCGTAGTTGGTAAAATACGCTGTGGCTTCACAATTTCAGCTAATTGATCAAGACGTGGGTCTGGCATTGGCACAACACCCGTGTTTGGTTCAATTGTACAGAAAGGGAAGTTGGCTGCTTCGATGCCGGCTTTGGTCAATGCATTAAACAGAGTGGATTTACCCACGTTAGGCAGACCAACGATACCGCATTTAAAACCCATATGTTTCTCACCTTAATAGCGAGGGGCAGACATACGCTGCACCCAATGTTTAGAAATTGGCGCTGATTATACACAAAAAGTCGATTCGGATGAAATGAACTCTTATGCAGTTGCTTTGAAGCCATGTAGACGATTGATGGCTTTGTCCATTCCGTCTGCTAGCAGAATATCTGTACACCTAGCCGCTTCATCAATTGCATCATCAATGAGTTTTTGCTCAGATAACGGTGGCTTACCCAAAACAAAGCCAACCACTTTGTTTTTATCACCCGGGTGGCCAATACCTATGCGTAAACGATAAAAATTCGGGTTATTGGCGAATTTACTTTGAATATCTTTCAACCCATTGTGGCCGCCATTGCTGCCCCCTAATTTCATTTTAGCTACACCGGGTGGTAAATCGAGTTCATCATGGGCGACTAAAATTTCATCGAGATTGATGCGATAAAAATTGGCTATAGCGGCAACCGACTTACCACTTAGGTTCATAAATGTGGTTGGAACCAGCAGACGGATGTCATTACCGCCCATATTAATACGTGCGGTATAACCAAAAAACTTTGCTTCTTCTTTCAATGGCTGATTATGGCGCTCAGCCAGTAAATCAACATACCATGCACCTGCATTATGGCGCGTTTGTGCATATTCAGCACCCGGATTGGCAAGTCCAACAATTAACTTAATTTTGCTCACGGTGGTGATTTCACTATCAGTTATGAAAATAATGCCCTAGTTTACCTTGTGAAATGCAGGATGTACAAAATTGTGATGGATAAAGTAACTATGATTATAATTGCTTAATAAACTATTCGGGTTTTCTGATTTTTTGATGAAAAGCATTTTTTGTACAGATATTCTTGCTAACTTCCTTCCTTGTGATGTCTATCGCAAAAAATTTTACTTAATGCACTATAATCATTACATAAATATAAAGTATGACCGAATTTATTTACACATGCTTGCTTATCAGTTTACTGGTACTGGAGGTATATATGAAACGGAAAAGCGCTCATCTTCTTGGTAATGTCTTCATGGGAATCGGAATGGTGTTGATGATCGGGAGTATCGGTGTCAACTTATTCTCTCATATCGTTAACTTAGGCCTTTCAGAACTTATCACGAACGGTTCCTTATTCGGCATTTTTATCGGTGCGATGGTATGGTTAGTCGGTGCTAGGATCGGCGGCCGTGAAAAAGTTGCAGACCGTTACTGGCAATTGAAACAACAATATCATTCACGCAGAGATAATCACCGCTATCCATAACATAAATAGTCTAGAGCAATTAATTGCTGATAATGGTGAACGAGTTTGATAATTAGGCATTAAGAAGAGTGAAATCCCAAAGAATTTTGCTCTTTTGTCGTGAATATTGTTAGTTATTTTAGATGGCTATTTTTGTCGTTTCATAATGTGAAATCACCACTATGATCGGTGATAAAATATAAAAATGAGCCCCAGTGGCTTTTTCTGCCAAAATCATAAAGCCCCTGCAAATGACATTGCAGGGGCTTATATTTTTTTGTGACTTTTTCATCACGGTTGAACGCTAAAATCCAATATTGGAGAATTAGTGTTCAAACATTGCTGAAATTGACTCTTCGTTGCTAATACGACGGATAGCTTCAGCTAACATACCTGAAAGCGTTAAGGTGCGAACATTGCTCAGCGCTTTGATTTCAGGAGAAAGAGGAATAGTGTCACAAACAATGACTTCATCAATGACTGAATTTTTGATGTTGTCTACAGCATTACCTGAGAAAATCGGGTGTGTAGCGTATGCAAATACACGCTTCGCACCACGTTCTTTCAGTGCTTCTGCTGCTTTACACAGCGTACCACCGGTATCAATCATATCGTCCACTAAGATGCAATCACGACCTGAAACATCACCAATGATATGCATGACTTGAGAAACGTTCGCACGTGGGCGGCGTTTGTCAATAATGGCCATATCGGTGTCATTCAGGAGTTTTGCGATAGCTCTAGCACGTACCACGCCGCCGATGTCTGGAGATACAACGATTGGGTTTTCCAAATTCTTCTGTAACATATCTTCCAGAAGAATAGGGCTACCAAATACATTATCCACAGGAACATCAAAGAAGCCCTGGATCTGCTCTGCGTGTAAATCGACAGTGAGCACACGGTCTACACCTACACTTGACAGAAAATCGGCAACAACTTTAGCGGTGATTGGTACACGGGCAGAACGTACGCGACGATCCTGTCTTGCATAACCGAAGTAAGGGATAACAGCGGTAATACGACCAGCAGATGCACGGCGTAGGGCATCGACCATAACAACCAGTTCCATCAGGTTATCGTTGGTTGGTGCACAAGTTGACTGGATGATAAAAATATCACCACCGCGAACATTTTCATTAATTTGAACACTGACTTCGCCGTCGCTAAAACGACCAACAGCCGCGTCTCCAAGATTAGTGTAAAGGCGGTTAGCAACACGTTGTGCTAGTTCCGGTGTAGCGTTACCAGCAAAAAGCTTCATATCGGGCACGAGAAAAACCTCAGGCTTGCGTCCAGAGAGATATTGTTGACCAACAGCGACAAGGCTTATTGGTGCAATACACGGGTTATCCCAGCGCGGAACTTGTGCAGTGGGGAAACGTTAACGCCTTGAGCGACGAACCCTTGCACCCACGATGGGGCTTTATTTAACACCTGCAGGGCATCCGCTTGTGTTTCAAATTCAGAAAAAACACATGCGCCTGTTCCTGTAAGGCGAGACGGAGCATATTCTAACAGCCAAGAAACAAGCTGTTCAACCTCACGAAAACGTTTTCTTGCGATTGGTTCGCAGTCATTTGCGTACGGAGCCAGTAATAATGCGGCTAGGGAGCGTTTTGGAGAATTTCGATTTAATTGTGGATCTGTGAAGATCATCGGGGTTGATATTTCAATTCCGGGATGAGCCACCAAATACCATTTCTCTTTAGGGGAAGCTTTGGTTAAAATATCACCAACCCCTTCGGCAAAAGCTGCATGCCCACGAACAAACACAGGAACATCTGCTCCTAATGATGCGCCTAATTGCGCAAGGACTTCATCAGAAATCTGTGTTTTCCAGTGTTCGTTAAGCGCAATTAAGGTAGTTGCTGCGTTTGATGAGCCTCCACCAATACCACCGCCCATTGGTAATATTTTATGAATACGGACATCGGCACCTAGTGGGCCACTGTGTTGCAACGTATCGCGGCAATAGGATTGTAATAATCTAGCAGCCCGTAAAATTAGGTTTTTTTCGGGGGGAACCCCTTGCATATCCGTCAATAAATTCAACTGGTCGTCATCACGTGTTGTGATAGTGATTTCATCGCCATAATCGACAAATTGAAATAGAGTTTGTAACTCGTGATAGCCATCAGGGCGTTGGCCGGTGATGTACAAAAAAAGATTTAATTTTGCCGGAGAAGGCCATGTTAACGTCATTTTTTCAGTGTCCAACTATCCATTTTCAATTTGATAAGTCTATCCCCTTGGCGTAACTCGAGATAGTTTGGCAGCATTGGTGTTGTTTTGCTGTCATAGGAAATATAGTTGAGCTGCCATGTTTCACCATTGCTTTTAAACGTAACACTTTTTAGCAAGTGGTTTTCATCTAAGGTGAAATCTGTTGCACGTCCGGGCGAGCCAGTTAACCAAGCGGTTAGGTCATCAATTGGGATTTCCATACCAGTGAGCTGATAAATTAACTCGCTCGGCACGTCACTCATATGGGTTTGACCATCTTTGGTAGTTAATCGAGCTAAATCAGGTTCAACGGTAAGTTCAAGTTCGCGGCTACCTAATGGGTTGGTTAACAATAAACGGTATTTTTCCGGTGTATATTGTTGCCAGAAAAACTTAGCGTACGTTTTTGTTTCTCCTCCGTTATAGGCAAAGGAGCCCCGTGTTTGGTAGTCACGTAACTGACTTAATTCTTGTTGATGTGCTTTCCACTTAGCATCCGATGCGGAGCTGGTTCCTTTCGTGGTTGTTTGTGACGTTGTCACGCAAGCAGTTAGCAAGACGCATGAAAGTGGTAAGAGGCGAAAAAAGTGCTTATTTATGTGCATAAACGGTAAAGCTTGAGTTAATTGCATATCAAATCTCAAAGTTGTATTGGGCGCTGATAGCAGTCTCTATTGAGTTACTTGCATTTAAAGAGGTTTAGTTTAGCGCGATATGGCTATCTGAGTCATCTATTGCACTCGATGATATACCTAACCGATAAAAATCTGTAAGTGATTTACTGTTTGTATACAAATAACATAGTGCATTGACAGCGGGAATGGTTTTCTAAAGTGATTATTAGACCAATCTAACTTGTCACCATTTGCTTTCTGTGCGAAATAATTGCATCCTCTATGCATCTTATCGCAGTTAATTTATCATTGTTAATAATGATATGGCTGATAATCAGTTTTATATAGTATAAATAAACGATAAAATTACGATCAGTTTTGACTGATAAAATCGCCATTACGTCTGTTATTTCGGTTTATTTTTTGGCATGGGTCATCTTTCTGAAGGATAGGCTTATGCAAACCGTAGAAAGAGAGACGCGGATCATCTACAATAGAACAATATAAATAACAGTATTGCTAAATTGGTAGGAAATACCCATCGAGCATAACTGAAAATAATTAGCACTGTAAGCAATGTGAGCAAGTCGTAAAGCACAATGACCTTATTAGCCTTAGGTATCAACCATAAAACAGCACCAGTAGCCCTGCGTGAGCGGGTAACGTTTGGTCCTGAAAAAATTGACCATGCACTTGAGGAACTTCTCAAACAGCCTCAAGTGAATGGTGGTGTTGTGCTGTCTACCTGTAATAGAACTGAGCTTTATTTGAGCCTTGAATCGCAAGAACAAGCTCAAGAACAGCTAGTAAAATGGCTGTGTGATTTTCATGGTATAACCCAAAAAGATTTACAACCGAGTCTCTATTGGCACCAAGACGACCGCGCGGTGAGTCACCTAATGCGTGTCGCTAGTGGCTTGGACTCACTTGTTTTGGGTGAACCACAAATATTAGGGCAAGTAAAAAAGGCGTTTGCGCTTTCACAAGGTAACCACTCGTTATCGAGCGAACTTGAGCGTCTTTTCCAGAAATCGTTTTCTGTTGCAAAACGTGTGCGCACAGAAACCGATATTGGCGCGAATGCAGTTTCTGTCGCATTTGCAGCTTGTACACTTGCCCGCCAAATATTTGAATCACTCAAACATTTAAACATCTTGTTAGTGGGTGCAGGGGAAACAATTGAACTTGTGGCGCGTCATTTACGTGAACATGGCGTACAAAAAATGATGATAGCTAACCGAACACGTGAACGGGCGGAGTTATTGGCCAATGAGGTCAATGCACAAGTCATTTCGTTATCAGATATTGATAACCGCTTAGCGGAAGCTGATATTGTCATTAGTTCAACGGCGAGTCCTTTACCTATTATAGGGAAAGGGATGGTCGAACGTGCAATGAAAATACGTCGTAGTAAGCCGATGTTATTAATTGATATTGCCGTTCCTCGAGATATCGAACAAGATGTTGAAAAATTAAGAGATGTTTATCTCTATACTGTGGATGATTTGGAATCTATCATTGCACAGAACCTTGCTCAGCGAAAAGCCGCAGCCGTTGAAGCTGAATATATTGTTGAGCAAGAAAGTAGCCACTTTATGGATTGGTTGCGCTCACAAGCGGCAGTGTCTACAATTTGCGATTATAGAGAACAAGCTGAGGCCATTCGGGCAAACATGACTGAAAAAGCGTTGACCGCTATCCGTCAAGGCGCAGACCCTGAGCAAGTGATCATGCAATTATCGCAACAATTAACCAACCGCCTTATTCACGCTCCAACCAAATCTTTGCAGCAAGCTGCAGGTAATGGGGATGTCGAGCGTCTAAATCTACTTAGGGACAGCCTAGGGCTGGACCATCAATAACCACATTTTAATCATAGGTCTTATATAACGAATGAAGCCTTCTATTGTCGCAAAACTAGAAGCATTACAAGAACGCTACGAAGAAATTGAAGCGCACCTTGCTGATGCAGGTGTAATTGCCGATCAAGACCGTTTTCGTGCTTTATCAAAAGAATATGCCCAATTATCTGATGTCGCTAAATGCTTTAGTGCATGGCGCACAGTACAGGATGACATAGAAACAGCTGAAATGTTGTTAGACGATCCTGAAATGAAAGAAATGGCTCAAGAAGAGCTTAAAGAAGCCAAAGGGCGCAATGAAGAGCTCGAACAGCAATTACAATTGTTGCTGCTTCCGAAAGATCCTGATGATGAATATAACTGTTTCGTTGAAATCCGTGCGGGTGCTGGGGGAGACGAAGCGGCAATTTTTGCGGGTGATTTATTCCGTATGTATAGCCGTTATGCAGAAAACAACCGCTGGCGCGTTGAATTAATGAGCACGAGCGATGGCGAACATGGCGGTTTTAAAGAAGTCATCGCGAAAATTTCCGGTGATAGCGTTTATGGTCGCTTAAAATTTGAGTCAGGTGGTCATCGTGTTCAACGTGTTCCCGAAACGGAATCTCAAGGCCGTATTCATACATCCGCTTGTACTGTAGCGATTTTACCTGAGCTGCCAGAAGCTGAATTACCTGAAATCAGCCCTGCGGATTTACGTATTGATACTTTCCGCTCATCGGGTGCGGGTGGGCAGCACGTTAACACCACCGATTCCGCAATACGTATTACCCATATTCCGACAGGCATTGTTGTTGAGTGCCAAGATGAACGTTCACAGCATAAAAACAAAGCGAAAGCGATGTCTGTATTAGGTGCGCGTATTCGCCAAGCCGAAATGGATAAACGCCAAGCTGCAGAAGCATCTGAACGTCGTAATCTGCTAGGTTCTGGTGACCGTTCTGACCGTATTCGTACCTATAATTTTCCGCAAGGCCGAGTGACTGACCACCGTATTAACTTAACGTTATACCGTTTGGATGAAGTGATGGAAGGAAAATTGGATTCACTTATCCAACCTATCATCAATGAATACCAGGCAGACCAACTTTCTGCGTTGTCTGAGCAGGAATAATGCAGTATATCGAATGGGTCAAGCAGGCAGTCAATCGGCTGTCTGCAAGTGACAGCGCGAAGCGAGATGCTGAAATTTTACTGGAGCATGTCACAGGTCGCAGCCGTACCTATCTTTTTGCATTTGGTGAGACAGAACTCAACGCTGAAGAATGCCAACAAGCTGAATGTCTTTTGCAACGCCGTGAGAAAGGTGAGCCTATTGCCTATATTATCGGTGAACGTGAGTTCTGGTCCCTTCCTCTTTACGTCTCTCCTGCGACATTAATACCTCGGCCAGATACCGAATGCATTGTTGAACAAGCCTTATCCAGGTTAACAGAGCAAAAAAATCAAATTTTAGATTTAGGTACTGGGACTGGGGCAATTGCACTAGCCTTGGCATCTGAAATGCCGCAAAGCCAGGTTATCGGTGTTGATTTTAACCCTGATGCAGTTGTTTTAGCACAACGAAATCAGCAGCGCTTGAATATTTCAAATGTCAATTTTATACAAAGTAATTGGTTTGCTTCACTATCAATTCAACAATTTGATATGATTATCAGTAATCCACCCTATATTGATGAAAATGATACGCATCTCAGCGAAGGTGATGTGCGATTTGAGCCATTAACCGCTCTAGTGGCTAAGAATGAAGGCTTAGCTGATTTAATGCATATCATTCAAGAATCTAAAAAATATCTTAAAAATCAAGGGTGGTTGCTTCTTGAGCATGGCTGGACACAAGGTCTTGCAGTGCGTGATTTATTTGAAGTACATGGGTACACCAAAATTGAGACCTGTCTTGATTATGGTGGAAGAGAGCGAATTTCACTCGGTCAATGGAATGGTTAAGTGGCATAGCAGTGGGAATGTAATGAAAACCATAGCGAATATAGAATTTAATCAACTCCCTTTAAGTGAAGGGATCATGACTGTTTCACAATGTATCCGTCATGATTTCCCGCTGATGAAAGTGCAAGCTCAGTTAGATAGCTTAGTCTCATCAGCCAAGTCTCGTATCGATTTAACCGCTGATAACGAAACAAAAATTCAGCAATTGGCCTCACTTTTTTACCAAGAGTGGTCATTTGGCCCAGCTGAAGGGATCTATTTGTTATCGGATATGCTGTGGCTAGACAAAGTATTGTCATCTAAGCAAGGTACGCCAGTGACACTCGGTGCTATTTTTTTATATATTGCCGAACGCCTTGATATTGCGATTTATCCCGCTATTTTCCCTACTCAATTATTATTTATTAGTGAAAGAAATGATGGCAGCCAATGGGTTATTAACCCTGTAAATGGCGAGTCTTTATCATTACACACGTTAAATTTGTGGCTCAAAGGAACCGTTGATCCTTTTTCTGAATTTTACTACGACCAACTTGAGACAGCAGAAAACAGCATTGTTATTCGTAAAATTTTTGACACACTCAAAGCTGCATTAATGGAAGAAAAAAAGATGGAGTTAGCGTTACGGGTTTGTGAAACGCTTTTGACTCTTGATCCTGAAGACCCTTACGAAATTCGTGACAGAGGGTTAATTCTTGCACACTTAGATTGTAATCATGTGGCATTGAGCGATCTCAATTATTTTATTGAACATTGCCCAGAAGACCCTGTCTCTGAAATGATTAAAATACAAATTTATTCGCTGGATAACCATCCAGTCGTATTACATTAATTAACATACAGGCCGATTTTCCTGTTTCAATATTAAAGGTAAGAGTATGCAACAGAAAGTAGTCAATATTGGTGATATCAATGTCGCGAACGACTTGCCGTTTGTGTTATTTGGTGGGATGAATGTATTAGAATCTCGCGATATGGCGATGAAAGTGTGTGAGCATTATGTCACAGTGACACAAAAGTTGGGGATTCCTTACGTATTTAAAGCGTCATTTGATAAAGCTAACCGCTCATCAATTCACTCTTACCGTGGTCCAGGTCTTGAAGAAGGAATGAAAATATTCCAAGAGTTGAAACAAACATTTGGCGTAAAAATCATTACGGATGTTCATGAGCCAGCACAAGCAGCCCCTGTTGCCGAAGTCGTTGATGTCATTCAATTACCAGCGTTCTTAGCCCGTCAAACGGACTTAGTTGCAGCAATGGCTAAAACAGATGCGGTAATTAATATCAAAAAACCTCAGTTTATCAGCCCAGGACAAATGGGAAATATCGTTGAGAAATTTATCGAAGGTGGTAACGATAAAATTATTCTTTGCGACCGTGGCGCAAACTTTGGTTATGACAACCTAGTTGTTGATATGCTTGGCTTTAATGTCATGGTTCAAGCATCAAAAGGCTGTCCTGTCATTTTCGACGTAACCCACGCATTGCAATGCCGCGACCCATTTGGTGCCGCATCTGGTGGCCGTCGTGGTCAAGTTGCTGAGCTGGCAAGAGCGGGAATGGCGGTTGGGATCGCAGGGTTATTTCTTGAAGCCCATCCAGACCCAGACAACGCGCGTTGCGATGGCCCATCAGCATTACCATTAGATAAGCTAGAACCATTCTTAAAGCAAATGAAAGCAATCGACGAGGTAGTAAAAAGCTTCCCTGAGTTAGATACAAGTCGCTAAGTTAGACGGTTTATGCAGCTCACCGAAGTCGTTTCTATGTTCGGCGCTGATTTACAGCGCCGATATGGTGAAAAAATTTATAAAATTACCTTACATGGTGGTTTTAATTGCCCAAACCGTGATGGCACCCTTGGGCGAGGCGGCTGCACCTTTTGTAATGTGGCCTCTTTTGCCGATGAAAGCCAATCTTCTAAAACCATCAGTGAACAAATTCACCAACAGATTACCCGAATTTCCCGCGCAAAACGTTATTTAGCTTATTTCCAAGCCTATACCAGTACTTACGCAGAAGTGAGTCTGCTAAAACAGCTCTATGAAGATGCTTTACAACAGGCTGATATTATTGGTTTATGTGTTGGAACGCGCCCTGATTGTGTTCCTGACGCGGTATTATCTTTATTGAGTTGTTATCAGCAACAAGGTTATGAAATATGGCTTGAGCTAGGTTTACAAAGTGCTCATGATAAAACGCTACATCGTATTAATCGCGGCCATGGTTTTGATGCATACCAACAAACAACGCAAAAAGCGCGTAGTCTTGGATTAAAAGTTTGTACGCATTTGATTTGTGGGCTACCCGGTGAAAATGCCCAAATGAATATGCAAACATTGGATAAAGTACTTGAGTGTGGAACGGATGGCATCAAACTTCACCCGTTACATATTGTTGAAGGTAGTGTAATGGCAAAAAGTTGGCGAGCAGGGCGCTTGGCAACACTTTCTCTTGATGAATATACCCAAATTGCCGGTGAAATGGTGCGTCATACACCAACTGACATTGTCTACCACCGTATTAGTGCCAGTGCAAGAAAACCTACGTTACTCGCCCCGAGCTGGTGTGAAAACCATTGGGTAGGAATGAATAACTTATATCAATACTTCTTAAAATGGGGTGGCCAAGGCTCTGCGCTTTGACTTCTTTAATGAGAATAATTATGAAATCAAACTTTTATAAAGCTATTATCGTTTCATCCCTCATTACGTTTTCTTTTCAAGCTACCGCTCAACTTGATATTACCCCTGAAGATAAACAAAAATTTGTACAAACTCATCAAAAAGCAACGAAGAAAGATACCCTTGCTCAGTATCAGCTGGCTCAAATGTATTTTTCCGGTTTAGGTGTTCTACAAAATCTTAATAGTGCGCGTTTATGGGCAAACGAAGCCGCAAAAAATGGTAATGCAGATGCTTATGCGTTATTAGCGGATATTAATCTATTAAGTGATAGTTACTTTTCACAGGAATTAGTTGATGCACGTAAATACGCGATTAAAGCGGTTGAAATGGGTAGTACACGTGGAAAAATCAGTTTAGCAGAGTCATTGATAAACCCAATTGCAGGTAAAACGGACTATCAACAGTCTATAGAACTTCTCAATGAAGTTAACGCGCTAAATAACCCAGACTATTTTATTGCTCCAATTTTGCTTGGCGTTATCTACCTAGATGGCCAAGGTGTCGCAAAAGATGAAAAGCAAGCACAACAATGGTTTGATAAGGCTAATGAGATGACTTATCCAGGGTATGCAGAATGGATGGCAGCATTTAGATTTTCTGAAGATAACACAGGAACGGTGGCTATCGACCCAGCAAAAGCAAAAAAATTAAGGGTAATAGCTTGCGAAAAAGGGAAAGAAGCAGGGAATGAAATGTTTTGCTTCAATGAGTAACAGTTAAACCGCCATGTAAAATAACATGGCGGTTTAGTTAAGGGACTTAAATTAAGACGCTGTTGTTGCCTTTTCTGTGTCGATAGAACTCGCCTGTTCGATAGCCTTAACAGCTTCAAGTGCATGATCTATTGAATTATAAAAACTTAACACGCCTTCAATCGGTGTCACTTTCGCTCTTGCCAAAGTTTTTAATGGCTGGAACGGAATGTCACAAACTAAGACATGGGTATCT
The DNA here is from genome assembly GCF_028478065.1 of Providencia sp. PROV255. NCBI lineage: Bacteria > Pseudomonadati > Pseudomonadota > Gammaproteobacteria > Enterobacterales > Morganellaceae > Providencia > Providencia sp. PROV255. The sequence continues at coordinate 234,379 of NZ_JAMPMI010000008.1, read as the reverse complement.
TTGCGTACGGCATCGATGAATTTTTCGAAAGCTTCTAAGCCACCCGCATCTAAGACCGGTACAGCGTCCCATTGCATAATGATGGTTTCATAACCTGCGCTTTTGACACGTAATTCATCAAAAATACGCTCGGCAGCAGCGAAAAATAATGGGCCGTTTATTCTTACGACTAAACGGCTTCGCTCTTCATCTGTTTCTGCTAATTGTGTTGAACGGGTCATATTGGCAATACGTCGCATAAACAATAATGACGCGAGAACAATCCCGACAGTAATAGCAATAACCATATCAAATAGAACAGTTAGAGACATACATAGCACTAATACAATAATGTCATCTTTTGGCGCGCGTTTAATCAGGTAAACGACTTTACCCGCCGCACTCATGTTCCAAGCTACAATCAATAATAATGCAGACATGGCGGCTAATGGCAAATAAGAGAGCATTGGAGCAAGAACTAATAATGTAAGTATCACCAATATTGAGTGAATAATCGCAGAAATGGGGGATGTTGCACCTGCGCGAACGTTAGCTGCAGAGCGGGCTATTGCAGCGGTTGCTGTGATCCCACCAAAAAAAGGCGCCGCAATGTTCCCCACACCTTGGCCAATAAGTTCACTATTGGAATGGTGTTTGGTTCCTGTCATGTTGTCCAATACTACGGCACATAGTAGTGATTCAATCGCACCAAGCACTGCCATAGAAAATGCAGCGGGCATTAATGCGGTGATCATCGCCCAATTAATTGGCGCACTTCCAGGGAGTTCCCATGGCAAAATAAACTGCGGTAGGATAGGGGGAATACCATTACCTTCAGTGCCATCAGGCAATAAATAGCTAAATTCAGATCCAATAGTCGCGACTTCCATGCCAAATAATGAAAGCACCCACATGACGAAAGTCCCGACAATAAGGGCTGGTAAATGGCCGGGAAATCTTAATTTTAATTTAGGCCAGAAGATAAGCACCAAAAGAGTTGAAAGCCCAATTAGTGTGTCGCTGTATTGAAACGTGGGGAATGTATTACCAATAGCAATTAGCTTATCAACATAGTTTTCTGGGACATGCACCATTTGCAAGCCAAAAAAATCTTTAATTTGCATTGTGGCAATGGTAATAGCTATCCCCGAAGTAAAGCCTAATGTGACTGAAACAGGGATATATTCAATAAACTTACCAAAGCGGGCAAACCCCATGGCAAGGAGTATGACACCGGACATTAGGGTAGCGACTAATAACCCACTCAACCCAAATTGCTGTGAAACAGGGTAGAGGATCACCACAAAAGCTGCGGTGGGGCCAGAAACGCTATAACGAGACCCACCTGTTATCGCAATGACGATACCTGCAATAGCCGCGGTATATAGCCCATATTGGGGGGGAACGCCACTTGCAATAGCTAAAGCCATTGCGAGCGGAATAGCGATAATACCCACGGTAATACCCGCGATTAAATCCTTAATAAAGCGAGTAGCCGTATATTTTTCTTTCCAACAAGAATCTATTAGCGCACTAAAAGGGCGCAACCTATTAATTTTTTTTGTACTCATTATACCCTACCAAATAACAGGGTGAAAAATAAACGAAATATGTACCTATAAGGATACGCTTAGTAACTTGAAAAAAATCTGTTATGTATCAATGAATCTGCAATTATCATAACGTTTTCAGTAACAAAAGTAAAAAACCGTTATATTATAAAGAAAAACAGTTAGAATACATTTTATATGGCTACTTTTTAGTTTTAGGTATACATATATGCAATAGCAATCTTATTTTTTGAACTGTAAATATAAATAATAGTACTGGTTAATGCTTAATTAATTAACTAGTTATTATTGCGACTAATAACCCTATCCATTGCAGTAGTACTAACCCAAGTGCATGGGTGAAAAGACGTTTAGTCCCAAACCACCTTTGCTGCATCGTGCGGTGTTTGATTTTGTTCGGAAATAAAAAATTTAATGCATTATCAAAATGTTCTGTTTCATTATGTGTGTAGATAATTTTAAAAAAATGGTTATCTAGCCACAGGCGATATATATAATACTGGCAAACTATAAATATAATTATATTGGTGAATAAAATATATTTAGGGTAATTAGAATAGAAATACAAAGCAAATTGACAAAATAATGCCAATACAGACCCAGTAGCAAAATAACGCCAACTATGCGTTAAAATAGTGATAACGTCACCTTGTTGTTTATTCATCAATGTATTCATTATTCACTCGACTTATATGGTAATCGGCATACCAATTATTCAGTTGTTGTATCGTTGCTGCATTTAAAATTACTTGTGGGCGAGCATGTTCAACTAATGCTACGGCTTCTTCTATGTTTTTTGCATCGCCATGATGTACCAACCATGCAACAGCAACAGTTGCACTTCGTGAATAACCTAATTTGCAATGAATGTATATCGCCCCATGTTTTACCAGTGTATCCATAGTATGGACTGACTTTTCGATATCTTCCGCGCTTAGTGGTAACAAATCAATTTGCGGTTGGCTACAATATTTCAGCTCTTTGCTGTAAGAATTGCGAGGCCATTCGCAAGTCATATCTAACACAGCTTGAGTTTGCAAAGCGTAAAGTGGGCGCCCTCCCAAAACAATGTGTTTATTAACAATACTGGGTTGTGCGCAGTGTTTAGCGAAGTAATGATAGGTTCCCCAAGCAATCAGCCGGTATGGTAGTAACAAAATAGCGGCAGAAGGGGAAATATTCCCTTCAGGTGTTTTTTGGAAAACGCTAGCACCAGCGCCTAAATAGCCAAGGGTAATAAAAAAGAGGGCGACAGCGGGCCATAATAGTAACCAAGCGAATCCTTGGAAGATAAACGCAAGAATAAAGCAAGCAAGAGAGCCTATGCCATAGTTTTTGCTCATTTTAAAACTGCGAGGTGAGCCAGTGTAATGCCATTGCCAGTGAGTTTGTATAGGAAGTAAATAACTAATTAATATGCCAACGGCAAAGCCGGTGACGACATCAATAAAGTGGTGCTGCCAAGTCGTCAATACGGACAGGAGAATGAGTATCGACCAACTATGAAGCAACCAGCGCCATTTTGTTGGTGTATGCGCTCGAAAACGTAACCATAAGATCCACAATAAAATAATATGTAATGAAGGGGCTTGGTTAAAGGGAAGATCAAATAATTCTAGGCTGTCAAACATCCAGCCAAATAGGCCATCAGTGCTTGGTCGAGGGAAACTAAACTTAAGTGGAAATAGTAAAAAACCAATACAAGCGACAATCGAAGCCGTGATGAGCCGTAAGCCATGGATCGATTGTTCTTTACGGGTTGTGCAAATAAATAAAGATAACCCATAAAAAAGGTCAATGCTCCAATAGGGAATGATAGACCAAGGGAGAAATGGAATATGGGTTTCCCAAGAAAAAACGATAGAAGGAACCTGGCCTAACGTTGCGGTATACGTATTGACTTGGCCATAAGTTAGGAAGAAAAAAGGTGCTAGAAAAACTAGCCATAGCAAACCAGAGCGTATTATTTGGCGTCGAGATACAGCCTGTTGAGGTTTGCGAGTTGCGGTTATCATCCTTTATCCTATTCCTTTAAATGGCAACGAACTGGCGGTGATATCAGTAAATGATTAGGGAAACAAATAACGCTAAGCAGCATAGGTGCTTTGCGGGCAATAAACAATGGCTATCACCTAAAGTTGAAGTTAGTGATTGATGCCAACAATGTGGCATCAATCACAATGCGAGATAAATAGACTAACGTCGTCTAGCTATGGATACGCTGAATATTCCCCAGTTATCAATTAATTGGTTTAGTTTTTCAAAGCCCGCTTCTTCAACTAAAGTATCCATTTCGCCTTGGCTACGACAACGCATAACCCATGCTTGGCCACCTTGGTGGCTTGGTAGTACCCGAGCAATCATTTCAACTTGAGGGTGCCATGGCTGGCAAGTATAAATTAATAGCCCGCCAGGAGGGATAGCTCGAGAAAGTCCATTTAATGAAGCGTTTATCATTTCATTACTGGGGAACAGTTCATACAAACCACTGACAATGCCAATTGTTGGAGAGGGTGAAACCGCGGCTAAATCATCGGCGTCAAAAGCATTACCTTCAGTAAATTGAATTTTATCTTCAAGGTAACGTTCCTTAATATGTAATTGTCCTTGCTCAACATTGATAGGGCTATAGTCTCTTAATAGGACAGACTCAACTTTGCTATAATCATTAATTGCATCAAAGATATAACGACCTTGGCCTGCGGCAATATCCATAATTCGAACCGGGATACCTGTCTCCGTGAGGTCACGTATCGCTTGCCGAATAATATTTTCAATATTCACTTTGCGTTGGCGTATTCCTTGCCAGCCTATGCTGTTGAGATACTGCCTATCAATCACACGGCCAAATAAGCCTTTACCTTGGGCTTTGTCGCGGTATACGTAATCGAGAGTTGAACCTGAATCAAACCCTTTGTCATAACCAATGCAAATACCTTCAGAAGCTTTACCTAGTGTACTCATTGATTTGCTCATAATTTTATAAGCAAGATTTTTAGGGCACCATTTAGGCAAAGGAGTCATGAGCGAACGATATTTTTCAGCACTGACACTCCAGATATCTTCATATTGATAATTATGTTGGTAGCGCGGTAAGGCGAATAATTTCCCAATAAAATCACGAATTTTTTCAATTGGGATATGGCGTTCTTTTTCACCTAATGTGTCGTGGTAAAAACCGGGTAATATATGTTTTTCTTTTATTGGGGTATTTAATCTTTCAAAAAACTGATGTTGAGGTCGATGGTGGACAACGTGGTCACTACCTGAAATAAATAATTGAGTTGGTAAGGTAATTGCACCTGCATCAGCCACTACACGTTCAGCTGTTTTATATAATTCAAGTAAAATATTGACGGCAATAGGGCGAGTGATCAATGGATCGCGATTAAACGAATCAATTCGTTGTTCATCATGAGTCAGAAATTTAGCTTTGACATAGGAATTCACATAGAACAAACCGCGAGCCTTTTGCATTAAAGCAAGCCCTGTCCGGGCAAATGGGACATACAATTTAACCTTAAATGCAGGAGAGGCGAGTACCATCCCACGAATTTTGGGGGCGTAATCATGAACCCAAGCGGAGACAAGGACGGCACCAACACTTTGTCCGATAACAATGATATTTTCTAAGGGAATATTATATTGGGAGGAAATGTGACGTACGAATTCATCGACATCATTGACAGATGTGCTTAGTGAAGGGCTATAACCTCGCGGGCCATCATTTTTACCATGACCACGGGCATCCCATGCAAACATCGCATAGTCAGGTAAATTGAGTTCATCGACTAAATGGGCGACACGGCCAGAATGTTCATGGCCACGATGAAATAAAATAATCGCTTTGTTGGTCGAAGTCTCTGTTGGCCAATGTCGATAAAAAAGAGAAGTATGGTCACTGGTGGTAAATTGGGACTCAATAACGGGACGTTGCGTCAGATAATCTGTCTGAGCGTTCATAATTCTTCCTTAATTATTATTCGCCGATGTAGATAATTCACAAAGTGCACGACGAATACGGTTATAGCAAGTATAAAACAGCAACAAAGTTAAAAGGATAAACAGATAACTTATCCAACTAGAAAATATGATTTGCGGGAAAATACTGACAAGCAGCCCTAACGCACCGAAAATAAAGGCTCGATCACTTTTACCAATAGGGCCGTCATAGCGACGAGACGCACCAATTGCTTGAGTGATAACACCAATAAATTCAGTAAGTAGCGTAAGAAATAGAATGAATAAAATAAGCCAAAATACTTGAGGGAAAATAACCGCAAATGGTAGGTATAGTGCGATATCTGAAATAACATCACCAAGCTCATTCAGGATTGCACCAAGGTGGCTTTTTTGGTTGTGCTCCCTTGCTAACATGCCATCAATCGCATTGAGTGCCATACGAATAAACAGTACGAAAGGTAATAAAATAAACAGGTGTGGGTTTGGAATGAACAGTAATAGCATTCCGCAGATCACAGACAAAAGTAAAGCTGCCAAAGTGACTTGATTAGCCGTCACACCCGCACTAAATAGCTTACGAACAATTGGACGAAGAAGATCTTGAAATTTAGGTTTCAGATCGTAAATGGTCATTGAGTATTCCTTTCTCGTCACCGCACTTAGATGCAGCATTGGGATATATCAATACCCGATTGATGGATGTCTGCAATAAGAGCTATCTTAAGTTAGGAAATAACCAAGGGAAGTTATTTAGTAATTATATCGAAGGTACTGCGGTAATTATTTGAATAAACGGCCAAAAAGCACTTCATAAAATCTAAAGAGAATGAATTTATCGGTATTAAGGAAAAACGGGTTAACCAATATGATACTCAGTCAGGCCAATATCCTTTGTTTATCGATTTTTGAACGCATTCGTTTAAATTGGCTAGGTGTCATGGTGGTCATTTCTTTGAATTTTCGGCAGAAAGCGCTGTGATCAGCATAAGCACACTTACTGGAAATTTCAGTAATTGAAAAATCATCTTCGAGCAGTTCAATCGCATGTTCAAGGCGCATTTTTTGAATATATTGTTGAGGGGTTATCAAAAAAATAGCTTTAAACTGGCGGTTTAATTGAGAAAGCGAGAGGCCAGATATGTCAGCAAGAGTTGTCATTTTTATTGCGGTATCGAAATGCTCACTAATATAGCGTTCAATACGGCTAAGTTGGTTGTTTAGCTTAGGGCTGACCGATTTAACATCTTGTAAATCCACTGAAATACCTGCAACTCCAATAACTTGGTTACGTGTATTAAAAATAGGAACCTTAGTTGTTAAACACCATCCCAACAAACCCGCTTTATACAGGTGAAGTTCAAGTTTATTAATGACGCTAATTTTCTTCTCCATCACTAAATAATCTTGAGAACTATAGCTTTGGCCTAGTTCCGAATGAAAAATATCCTCAGCACATTTACCAACCAGATGATTAACGCTATCGATTTTACAACGGGTGGCTAAATTATCATTGGCCAACACATACTTTGCATTATGGTCTTTCACAAAGAAAGTCACATTCGGCAAGGTATTAATGAGGGGCATCACTAAGCCTAAATGATTTAATAGAACATCAATATTATCAACAGGAAACAGCATATTTTCCTGACTAATCAATAACAATTTATTTAGATTGATCATGCTGCGCTCCGAAATATTAAATTAATTTTACTAGTTCTGTTAAATATTTTTAGATTGTGCAGAAAAGCGCATAAGTTTGTTAGAAAGATATCAAGAGTTGTTAACAAAAATCAAGCATTCTATTAACAATGATAATAGATAGGATGCTAACCAATGCAATATCAATATACTAAAATTGAAGTTATCGACTCCCATACTGCAGGTGAGCCAACTCGGCTCGTTATCGACGGATTCCCTGATTTAGGGCAGCAAAGCATCGCATCAAGACTGGAGATATTACGCCATCAACATGATGTATGGCGTAAAACCACCATTTTAGAGCCACGAGGTAATGATATTTTAGTGGGGGCACTATTGTGTAAACCACAAAACCCAGCAGCAGCAGCCGGTGTGATTTTTTTTAACAATCAAGGTTACTTGGGAATGTGTGGCCATGGCACTATCGGTTTAGTGGCTTCATTGCATTTTCTCGGTCATATCACTTTCGGTAAACATCTTATCGAAACCCCGGTAGGGGATGTCACGGCTCATTTACATCAAGATGGCAGTGTGAGTATTCAGAATGTTTATTCATATCGTTATCGCAAAGCGGTACAAGTTAATGTTCCAGAACTCGGTACCATTGCCGGGGATATTGCTTGGGGCGGAAATTGGTTCTTTCTTGTTGATAAGTCACCAGTCGCTATTGATTACGAAAACATTAAATTACTGACAGAAGTCAGTTTAAAGATTAAACAAGCCTTATCCGATCAAGGTATTTATGGTAAAGATGGCCAAGAAATTGACCATATCGAATTATTCGGTACACACCCCGAAGCCAATAGCCAAAGTTTTGTTTTATGCCCAGGCGGCGCTTATGACCGCTCCCCTTGTGGAACAGGAACAAGTGCCAAACTTGCCTGTTTAGCCGCGGATAAAATGCTGGCGGCTGGTGAAATATGGCATCAAGCCAGTGTGATTGGCAGCCAATTTCAGGCCAGTTTTCAACAGGCTGATGAAAACGGCATTATTCCGACTATTCGCGGGCATGCCTATATCAGTGGGAAAAATACCTTATTGATAGATGAACAAGATCCATTTCGTTTTGGAATTTCAGTGGCATAGGGGAATGAAATGGAACGCAAATATCCAGTGATTGTAGTGGGTGGCGGCATTATTGGTCTGAGTATTGCACTGACAGTGCAAGCTAATGGGTCACAAGTGCTGTTGCTTGATAAACATGAAATTGGTCAAGGTGCTTCATTTGGTAACGCAGGGCATATAGCGACAGAACAAGTTTTTCCGATTGCGGATCCGAGCGTTTTAAAATCAATTCCGAAAATGTTATTTGATCCACTAGGCCCTTTGCGTCTGGATTGGCGCTATTTATTACCGCTAACACCTTGGTTAATAAAATTATTGGGTAACATGCGCCATAAGCCTTTTACCCATATTCATCACACATTGATGACACTAAATAGTGCCGCTTTCGATTCATGGCAAGCATTTATTCAGAAATGGCAATTAAATGACCTTGTCAAAATGAAGGGTTCACTATTGGTGGCAGAAAAAAAAGAGACGCTCGATAAGCTAAGCCAGCACAGTGAGTACCTGCAAAGTATTGGTGTGGCTAATCAATTGATTGATCAAGATACGCTATTAACGCGCGAACCTGCTTTATCTGAAAGCCAAATCGGTGGCATTTTTTATCCCGATACAGGCCATGTTGTGAATTTATGTGCATTACACCAAAAACTGACAGAAGCTTTTATCGCTGCGGGTGGGCAGGTATTAACCCACTGTGAAGTAACAGAAATCACATCAACGTCGAATCAACAAGCGATATTGACAACCACTCAAGGGCAGTTTACAGGACAAAAAATAGTGATTGCAGGGGGCGCATTCTCTAAATCGCTAGTCAAAATGGTGAGTCGTATCAAAGTGCCACTTGAAACTGAGCGTGGTTATCATTTGATGTTGCCCCATGAATTAGGTCGATTATCGATACCAGTATCAAGTATGGATAGGCGTTTTATAATGACGCCAATGTCTCAAGGGCTACGCCTCGCAGGAACCGTAGAATACGCAGGGTTAAAACGTCCTGCGAATATGCAGCGAGCTCAACATTTTCTCCCGTTAGCACAACCTATGCTAAAGGAAACATTAAATAGCCAACAATCTACATCATGGATGGGGTTTCGCCCATCTACGTCTGATTCATTACCAATTTTAGACCATAAAGGCCCCTATATTTTTGCATTCGGTCACCAACACTTGGGGCTAACCCAAGCGGCGATCACCGCAGATATTGTGAATAGTTTTATCCATCATCAGCCGACAAGTATCGACTGTGCCCCTTTTTCCATTGAACGATTTCTTTAATTTTGAGGAGAATTCAAAATGAATTTCCATGGCATTCTTGTTCCATTAGTGACCCCATTTCATGATGATTTAACATTAAATGTCAGTGCGCTTGCTGAATTAACTGAAAAACTTATTGAGCGGGGTGTGACGGGTTTAGTGGTTTGTGGGACAACTGGGGAGTATTACGCATTAAACGAAGATGAACGTAAGACCGTGCTGTCAACCGTTTGCAAAATTGCCAAAGGGCGAGTGACATTAATTGCGGGTATTAATGATTTATCAACTGAGGGGGCTATTGCACGTGCGAAACAAGCTCAAGAACTCGGTTATGAAGGGTTAATGCTGTCTCCACCGCCATATAGTTTGCCGGACCAGCAAGGTGTATTCGCCCACTATGAAAAAGTCGCAAAATCAACATCATTACCCATAATTATGTACAATTTTCCAGCTCGGATTGGCGTTGAAATTGACATTGAAACGGTTATTAAGCTAGCCGAAATTGACAATATTGTCGCTATCAAAGAAAGCAGTGGAAACTTTAGCCGAGCACTGCACTTATTACAAACACCATTCAAAAATTTTGAGGTCATTTGTGGTTGTGATGACCAACCAGTGGATTTCTTCTTTTGGGGGTCCAAAAGTTGGATTGCGGGAGCTGGTAATGTATACCCAGCAGAGCAAGTTGCTATTTTTAATGCCGCGCAAGCGGGTGACTGGCAACAAGCCAAGCAGATTATGAATGAAATTTACCCTGCGATTTACTCAATGGAATCAGGTGATTATAACCAAAAAGCCAAAGCGGGTTGCTTGAATGGCACATTCCATGTCGGCCCGGTTCGTTTGCCTTTGTCAAATCTAGCGTCTCAAGAACGCGATGATTTTATTAAATTAATTAAGCGCTAGGGGGGAATATGACTCTTACCCAGCAGCAGGTATTTGAACGCGCAAAACAAGGAAAACTGTGGGCGGGCAATTTAATTGCAGGGCACCCAGAACAGCAAAATAGACTAGAAAACCGGACCCCAATCGACAACAGCATTATTGGTTTTATTGCAGATGGTGATGAGAGCGATATTAATGCCGCGGTACAGGTGGCGCGTGACACGTTTAATCAAGGTGAATGGCGCGGGTTATCGCCGCAAGAACGTAAAGCTATCATGCTTAAATGGGCTAATCTGATTGAAAAACACAGTGAAGAACTTGCGGCGCTAGACTGTATTGATGCAGGTAAGCCTATCACCGAATGCTTAAATACCGATTTGCCCGCAACGATTGACACCTTTTATTGGTATGCCGAAGCGATTGATAAACTGTTTGGCAAAATTGCACCAACCAGTCATCAAGAGTTGGGGTTAATAGTGCATGAGCCTATTGGTGTGGTGGGGGCGGTATTACCGTGGAATTTCCCTGCTCAAATGTTTGCGTGGAAAGTAGCTCCAGCTCTTGCTGTCGGCAATTCGGTGATTGTGAAACCTGCCGAACTAACCTCATTAAGCGCGCATCGTATGGTGGAACTGGCCTATGAGGCGGGTATTCCTAAAGGTGCATTAAGTCTAGTTTGTGGATTAGGTGAAAAAGTCGGGGAAGCGCTTGGCCGCCATCATGATGTTGATATGGTGTCATTTACCGGCTCAACAGATGTCGGACGCTTATTTTTAAAATATTCCGCCGAAAGTAACTTAAAAGAAATTGTACTCGAATGTGGCGGTAAAAGCCCGCAAGTGGTGTTTGAAGATGCGAATATTGAAGCCGCAATTCCACATATTATGGCGGCGGCTTTCTGGAATATGAGTGAAAACTGTAGCTGTGGTTCTCGCTTAATTGTGCACGAAAGCATCAAAAAAATACTATTAGAGAAGCTTGCCGTCGCCATTAAAGAATGGAAAGTCGGAGACCCAAGGCAAGCAGATATTTCAATTGGGCCAATGGTCGAACAGGCTCATTTTGAGAAAGTAAAATCCTTTTTAGATATCACGTTAAAAGAGGGAGGAAAATTAGTTGCGGGTGGAAAAATTCATCATGAATTGGGGGCGGGATGGTATATCGAACCGACAATTTTTGATGAAGTCACGCCTGAAATGTCGCTATTTAAGCATGAAGTTTTTGGCCCTATTTTAGCCGTCACATCGTTTAAAACTGATGATGAAGCGGTTGCTTTAGCTAATGACACTCAATATGGCTTAGCGGCTTCATTTTATAGCCAAAATATTCACCGAGCCATGCAAATTGCACAGCGTATTAATGCGGGTACTGTTTCAGTCAATGGCTTTAGTGAGGGCAATATTACAACGCCGTTTGGTGGTTTTCGTCAATCAGGTTTTGGCGGTAAAGACAACGGGTTAGAGGCATTTGAACAATATACTCAAACGAAGGTTATCTGGTTTATCCATCAGTAAAACGTTGGCCTGAGTCCCCTAGTGGACTCAGGTTTTTTTTTTACCCTGCAAATACAAATAAACAATTACAATAACGAAGGAGTACAAAATGGAAGCCATCGTTAATACAATCGTTGGTTACATCTGGGGTAATGCATTAGTAGTATTATCGCTAGGTGTTGGGCTCTATTTTACATTAGCAACTCGTGGTGTGCAGTTTCGCTATCTTATTAAAATGGTCTGTTTGTTAAAGGAAAATAAAGCGTCAAAAGAAGGAATTTCCTCCTTCCAAGCATTCTGTTTAGCATTATCAGGGCGAGTTGGGGTGGGTAATATCGCCGGTGTAGCGACGGCCATTGCTGCGGGTGGTCCTGGGGCGATTTTCTGGATGGTTGTCATGGGGTTATTAGGCGGAGCAAGTGCGTTTATCGAATCAACACTCGCTCAAATATACAAGCAGCGCTCTGATGGTCAATACCGTGGCGGTTCGCCTTACTATATCGAGAAAGGGTTAAAATTGAAGCCATTTGCCATTATGGTAGCTGCTGTTATTTGCCTATCTTATGGTGTACTAGTTCCGGGTATTCAAGCCAATACCATAGCTGACTCCTTTCAAACTTCATTCAACTTACCCCCAATTGCGACAGGCGGCATTGTGACAGTGCTGATGGCATGGCTAATCTTTGGCGGTGTAAAACGTATTGCGAGTGCTGCGGATAAAATCGTGCCAATTATGGCGTTAGCGTATATCGTCATGATGGTGATCATCTTAGGTAGCCATTACGAACAAGTGCCGGGAATGTTCAGTTTAATTTTCCGCAGCGCGATGGGAATGGATGCCGTATTCGGCGGTATTGTTGGTACGGCTGTTTCATGGGGTGTACGCCGTGCGGTTTTTTCCAACGTAGCAGGGGCGGGTGAAGCTACATTTAGCTCTGCGGCAGCCGAGGTAAGCCATCCTGTAAAACAAGGGTTAATTCAAGCATTTTCAATTTACATTGATACTGTTGTTGTGTGTACAGCATCAGGTCTAATGATCCTTGTCACGAATATGTATAACGTTTTTCCAGACGGTTCGGCAACGGCCTTAGTTGAGTACGTTCCAGGGGTTGCTGCGGGAACCGCATGGACACAAATGGCGGTATCAACAGTCTTTACTTCCGCAGGGTCGGGATTCGTCTCAATCGCCGTATTTTTATTCGCATTCACAACATTGATGGCCTATTACTATATTGCAGAAACCACAATTGTTTACCTTGATAGAAAATTACGTTACCCCATTCTAAAACTGATACTAAAGTTTGTATTTTTGATTATTGTTTTTATGGGAAGTGTTCAGTCTGTCAGTTTAATGTGGAGCCTTGGCGATATTGGGTTCGGTAGTATGAGTTATCTTAATCTTATCGCCATTGTCTTCTTATCAAAACCGGCGCTACGGGCACTTCGTGACTTTGAACGGCAGGAAAAATTAGGTGTTGATCCAGTGTTTGACCCGAAAGTGGCTGGAATAGAAAATGCAGAACTTTGGGAAGATATTAGCCGTGAATACCATGCGCAAGGAATAGGTATAGAACCGAAAGAGAAACAAAATAAAGGGATGGTATATCAAGAAGAAGAAGGTAAAAACTAGAAGAAAAATGGCGGTGAGGGAGGGATTCGAACCCTCGATACGTTGCCGTATACACACTTTCCAGGCGTGCTCCTTCAGCCTCTCGGACACCTCACCGTTTTTCTAAATCTGTTGTGGAGTAGGGAATAAAAACCTGCTCTGCAACGGGGCGCTACTATAGGGAAAATAGCGTCTTACGTCAACTCCCTATTTATCCTTTTTCCGACTTTTGTTGCTGTTTAGCTAAATAAAAAACAATTTGATTATTATCTAATCTCAAATGTTATCGGCTAAGGTAAATAATACCTTTAATGTTAATTTAAAACGGCAAGTAACAGAAGTAAAAACCGTTAGCTAGTTAACAAAATTCTGATTGTTTACAGTGTATCGGCTTGATTAACTTGAAAAGAAATCCCATTCGGCACACTCTGTTAGAAACCAAAGAGGAGTTGCCATGAATATTTTATTTTACCATCCATTTTTTGATTCGAAACAGTGGATTGACGGCATGAAAGCACGCTTACCACAAGTGAATATTCGCCAATGGGAAAAAGGGGATAACCAAAGTGCGGATTACGCCATGGTTTGGTTACCTCCTTATGAATGTCTCGCTGGTCGCAGTGATTTAAAGGGAATTTTCGCTTTAGGCGCAGGTGTGGATGCTATTTTAAAACAGGAACAAGATAAACCTGGGACCCTGCCTGCAGGGGTTCCCGTAATGCGTCTGGAAGACACGGGCATGGCGATTCAAATGGAAGAATACGCTTGTGCAAAAGTGTTAAGTTACTTTCGTCGTATGGATGAATATCGCCAATTACAATCACAGCGCCAATGGAAACAGTTACCGGCCTACCAACACGAAGATTTTGTCATTGGTGTGATGGGCGCAGGGGCATTAGGACAAGCAGTTGCAAAGCGCTTAGTAAGTTTCGGTTTTCATGTAAGAACATGGAGTCGCTCTGAAAAACAACTTGATAACGTAAAAAGTTATTTTGGCCATGACCAACTAGCTAATTTCCTTTCTGGTACTCGTGTAATTATTAATCTGTTACCAAGTACTCCAGAAACGGTGGGAATTTTAAACCAGCAACTATTTAGCCAGTTAGAGCAAGGGGCATATGTTATCAACTTAGCACGTGGCGCCCATCTGATTGAACAGGATTTGCTTTTAGCCCTTGAATCAGGACAAGTTACAGGTGCTGCACTTGATGTATTTGCGAGTGAGCCGTTGTCGCAAATGCACCCGTTCTGGACGCATCCCCGCATCGCTATCACACCCCATGTTGCCGCCTTTACAAAACCGAAAGAGGCGATGGATATGATTGTCAGTAATATCCAACGCATCGAAGCAGGGCAAGCGCCTGTTGGTGTCGTTGATATGCAACGCGGTTATTAGTCACTTCTTTGTTGCAAGTGGTCTTTATGACCACTTGTAATTATCTCCCCCTAATATCTTTCCTATTTTTTCGATATACTGAAAGTAACTGCTTCAGTCACGAGGTGTGACTACTGAATCTGTAAAATAGGATAATATATGAACGAATTTTCAATCGTCTGCCGTATTTTAGGGACACTATTTCAACGTAGTCCCTCTGATAGCCTCGTAAAACCGCTTATTGATATGATTGCTCAAGATAAATTAAAAGCATCATGGCCATTAGAACAAGATGAGTTGTGGTCACGCATGGCAAAAGACCTCGACGTCAATGCAGTTAATGCGGATTACCAAGCCCTATTTGCAGGGGAATCTCCTTCAGTTTCAATGTTAGCGAATGATTACGATTCTGAAATTACAGAAGCAGAAGTTCGCGAATTTTTAACCGTTAGAGGAATGACCCTGACGAATGCGTCTGCTGACGCTTTTGGCGCATTGCTACTCGCGGCTTCTTGGTTAGAAGACCAAGCGGCAGAAGATGAAACTGCCGCTCAAGAAGAATTATTTGATAGCTATATCCTTAGTTGGTATGGCAGCTTTTTAGGTAAAGTTGAAGCGCATGCAACCACTACCTTTTACCGGACTTTAGCCCAAATTACGCGTGATGCAGTCATTGCTCTGCGTGATGAACTTGACTCAGAAACTGAATAATTGTGACGTTGTCACTTTTTTGTGGTGATGTTACTGATGTTTTAGTTAGCGGTATTGATTAATAATTTTGATTGAATAAAAAAGGCAACAGATTTTCTTGTTGCCTTTAATGCTTTTATCAATCGAAATTATTTATGGTTAAAATTAATCAACTAATGGAATGACCAGTTTACCCGGTTTGATTTCAAGCCCTTTAGCGAGTTTTTTTGCGGTTGCTTCAGCCGCGCCATTATCAGGATTTAACACATAAACAGGTTGGGTTTCAAAGAAAGTTTCAAGGGAACTATTCAAGTAAGGAATAACCGCTGACATCGCTGTATCCATATTTTCTGGCATCACTTTGTAACTGCTAATATTCAATTCTTTTAAGTAAATTGAACCTGTTTTGGCATCAAAATAAGGGCGAGCAGTGAGTGTCAGGTTAATTTGCGCTTCTGCTTTACCAATCAACGAGTCTAATTTAACGGTTGCATCCCCCGTTAAAGCAACTTTTCCTGGTTCACTGCGGCCAATTTCTGATTTTAAATTAGCGAGCTGAATATCCGCATCAGCAAAACCCGTAATACCGACCTTATGGTCATATTTTACTTTATTAGCAAGGTAATTATTAATTTGTGACTCACTAATACTAAACTCAGATAATTGATTACAACCCGATAAGAGAGTGAGAAAGCCTACCATAGCGGCGATTAAAAACTTCTTCATAGAGACTCCTTTTACAGTAATACCGCTAGTTTAGCGCATTACTGCCCACTCAACATGACTGTTTCAATTTTTTTACGGTTAAATTGCTTATGCAGCGCCCATAAAGTGATAAAACCGATGAGTCCTAATAAGAACCAAGGAAGTTGAGGCAGGTTCCATTGGTGACCAATATCGTACATCCAGCCGCCACCGGTATAACCGACTGCTCCACCTAAAGCAAGGCCTAAGCGACTAAAACCCATATAGCTGCCTCGTGCTCGAGGGTCAGCAAGAGATGCACTTAATGTTTCTCTCGCTGGGTCTGCAGTTACCGTACCTAAATAAAATAGGCAAATAAGGGCGAATAGCGTATTGAGTGAGGTTGTCATGCCAATCGGAAACATGCTGAGACTCATTAAAAATAGCCCGGCCATGAGCCGTTGTTCAAGGCGAAAATGTTTTTCGCTCCAACGCGCAATGGGATAAAGCAATGTTAAAGATATCGCTGCTTCAATCGCATACATCCATTTGACGGCAGTGGGTGTGCCAGCTAATTCATTGACAACAATAGGAAACATAAGCATTACTTGAACTGACAACATAAAATAACCTGCCAATGTGACCACATAAGTTACAAAGCGTTTATCTTTCAGTACGCGTCCCATGCCTTCTTTAATGGGGGTTCTGACTGTTGAGATTCGATAAGCAGGTAATAACCAAGCATTGCAGATAGCAGCAATAATAAACACAGCAGCGCCAACCCAGCAGACATAATGGAAGTCATACTGTAGTAGCCAACTACCAATCAAAGCACCGATAACTGCACCAGCACTGTCCTGCATTAACAGCAAAGAATAAAAACGGCCACGTTCATATGGGCGAGTTAATTTAATAACTAATGCGGTTCGTGGGGGATCAAACAAGGTTCCACCCAGAGCAGAAAGTATGCAAGATAGCCATAAAACCCAAGGGTCATGGGCCACCGCCATGACTGCAAAACCACTGGCACGTAATAGCATTCCAATGACAATCATGGGCTTCGCGCCAAACCGGTCAGCGATAGCACCGCCAAAGATACCTAAACCTTGTTGAACAAACTGACGAAGCCCTAAGGCAAAACCAACCACCACGGCGGCCCAGCCCAGTTGATCAACAAAACGAATAGAAATAAGCGGAAAAACGACAAAAAAGCCTAGGACAACCAACATGTTGTCAAGCAAAAGGAAATACTTGCCAAGGCTTCTTGCCCGTGACACTTGCGCCATGAGAGACACCATTAGAAAAATAGCAAAGGGGGAAAGTTTCTTAAAATCAGTTACCAATAATATCAGTATAATAGGGTTCAATAGATGATATTTTTTTATCATAGTAACGTGAGGTATCGATGATTTATTTTTATCAATAAATATTCGTCATACTTCACTCTGTGACGGTGTTGACTGCGTTCGGCTAATTGGGTCACATACGAGTGTATGCTCCCCAAGCTATCCTCGCTGGTCGCCTAGTCACAGCGCGAATTATTTAGAATATTGATAATTGATAGAGGTCATACTTCACTCTGTGACGGTGTTGATTGTGCTTGCTGGCCTTAACGATGTATTTTAATTTTCAGAACATATTTTTCGTCAGCGCATTGTAAGCTACACTTTAACTTTCTAAGTTATTGGCTTGGAACTAGAGAAAATATCTGGCTTTTTATTAATTAAGGGTTAACGATGTTTGGTTATCGTTCAAATGTACCGAAAGTGCGCCTTGTCACTGATAGAATGGTTATTCGTTTGACTTATGAGCGTGATAATTATCGACTAGCTGATTATTACAGCCTGAATAAAGACTTTTTAATTCCGTGGGAACCCATCAGGGATAACTCACATTACCAGCCTGCGGGTTGGCAGAATCGGTTACAAGTCATGAATGAAATGCATCGAGAAGGAAGCGCTTTCCATTTCTTACTATTAGACAAAGAAGAAAATGAAGTCATGGGGGTAGCGAACTTTAGTAATGTATTACGTGGCTCATTTCATGCATGCTATCTAGGTTATTCATTGGGTCAAAAATGGCAAGGCCAAGGCCTAATGCATGAGGCGTTAACCCAAGCAATCCGTTATATGCAGCAACACCAAAAAATGCACCGAATTATGGCAAATTATATGCCTCATAATATGCGTAGTGGTAATTTATTGACTAAGCTTGGCTTTGAACGGGAAGGTTATGCAAAGCAATACTTACAAATCAACGGTGAGTGGCGTGACCATGTATTAACGGCACTGACCGATAACACTTGGGCGCTGAATAAAGCCTAAATTCCTAATTTACTTTTCAATCGTAGTCAGTTGCAGTGCACACTGTTAAACTGATGCGATTGTATTCTTTTAGTCTATCAATCATGAATTTATTAAAATCATTGGCGGCAGTAAGCTCCATGACCATGATGTCTCGTGTGCTTGGCTTTATTCGTGACGCCATTATCGCTCGAGTTTTTGGTGCAGGAGCGGCTGCAGACGCCTTTTTTGTCGCATTTAAATTACCGAATCTTTTACGCCGAATTTTTGCCGAGGGGGCATTTTCACAAGCGTTTGTTCCCATACTGGCGGAATATAAAAACCAACAGGGAGAAGAAGCCACTCGTACATTTGTCGCTTATATTGCCGGGATGCTAACCCTTGCTTTGGCGATTGTGACTATCCTTGGCATGATAGCCGCTCCTTGGATCATTTATGTCACCGCTCCTGGGTTTACCGATGACGCTGATAAATTTGCGCTGACTACTGACCTTTTACGGGTCACATTCCCTTATATTTTTCTGATTTCACTGGTCTCCCTCGCTGGGGCAATTCTCAATACTTGGAACCGTTTTTCGGTTCCGGCATTCGCGCCGACATTGCTCAATGTCAGTATGATCATTTTTGCCGCTTTCGCAGCCCCATACTTTAATCCACCCATTATGTCATTGGCATGGGCGGTGCTGGTTGGTGGTGTCTTACAGCTAGTCTATCAGCTCCCATATCTTAAAAAGGTGGGCATGTTAGTGTTACCACGCTTGTCATTTCGTGATAGCGGGGTTTGGCGTGTAATGAAAATGATGGGACCCGCCATTATTGGGGTGTCTGTCGCTCAAATTTCTTTAATTATCAATACGATATTTGCCTCTTTTTTGCAATCTGGTTCAGTGTCATGGATGTATTACGCCGATAGGCTAATGGAATTGCCATCTGGAGTACTTGGTGTGGCTCTCGGAACGATTTTATTGCCTTCTCTCGCGAAAAGCTTCACGAGCGGTAATCAAAATGAGTATCGCCAATTGATGGACTGGGGGTTGCGCCTTTGTTTGTTATTAGCCTTGCCATGTGCGTTAGGGTTGGCAATACTCTCTGAAGCATTAACGGTGTCTTTATTCCAATACGGTAATTTTACCGCGCATGACTCATTAATGACGCAATATGCTTTAATTGCCTATTGTGTCGGTTTAACGGGGATGATTTTGGTGAAAATTTTGGCACCGGGCTTTTATTCACGCCAAGATATTCGTACGCCAGTAAAAATTGCGATTGTCACTTTAATATTAACACAATTGATGAACTTAGCCTTTATTGGCCCATTGCAACATGCAGGCTTAGCCTTATCCATTGGGTTAGCAGCTTGTTTTAATGCAGGGGTTCTCTATTGGCAATTGCGCAAGCAAGATATTTTTCAGCCTTTAGCGGGTTGGAAAGGGTTTATATTTAAATTATTGATAGCCTTAATTGTAATGGGAGCCGTGCTATTTGGTGTCTTACATTTCATGCCATCTTGGCAAGAAGGTAATATGCTGATGCGTATGCTACGTTTGATAGGCGTCGTAATTGTTGGAGCGGGAAGTTATTTCGTTGCTTTATACGTGCTTGGGTTCCGCCCTCGTGACTTTATGAAACGTAGTATTGCCTAATTAATAAGAAGGTCAATGACCTTAAAAGCCCAATTTTAATGAGGAAATCTCATAAAATTGGGCTTTTTTATCTCTGCAATCTATGTAGTTAAGGTGCCAGCAGGCATAGATTCTTTCCCTTCAATTTCTAATTATCTACGCAAATTTATTCTCTTTATAACTGAATTATTAATTTCAAAATCATTTCATGAAATTTCAATTAATTGTTTTCATTGATAAAAGCAATAGCCAACTCTATTTTTGGAGTATATTTACTGGGTTGTTGTGACAACAACTAATTTCAGGGAAATATTCAATTTATTGGATATTGTTTGTTGACTATTGTCAACGCAATGGCTATGTTATGTATCACGGAGGTCGATGAAAAAACACCCAAATAAGCATGTTCAGGCTGCTATTGAATATGCGATAGAAAATGGCTGGGTCTGGGTTACAGCAGGAAACTCATCACATACTTTTTGCAAGTTACGTTGTGGTAACGCAGTGGGTGAACACAAAACACATATGATGAGTGTCTGGTCAACGCCAAAAGTTATGGAAGTGCATGCTAAACAGATAATACGTAAAGTGAACCACTGTATTGCTCTTTTAGGTTAATCCAAGCGGCTTAGGCCGCTTATTTATGTAAGATGGGGAAATTATGGCGGTATTTACTTTCACATTAACACTATCGGGTGTGACTGCTGATACGGAAGGCTTAGTTGATACCATATTTGCCGCAGGCTGTGGCGATGCATTGGTGTGCTTCTATGGTAAATCGGTTTATTTAGAATTTGATAGGGAAGCGGAATCTTTTGATCGTGCAATTGAAACTGCGATTACAGATATTGAAAGTACATCAATGAGTATAAAAGTGGAATCTATTGATTCCGCTTTGGTTGGGCTAAGTGATATTGCAGAATTGACAGGACTAACCCGTCAAGCAGTGGCTTTGCTGAAAGATGGGGCTCGAGGTAAAGGTCATTTCCCTGCGCCCGTACAACGTTTGAGAGGGGCATCTCCGTTATGGGACTGGGCGAGTGTTGCTGATTGGCTACAACAGAATAACCGGTTGTCGCATAACCCTGAACTTTATGAACAAGCAAAAATACTTTGTAAATGGAACTTAGTACTCCGTAATTGCGCGAATGAATATATCGATGAATTGCAAAAACTAACAACAAAGCTAGCGAAACAACGCAAACAAAAACGGCTCACCGAAGTGAACCGTTAATAGACAACCTATAGATTTGAATTACATTCTTTCAACGGTTTCAATACCCAGTGTGTCTAAGCCGGTTTTTAACGTTCTTTGGGTTAATGCAGCCAATTTCAAGCGGCTTTGGCGCTGGGCTTCGTCATCAGCTGACAAGATAGGGCAGTGCTCATAGAAACCAGAGAACAAACCTGCTAATTCATATAAATAAGCACACATAACATGAGGTGTACCATCACGAGCGACAGTTAGAATGGTTTCTTCAAACTGTAATAAACGTGTCGCAAGTGCAATTTCACGAGGGTCTTGTAATGAAATAGGCAGAGTTAAGTCTGCATGGGTTAAATTGGCTTTCTTGAAAATAGAAACCACACGAGTATACGCATATTGCATATACGGAGCGGTATTTCCTTCGAAAGCTAACATGTTGTCCCAATCAAAAATATAATCCGTCGTTCTGTTTTTGGATAAATCAGCGTACTTAACCGCACCAATACCGACCACATTTGCGACGTTAAGTAATTCATCTTCAGGCATATCCGGGTTTTTCTCACGGATCAATGCTTGAGCGCGTTCAACCGCTTCATCAAGCAAGTCTGATAAACGAACAGTACCACCGGTACGAGTCTTAAACGGTTTGCCATCTTTACCTAGCATCATACCGAACATATGGTGCTCAAGCGCCATTGATTCAGGGATATAACCTGCTTTACGGACGATGGTCCATGCTTGCATCAAATGTTGATGTTGGCGTGAGTCAATATAGTAAAGTGAGCGGTCAGCATGCAGGGTTTCATAACGGTATTTAGCACAGGCAATATCGGTTGTTGTATACAAGAAGCCACCATCTTTTTTCTGGACGATCACGCCCATAGGTTCGCCTTCTTTATTTTTAAATTCATCAAGGAAAACAACCGTTGCGCCTTCACTCTCAACCGCTAAACCTTTAGCTTTTAAATCTGCAACAATACCCGGTAGCATGCTGTTATATAAGCTTTCACCCATCACGTCATCTTCAGTTAAGGTGACGTTTAAGCGGCGGTAGGTTTCTTGGTTTTGTTGCATGGTGATATCAACCAATTTACGCCACATTTGGCGGCAATACTCATCACCGGATTGCAATTTCACAACATAACCACGTGCGCGTACCGCGAACTCTTCATCTTCGTCGTAGTGCTTTTTGGCTTCACGGTAAAATTCTTCGAGGTCTGCAAGTGCCATATCCGTGGCATCTTCATTTTGTACTTTTTCAAGATAGGCAATTAACATACCAAATTGCGTACCCCAATCACCGACGTGATTGGCTCGAATGACTTTATGACCAATAAATTCCTGGGTACGTGCCGCAGCATCACCAATGATGGTTGAACGCAAGTGACCCACGTGCATCTGTTTTGCGACATTAGGCGCTGAATAGTCAATAACAATCGTTTCAGACTTGACTGGTGCGATACCTAAGCGCTGTGAAGCTAATGCTTCTTCAACATGCTTTTCAACCCAAGTTGGCTCAAGGAAGATATTAATAAAGCCAGGACCTGCAATTTCAACTTTGCTGGCAATCCCTTCCAAATCTAAGTGATTAACAAGCTGTTCAGCCAGTTGTCGCGGAGCCATCCCCATCTTTTTAGCCGCGCCCATCACTCCATTAGCTTGGTAGTCACCAAACTGAGCTTTAGCGGACTTACGCACAAGTGCATCACTGCCTTCTGGAGCACCCGCTGCTAACATCGCAGCACTAATTTTATCTGAAAGAATCGCCTGAATATTCACCGAATTACCTTAAATTACGAACATAGTTACCGCATTGTGCCATCACATGCGCATAACTAAAAGGTGGAAGAGAAAAATCGGCAGGTTTTATACCACATTTTGGGGCTCTCATGCTACAGTCTGCGCCATTGTTTAGCAGATAAGTTTTTGTAAAGGGGGGCTTTAAGTGCCACAGTTTAGCAAAATTTCGCAATTACAAGATTTATGGGATGACCTACCTGTATTTATTAGTAAATTACAACAGATGGCGCAGGAGATAAACCTATCATTGTCATCCTTTCCGATAGACCACATTTCAGTGCGTTGTCATCATCTTGCAACTGCAGAACGTTGGCACCAAGGGTTACTGCAATGTGCGCAACTTTTATCTGACAATGTAATTAATGGTCGGCCGATTCGTTTATATGAGCTAAGCGAGCCATTAAACATCGTAGGCCAAGATGTATTTATGATTGAATTACCTTTCCCAAAAGACAAAATTTACCCGAAAGAAAGCTGGGAACATATTGAAATGGTAATTGATGTTGAGCCAAGTGAGCTAGAAACTTCGGCATTCCAGTTGCTACCTGACCCTTTGCCCCAAGGGTACCGAATGAAGATGAGCCAGCCTAAAGGGCAGCAAGAAAGGTTGCCAAATCCAACATTAGCAGTGTCAAATGGTGAAGTAACCGTTAAATACCATCCATTTCCGCTAAAAAAGATAATTGAAAGTGAAAAATAAGTGATGTAATTAACGTTATTGATCAATAATTCTCATTAACTTTTGGCGGTGTGATATCCATCCGATAACATTTTTTAATAAATGGCATTATTAGCCGAATTGTTAACGTTTAACATTAAATCTTTTCATTATTTTTGGGGCACATAAAGCAGGTGTTTTATTGCTCTATTTCGGAGGTTGTGATGGCAAAACTGGAAATCTGTTGTTTTGGAATTGAATGCGCCCAAGTGGCTCAAGAGTATGGTGCAGATCGTATCGAGCTTTGCTCTGGCGCCGCTGATGGTGGCTTAACACCCAGTTATGGCTACCTGAAACTGGCAAAAGAAAAATTGCATATTCCAGTTCATCCTATTATTCGTCCTCGTGGTGGTGATTTTTGCTATAACATCAGTGAATTTGACGTGATCCGTGAAGATTTAATTATGATTAAGGAAATGGGTTTTTCAGGCGCTGTTATTGGTATATTGGATAGCGAAGGGCGCATTGATATCAACAGGATGCACACGTTGATGGAAATAGCACAGGGGATGAATATTACCTTCCACCGTGCATTTGATATGTGTATTAACCCATTGTTAGCTTTAGAACAATTAAAGGAACTCGGCGTAGCTCGCATTTTAACCTCTGGGCAGCAACAAAGCGCGGAGCTAGGTTTACCGCTATTGAAAGAGTTACATGAAAAAAGCCAGCAAATTAATGGCCCACAAATAATGGCAGGTGCGGGCGTACGTTTGGCCAATTTAAGTAAATTTATGGAAATCGGCTTATCTGAGGTGCACAGTTCCGCGGGGAAAACGGTACCATCAACCATGAGTTACCGCAAAGTGGGCGTGACAATGGCCTCTAATAGTGAATCAGATGAATTTACTCATTATTGTGTGGATGGTCCTACGGTCGAAGCGATGAAGGACTTTATTTCTATTACAGAAAAAGTTTCTGTTTAATTGCTGCCGGACTCAATACACAGCTTTGATATAGAAATTTTACATAGCTTGTTATTCTTTAAGGAAAATCAATTCGTTGGTTTTCCTTATTGTTTTTTAGTCATCAACTAGTTTAATGTCATTAAAATAGTCAATAAGAAGACTAAAAATATGATTTATTTATCATTAATGGATTAATTATTGCTTGTGTTGATGCATGTCAATTAACCCTTATTTTTATAAGGCTACTATCTAATTACTATAAGAATACTAAGTAATTCAATTTATAATAATTAATAAGGTAGCAATGTAATGATCAATAAAATCAGGGAAAAAGCGCTGAGCCGGCGACAGTTTATTCAAGCCTCTGCCTCTGTCGCTACGACAACGTCTATTATCAGCTCCATCTCTCTCCCTTTTTCCGCTCAAGCAACACCAACCATCACAATCCAACCCGATGAAGTCAGCGAAAAAATCAAATACAGCGCATGCTTAGTCAATTGTGGCAGTCGCTGCCCACTCAAAGTACATGTAAAAGATGACGTCATTACTCGTATATCGAATGAAACCATGTATGACGACATGCAATTTGGTTTACATCAAATACGTCCTTGCTTGAGAGGGCGTTCTGTTCGCTGGAAAACCTATAACCCAGACCGCTTGAAATACCCGTTATTGCGTACAGGTAAACGGGGAGAAGGAAAATTTAAACGGATCAGTTGGGATGAAGCAACGACGATTGTGGCGCAAAAATTGCGCTCAACCATTGATACATATGGCAATGAAGCGATTTACTATCAGTATGGTTCAGGATCTACTGGTGCTAATTTACAAGGGCGTAATGCCTGTAAGCGGTTACTAAGCCAACTCGGTGGGTTTCTTGATCAACATGGAACCTACTCAACTGCACAAATAAACGGCGTTATTCCGTATGTTTATGGCAAGTTGGATGATTCACTGTTGTCTGAAATAGCCAATAGCGATTTAGTTGTGATGTTTGGTCATAATATTGCGGAAACACGGATGTCCGGTGGCGGCCAATTCTACGAAACCCTAAAAGCATTAGAAAAAAGCCAAGCTAAAGTCATTATTATTGACCCGCGCCGTACCGATAGCGTGACAACGCTAGGCGCTGAATGGATCCCAATTTATCCGGGGACAGATGGTGCACTTGTGGCTGCGATTATCCATACATTGATTAAAGAACAATTAACGGATGAAGACTTTCTAGCGAAATATTGTGTGGGTTGGGATAGCCAGACACTTCCTGAGTCTGCACCCCAAAATGGCTCATATAAGGATTATATTTTAGGGCTCGGTGATGATGGTATTGAAAAAACACCGCAGTGGGCTAGCCAAATTACAGGCGTCTCACCGGTTCGTATTATTCAACTGGCTCGTGAGTTAGGTAATGCGAAAGCCGCGTGGATTTCTCAAGGCTGGGGATTGCAAAGAACGGCATCGGGTGAACAAGCAGCACGGGCTGTGATGATGTTACCGATTGTCACGGGGCATATTGGGCGTCCAGGAACGAATGCCGGAGGATGGGGAGGAAACGTGGCGTATTCGGTGCCAGGTTTTGCTATCCCAAATCCAGTTAAAACCAAGATCCCGTGTTTTATGTGGACAGATGCGATTGCGCGCGGAACCGAAATGACGGCGACAAATTCAACACTGCTTGGTAAAGAGCGTCTTGAAACGAATGTGAAATTTTTATGGCACTATGCGAGTAATGTCACGGGTAATCAACATTCTGACTTAAACAAAACCCACAAAATTCTAACAGATGAGTCTTTATGCGAATTTATTTTGGTGTGGGATACGCATATGACGCCATCGACTAAATATGCGGATTTAATTTTACCCGATGTGACCAGCGTTGAATCAAATGATTTAATTAATAACTCGTATGCCAGCGGTGCTTATCACTACGCTATTCGCCTACAAAATGCGATTACCCCATTATGGGAGTGTCGCCAATCTTATGATGTTTTAACTGATATTGCTGAAAAACTGGGTATTAAAGACCAATTTACTGAAGGTCGTACTCATGAGCAGTGGATAGAACATTGCTATAACCTGATGCGAGAAAAAAATCCACACTTGCCAACGTTCGAAGAAACGAATGATATGGGGATCGTGGATAGAAAATTGGCAAACAGTGCAGATTATATTGCATTAAAACCATTCAGAGACTCACCTGAAACCGCGCCATTACCTACACCATCGGGTAAAATTGAAATTTATTCAGAAAGGCTCGCTAAGATAGCGAAAGAGTGGGAATACCCAACTGACCAGCGAATACCTGCTGTACCTGAATATTGTGTAAATGCTGAAGGCGTTGAAAACAAGCAAGCTAAACAAAAATATCCGCTGCAAATGACAGGCTATCACGATAAAGGCCATGCGCATTCTTCATATTTTAATATTGCGATGTTACGCGAAGCCGTTCCTCACCAGTATTGGATTAACCCAATTGATGCATCAGCTCGTGGTATTCAGGATGGTGATATTACTGAAATTTTCAATGACCGTGGACGTATGCATATTAAAGCAAAAGTGACGGAGCGCGTATTACCCGGTGTGATTGCAGTCCCGCAAGGTGCTTGGCGAGAAGTCAATGAGGAGGGGGTCGATATTGGCGGTTGTATCAATACACTAACGACACAACAACCTTCCGCCCTTGTTAAAGGGAATCCACAACATACTAACTTAGTTGACGTGAAACGTGCATAAGGAGCGATGAATGAAACAGTATGGTTTTTATTTTGACTCAACAAAATGCACTGGGTGTAAAACGTGTCAGGTGAGTTGTAAGGATGAAAAAGACCTTGATTTAGGGCCTAAATTTCGTCGGGTATACGAGTTTGGTGGTGGAACATGGCAGCAACAAGAGGGGATATGGCAACAGAATGTTTATAGCTACTATCTATCAATATCCTGTAATCATTGTTCTAACCCAACCTGTGTTGCAGGATGTCCAACTGGCGCTATGCACAAACGTGAGCAAGACGGACTAGTGGTGGTCGACCAAACAATTTGTGTTGGATGTCGCTACTGCGAGTTACGTTGCCCATACGGCGCACCACAGTATGATGAAAAGAAAAAATTGATGAGTAAATGCGATGGATGCTATGAACGCGTCGAAAAAGGGATGAAGCCTGTTTGTGTTGAATCTTGCCCACAACGCGCATTGGACTTTGATGATATCAACATCCTTCGCGAGCGACATGGCAATATTAGTGGGGTAGCCCCCATGCCAAACCCATCTCTTACTAATCCTAATATTGTCATTAAGCCGCATAAAGATGCTAAACCTTGTGGTGACAAAAGCGGGAAATTACAAAACCCAGCAGAGGTATAACATGCACGAACTTCCACTCGTTTTTTTCACCGTATTGGGGCAGTCGGCAGCAGGTTTATATTTATTGGCGTATGCGAGCCGAAAACTGGGGATGTTGGGCGAAAACCAATTACGTCATGCCAATATAGCGGCATTTGTCATCATGATCATTGCGCTAGTCATTGGAGGATTACACGTTGGGCAGCCTCTATGCTTCTTTAATATGCTTTTAGGCGTAGGCCGCTCACCAATGAGTAATGAAGCTTTACTCAGTGGTATTTTTGTCGCTTTTGGGGCCGCAACTTTATTATTCACCTTATTGATTAAAAATAAAGCGCTAAGTGAACTGTGTAATATTGCCACGGTTATTTTTGGTTTGGCATTCGTATGGTCAATTCCTCAAGTTTATAATATTGCCACAGTAGCCAATTGGTTTACTGTTTTCACGACATTACAAATGTGGATGACACTATTAGTCGCTGGTGGCGCGTTAGCTATCCTATTTGGCGCTCAGCGGTTAGGGGCGATGGTATTTTTGATTGGTTCAATTATTATTTTTGCTACTCGCGCGGCTTATGTGTCATTTTTAGGCGAGACAGGGCCAGAGATTAGTGCCGAGCAAGCTGGTTTTTGGAGCTTCCAGTTAGTCGTCTTAGCGGTGATGTTATTTGTTTACCCGGCGCTGTTATATCGCGGAAGAAATTCATCCGTACTATTAAGCCTATGTGCGCTAGCGGTTATTTTAGCAGAGTTATCTGGCCGAATTGCCTTCTATAATCTATGGCAAATAACAATGTAATCGCTTCTTAACCACTATGACAATAAATGCCTATGACTTGATTGCCATAGGCATTTTATCTTTATGGCTTACGGGCAACTAAAATTGCACGTAGTGGTGCGGGGTAACCTTCGATAGTTTTAGTTTTATCATTGGGGTCTAAAAATTCAGCCAGTGAATCTGTTTTCATCCATTGTGTGCGGCGTTGCTCTTCCAAAGAGGTTACTTCTTGGTCAACAATTCGGACATCGACAAAACCACATTTCTCTAGCCAAACTTTGAGCATTTTAGCGGAAGGTATAAAATAGACATTACGCATTTGGGCATAGCGCTCACCGGGGATTAAACACTGAAACTCATCCCCCTCAATAACCAGGCTCTCTAAAACCAACTCTCCTTCGCTGACTAATTGATTCTTAAGTTGCCACAAATGGTCGAGTGGTGAACGGCGGTGGTAAAGTACACCCATTGAGAACACAGTATCAAATGCTTTCAACTCAGGCAGTTGTTCAATACCTAAAGGCAACAAGTGAGCGCGTTGATCATCGCCTAATAGCTTTCTTACTGCTTCAAATTGGCATAGAAATAATTCCGTTGGGTCAATCCCAACGACAAATTTGGCATCTTGTCCTAACATACGCCACATATGATAACCGCTGCCGCAACCGACATCTAAGACATAACGGTCTTTTAGTGATGAAATATGGGGTAATACGCGATCCCATTTCCAATCGGAGCGCCATTCCGTATCAATATTGACACCATAGAGAGAAAATGGGCCTTTGCGCCATGGCATTAATTGTTGAAGAATATTATTTAGGCGGCGAGTCTCGCCTGCAGTGAGCTCGGGTTCACGTGTCGCTGTCACGCTATGCTGTAAATCCAAATCAGTAGGAACCATGATTGGCAGGTTATCTAGCATTTTTTCCCATGAAGAAAAACCACCGTGTAACCCTTGTTTTTTCCATTCTGAAAGTTGTGCTGGAAGCGTTACAAGCCAATGACTTAGCGGGCCAACGGCAATTTGTTGGTAAAAACGACCAAAATCAATCATGCCTAGACCTCTTTGATGGCTAACAGTGAACCAAAATTAAAGCACTGGAACCAAACTTCACAGTGAGTAAAACCGGCATTTTTTAAACGCGCTTTATGTGCATCAACAGAATCTGTGAGCATCACATTTTCTAGCATGCTACGTTTTTGGCTGATTTCTAATTCGCTATAGCCATTTGCCCGCTTGAAATCGTGGTGCATATTGAATAATAACTCACCGATTTCTTTGTCTTCGAAGTTAAACTTCTCGGAAAGGACTAAAATACCGCCGGGTTGTAGCCCTTGATATATTTTACTGAGTAATAATTGGCGATCTTCTGGGTTGAGAAACTGTAAAGTAAAATTGAGCACAACCATGGAAGCATTTTCGATATTTACATCACGAATATCACCTTCTATAACGTCAACCGGTGTATCCGCTCGATAGGCATCAATATGGCGGCGGCAACGTTCAACCATAGCCGGAGAGTTATCAACAGCAATAATTTTGCTTTTTTCTACTGTAATATTACGCCTTATTGATAAGGTTGCTGCACCTAAAGAGCAGCCTAAATCGTAAACATGGCTGTGGGGTTTGACAAAACGACCCGCAAGCATGCCAATCATCGTAATAATATTAGAGTACCCTGGCACGGAGCGTTGAATCATATCAGGGAATACTTCAGCCACTTTTTCATCGAATTGCCAGTCACCAAGGTTAGCGATAGGCGCAGAGAAAAGGCGATCTTTTGAGGTTGGATCTGAGTTTGACATAAGTTCTGTATTAAGCAAAAACAAAAGTAGTAAAGGATTGTATCAGAAAGGCTGTCTACTGAAAATCAATCCATAAGCAATGAAATAATGAGCGGCACATTAATAACTTGTGCCGTTACAGAGAGTAAAAACTAAAGATTAAATGAAACGATTTGCAGCCAAGGTAGGTAATAAGTATTGGCGATAACCATCAGTGCCATTGCAAGGTAAGTTGCTACCATGCCTGAACGGCGATATGAGTAATCGTGATTTTTCAAACCATAAGAGTGCAGTATTCGACCGGCAATTAAGATCAGGCCACAAATATGAATCATCCACACTTGTGCGCCATTCATTTCCATTAAAAGCAATAAAATTAATGAGATGGGAATGTATTCGATGGCATTACCATGAACGCGGATTGCGGTTTGTAACTCATAAAAACCGCCATCACCATAAGCTATACGGTATTGATTACGCAGCTTCACAACATTTAAGGATAATCTAAGCAGCAGTAAGGCACCCAGTACAGCATACAA
Source organism: Providencia sp. PROV255 (assembly GCF_028478065.1). Classification (NCBI taxonomy): domain Bacteria; kingdom Pseudomonadati; phylum Pseudomonadota; class Gammaproteobacteria; order Enterobacterales; family Morganellaceae; genus Providencia; species Providencia sp. PROV255. The sequence continues at coordinate 203,110 of NZ_JAMPMI010000008.1, read as the reverse complement.
AGAGCTGACCATTTTTTACTCCACCATAAAACGAATCAAACTATGAAAACACCTAAAAATATAAGTTATAGTAATGGGTATTAACAATATTTTGTGAATTGTAAATCCTAAAAAGCCGTTAGACAAATGAAATCACAACTTTTTTTGGGTAGTCCTCATGCTCTAGTTGATCAAACCTTCTTTCTTTAAGCGAGTTAAAATAGTCACCGCCGTGGTTGAGCAGCGCGGTAAATCGTCAATGCTGAACCAATCTAGCTCAGCAATCTCAGCAGCAGGGTGTGGCTCGCCTTGATAGTCTGCAAAGTAGCAACGAATACGGACTTGCGTTCCATCTGTTTTTCCATCAGCAGGGCCAATAAACTCACCATAAAACCGGATAGAAGCGGCATCTAGCTCAAGTTTTAATTCTTCGCTAATCTCACGGCAGAGCGCTTGTTCATCAGTCTCGCCTTGTTCGCGTTTTCCGCCGGGGATGTAAAACAAACTTTTATTATGGGAACGTACCATCGCAATTTTGTGATCTGATAAGGTGATTAACCCAAGCTTATCAATGATTTTAGCACTCATAATATGGCCACTCTGTTATTTAACGATGATAAGAGAATTATTGCTGTAAGTGAGTCATTAAGTAAAATGATAAAATTACTTAATGACTTAAATTATATTGTTTAAAAATTATTTTTTCTCAACGATTTTTACCAATTCATAACGGATACTTGGCGCATCAGCGGGTGGGTTTGGCACATCAAATTGCTTCACTTGCAAGGTATAAGAGAAGCCTGGTTGGTATTCGAAGCCTTGAATTGAACTATAAAAAAGTTGCCAGTCATCACTTGGATTTTCTTTCACTTTCATGCACTTCATTGGGGCAACTCCCATACAATCAGCAAGTGAAGAATCGATGTAAAAAGTTTTTGTATTATCAGTCTCTGCGGGTTTCATGTTTTGGCATCCAGCGAGTAGTACGAACATGGAAGTGGCAAGTAACAATTTTTTCATGGGCAATCCTTAAACTGCAGATGGTGATTAATTCAGCGTTATATCTGTCTGTTGTGATTATAGCAAACTGAAAAAGGTAACGATTCTGAAATAGAAAGATTAATGATTAAAGAAGTATTTATTAATCAATAGTTGAATTGGAAAACATTAAGTGATGTTACTTTGCGCAAAAAGACATCGAACTAACAAAATAAACCTCTGCTGCAATATGTACATGGTGCGGATAGTCCCTTAAAATCGATAGGATCATCATGATAGGCGTCTATCTCGCCATTCAATCTTGTTATTGTTGATTAGCCACAACAATAATTGATGAAAATATGATTAAAAACAAAATGGTTTACGTGTTATGTAGAATACGTAACTATTTGTCTAACAGAATTTCCTGTATAATGTCTGCCTTTTTGACATTCTGAATTTTCAGCTCAATGTTCAGCAAAATGCCAAATTTCCGCAGCAAGCAAATGCACAACAAGCTGAGTAAAAGGATATTGTATGCGTACTAATTATTGTGGGCAGTTAAACATCGCTCACGAAGGCCAAAAGGTCACTCTTAGTGGATGGGTAAACCGCCGTCGCGATCTAGGTGGTTTGATTTTTATCGATATGCGTGACCGTGAAGGTATCGTGCAAGTTTTCTTCGATCCCGATCGTAAAGACATATTTGAAAAAGCGTCAGAGCTGCGTAATGAGTTCTGTATCCAAATCACAGGGACAGTACGCGCACGTCCAGATAGCCAAAAAAATAAAGACATGGCAACGGGCGAGATTGAAGTATTTGCTGAAGAACTGAATGTTTTTAATAAGTCAGAGCCGTTGCCATTAGATAGCAACCAAACGAATACAGAAGAGCGTCGTTTAAAATATCGTTATTTAGATTTACGCCGCCCAGAGATGTCTGAGCGTCTGCGCACGCGCGCCAAAATCACCAGCTTTGTTCGTAATTTTATGGATAACGAAGGGTTCTTGGACGTTGAGACACCAATGTTAACCAAAGCAACACCAGAAGGTGCTCGTGACTATTTAGTACCAAGCCGTGTTCATAAAGGTAAATTTTATGCATTACCGCAATCACCTCAGTTGTTTAAACAATTGCTGATGATGTCTGGTATTGACCGTTATTACCAAATCGTAAAATGCTTCCGTGATGAAGACTTACGAGCAGATCGTCAACCTGAATTTACCCAAATCGATGTTGAAACCTCGTTTATGACCGCAGAGCAAGTGCGTGAAATTATGGAACGTATGATCCGTAATTTATGGTTAGAGGTAAAAGGGGTTGATTTAGGTAACTTCCCAATCATGACCTTTGCAGAAGCTATGCGTCGTTATGGCTCAGATAAACCAGACCTACGTAACCCAATGGAGTTAGTGGACGTCGCGGATATCGTAAAAGGTGTTGAATTTGCGGTGTTCTCAGGTCCAGCAAACGACCCGAAAGGCCGTGTTGCGGCTCTGAAAGTCCCAGGTGGCGCTGCTATGACGCGTAAGCAAATCGACGAATATGGTCAATTTGTCGGTATTTATGGTGCGAAAGGCTTGGCTTGGATGAAAGTTAACGAACGAGCTCAAGGCCTTGAAGGTATTCAAAGCCCAGTCGCAAAATTCTTGAATGAAGATGTGATTAACCAGTTACTAGACCGCACAGGCGCAGTTGATGGCGATATCTTGTTATTCGGTGCGGGTGCAAAAAATGTCGTAACCGATTCAATGGGCGCGCTACGTTTGAAAGTCGGTCGTGACTTTGAATTAACCGATTTAAATAGCTGGCAGCCACTGTGGGTGATTGATTTCCCAATGTTTGAAGATAATGGTGAGGGCGGGTTAACTGCGATGCACCATCCATTTACTTCTCCTAAAGATTTCTCACCTGAAGAATTGGCCAGTAAACCCGAAGAAGCCGTTGCTAATGCGTATGATATGGTCATCAATGGTTACGAAGTTGGCGGTGGTTCAGTACGTATTCACCGCAATGAAATGCAACAAACGGTATTTAGTATTTTAGGCATTAATGAAGAAGACCAACGCGAAAAATTTGGCTTCTTATTAGATGCATTGAAATATGGCACGCCACCACACGCAGGATTAGCCTTTGGTCTTGACCGTTTAGTGATGCTGTTAACAGGAACCGATAATATTCGTGATGTTATTGCTTTCCCGAAAACAACAGCGGCAGCATGTTTAATGACGAATGCTCCAAGCCATGCGAATCCTGATGCATTGACGGAGCTCGCTATCGCCGTGGTTGCGAAAGACGAAGAGTAAGTTCAATGAAAAAATATAAGCGCCCGGAATCGATATTAGTCATTATTGTGGCTCAAAGTAGTGGACGGGTGCTTATGTTACGACGTAAAGACGACCCAGACTTCTGGCAATCAGTGACCGGAAGTTTGGAGCCTGATGAAACGCCGTATGAAACGGCGTGTCGTGAAATTAAAGAAGAAACGGGTTTTGAGGTTGAACAAAACCAGCTGCAAGATTTGTCGCACAGTATCATCTTTGAAATTTTCCCACATTTCAGGCATCGTTATGCACCTGATGTTACGCATTGCAAAGAACATTGGTTTAAAATGGTGCAAAGTGAAGAAAAAATGCCATTACTGACGGAACACAGCGAATATCGTTGGCTAGCCCCTGATGAAGCGGCGAGCTTAACGAAATCCTGGAGCAATAGTCAGGCTATTTTAGAATTTGCTGTTTAATTATTTATTGACGTTTTTTGGAGATATTTCATGGCAGGTCATAGTAAATGGGCCAACACCAAACACCGTAAAGCGGCACAAGATGCTAAGCGCGGTAAAATTTTCACTAAAATTATCCGTGAATTAGTCACAGCAGCCCGCTTAGGTGGTGGTGATCCCGCAACAAACCCACGTTTACGTGCAGCGGTGGATAAAGCATTATCGAACAACATGACTCGTGACACCTTAAACCGTGCTATCGCACGTGGTGTTGGTAATGATGATAACGATAATATGGAAACCATCATTTATGAAGGTTATGGCCCGGGCGGGACAGCAGTTATGGTTGAATGCTTAAGTGATAACCGTAACCGTACTGTTTCAGAAGTGCGCCATGCATTCACTAAAACAGGTGGTAACTTGGGTACAGACGGCTCCGTTTCTTACTTATTTACTAAACGCGGCGTGATCACTTATGCACCGGGCGTTGATGAAGATGCCATAATGGAAGCGGCATTAGAAGCGGGTGCTGATGATGTTGAAACTTATGATGATGGTGCAATCGATGTTTACACAACGCCAGAAACTTTTGGTGAAGTGAAAGACGCATTAGATGCTGCGGGTTTTACCAGTGAAGCTGCAGAAGTATCAATGATCCCGTCGACCAAAGCAGAGCTGGATGCTGAAACGGCGCCTAAATTGTTACGTCTTATTGATATGTTAGAAGATTCAGACGATGTACAGGAAGTTTACCACAATGGTGATATTTCTGACGAAGTCGCTGCCACACTGTAATTTGTGAGGCACTAAATGGCGGCATAGTCATTTAGCATAATCCGCGTAGAGAAAGCGGGCTGGCGCAGTCTGTTTTCTCTAACGCCTTCTACTCTTTCCTTTCCCTTATCCGCTATACTTTCTTCTATATCAACGAGCTAACTCGCTTTTAGTTTTTATCAGCTATTCAAATAGCTATTTAGTTGAAATTGATAGTATTATGAGATGGATAGTATTATGAAGCTTATTAGAACAACATGATTAATATAAAGAGGTATAAGTAAATTTATATGGCGATTATTTTAGGTATTGACCCCGGTTCTCGTGTTACGGGATACGGTGTTATTCGCCAGCAAGGCCGGCAACTACTGTATTTAGGTAGTGGGTGTATTCGTACACAAGTTGATGATTTACCAAGTCGTCTGCAACGAATTTACGCGGGTGTCTCGGAAATTATCACACAATATCAACCGGATGTACTATCCATTGAACAAGTTTTTATGGCGAAGAATGCGGACTCCGCATTAAAACTTGGGCAAGCGAGAGGCGTGGCCATTGTTGCTGCTGCAAACATGAATATACCCGTATTTGAATATGCAGCTCGTCAGGTCAAACAAACAGTTGTAGGTACGGGAGCCGCAGAAAAAAGCCAAGTACAGCATATGGTTAAATCAATTCTAAAATTGTCAGCGAGCCCACAGTCTGACGCAGCAGATGCTTTGGCAATTGCGATTACACATTGCCATTTCAATCAAAATCTTTTAAAAGTTGGCGACCCACGGTTAGTTTTAACTCGTGGACGTTTAAGATAGCGAGTTTATCTTAAACAGAATTGCTTATTAATAAATAGCGTGTGGCTGGATATGCATCCAGCATTTTTTGTGGTATAAACAACAGTATTAATGATAATAAACCAACCTGCTCAAGGTTTAGTTAGTAATAGAGGGCTTCAATGTGATAGGTCGTTTACGTGGTATTGTTTTAGAAAAGCAACCTCCAATCGTATTATTAGAACTACAAGGTGTCGGTTATGAAGTCCATATGCCAATGACTTGTTTCTATGAACTGCCCGATATTGGTCAGGAAGCTATTGTTTTTACTCACTTTGTTGTTCGTGAAGATGCCCAGTTACTCTATGGTTTTAACGATAAGCAAGAAAGGGCATTATTTAAAGAGCTGATCAAAGTAAATGGTGTTGGCCCCAAATTAGCCCTCGCGATTTTATCCGGTATGTCTGCTCAACAATTTGTTTCCGCTATCGAACAAGAAGCTATTGCATCACTGGTTAAATTACCTGGAATTGGTAAGAAAACCGCAGAACGTTTAGTGGTCGAAATGAAAGACCGCTTCAAAGGCCTCAATGGGGATTTATTTAATCCAAATAGCGACATTAATCTGCCAAATGTAAACAGTAAAGTTCCCAATATGGCGGATATCGAAGCAGAAGCTGCCGCCGCATTGATTGCTTTAGGGTATAAACCACAAGAAGCAAGTCGAATGGTGAGTAAAGTTGCAAAACCGGATAGCGATTCTGAAACATTGATCCGTGATGCCCTTCGTGCCGCACTTTGATTGAGAGAATTTTAATATGATTGAAGCTGATCGCCTAATAACTGCTGAAGTATTACAGTCAGATGAAGAAGCTATTGACCGTGCGATCAGGCCAAAGCTATTGAATGAGTATATTGGTCAGCCTCAGGTTAAAGACCAAATGGAAATATTTATTCAAGCAGCGAAAATGCGAGGCGATGCGCTTGACCATCTGCTCATCTTTGGCCCTCCAGGGTTAGGAAAAACAACTTTAGCAGGGATTGTTGCAAATGAACTCGGTGTTAATCTGCGTACAACTTCAGGGCCCGTATTAGAAAAAGCAGGCGATTTAGCTGCCATGCTAACTAATTTAGAGCCCCATGATGTCCTATTTATTGATGAAATCCATCGATTATCCCCAGTTGTTGAGGAAATACTTTATCCCGCAATGGAAGATTACCAACTCGATATCATGATAGGTGAAGGGCCTGCAGCGCGCTCGATTAAAATTGATCTCCCGCCTTTCACATTAATTGGTGCAACGACTCGGGCAGGGTCGCTCACATCACCATTACGTGATCGCTTTGGTATTGTGCAACGGCTAGAATTTTATCAAGTTGATGATTTACAACATATTGTCAAGCGTAGTGCCCAATATATGGGGTTAGATATCACCGAAGAAGGTGCGCTACAAGTTGCGATGCGTTCAAGGGGAACTCCACGTATCACTAACCGTTTGTTACGTCGTGTGCGGGATTTTGCTCAAGTGAAAGGTGATGGTTCGATTGATGGGCTAATTGCTAACCAAGCTTTGGACATGTTAAATGTCGATGCTGCAGGTTTTGATTATTTAGATAGAAAGCTTCTAGTTGCTATCATTGATAAATTTATGGGTGGTCCTGTTGGTGTTGATAACCTCGCAGCAGCCATTGGGGAGGAGCGTGAAACCATAGAGGATGTTTTAGAGCCTTATCTTATCCAGCAAGGTTTTATTCAGCGTACCCCTAGAGGTCGAATGGCGACGGTTCATGCGTATAACCACTTTGGCTTAACGCCTAAAGAAATTTAATTATATTAAATGAATAAATATGGCCCCAACATTGTTTTCAATGTTGGGGCCATTTGCATTAAAAATAGTATGTAATGACTGAAATTATGTAGCTTAAAGCTTAAATTAATTTTTCGCTTTTATTGCTAAGCTAAGTACAAATAGTATAGCCGACACCAACACAACTGACGGCCCAGCAGGAGTATCGTAGAAAGCAGAGAAAGTTAGCCCCCCGGTTACAGCAATCATACCAATTAAGACAGCGATGAAAGCCATTTGCTCAGGTGTTCGAGCAAAACGCCGAGCCGTTGCTGCAGGTATAATCAATAAAGACGTAATAATTAACGCCCCAACAAATTTCATAGCGATACCAATTGTTAGTGCGGTAACTAACATCAGTAATAAACGCAGTCTTTGAATATTAATCCCATCAACAAAAGCAAGCTCAGGGCTAACCGTTATGGACAAAAGTGCCCGCCAACGATAAAAAAGCAACCCACAAACGACAATAACGCCAATAAAAATCGTTATAATATCTTCATAGCTTACTGAGAGTAAGTCACCAAATAAGTAAGCCATTAGGTCAACGCGGACATTAGCCATTAAGCTAACAACGACTAAACCTAAAGACAGTGAACTGTGTGCCATAATACCCAGTAAAGTATCAACAGCAAGTTGTGGGCGTTTTTCTAGCCAAACCAAAATTAAGGCTAATAGTAAAGTGACAGCAATAACGGCATAGAATGGGTTGATATTTAATAGAAGCCCAAATGCGACCCCTAACAATGAAGCATGAGCTAGCGTATCGCCAAAATAGGACATTCGGCGCCATACAACAAAAGAGCCTAGAGGACCTGCCGCAATGGCAAGTAGCATGCCTGCTATCCAGCCAGGTAATAGTAACTCAATCATGTTTGCAGTCCTTGCTGTGCTGGTGACCAACAATAATATTGCCTTCTAAATCATGTTGATGATTATGTTGATGGCGGTATACACCAAGTTGTTGTGCACCGCGATAACCAAACATAGCGACAAATTCTGGGTGGTTTGAAACAACATCGGGCGCACCAGAACAGCAAATATGGCCGTTAATGCAAAGTACTTTATCTGTTTTTGCCATCACGAGATGCAAGTCATGGGAAACCATTAATACAGCGCAGTTAAGCTCAGTTCTTAATTGGTTGATTAAGTCATATAGTGCAACTTGACCTGTGATATCAACACCTTGAGCTGGCTCATCAAGTACGAGGAGATCCGGTTTATTGAGTAGGGCACGAGCCAGTAAAACACGTTGTGTTTCACCGCCTGATAACTTTTGCATCGGTTGTTCAAGTAAATGCGTTGCTTTGACTCTTTCGAGTGCAGGTAACAAATGCTCTTTACGAACACCAAGTTTTAATAACATAAAACGTTTAACAGTAAGGGGTAGCGTCGTATCCAAATGAAGTTTTTGTGGAACATAGCCAATAGCGAGAGAAGAAGGACGCGTAATAGTACCTGATGTAGGGGCAAGTAGCCCGAGTACAACACGTACAATTGTTGATTTTCCAGCTCCATTCGGGCCTAAAAGGGTTACGATATCACCTTTATTCAGTTCAAAGGTAACATCATTGAGAACCTGTTTTTCGCCAAATGAAACAGAAATCTTATTTAAAGTCAGTAATGGTTGCATGTGAAAAACATCTTGCAGAATTCATGTTGTGTTATATTATAACATTTCAAAATCAAAATCACGGAAAAAGACTGCTATGATACATAAATCGAAAAACATTGCCTGCAAATTTCTTTTTGGAGCAGTGGCGAGCTCCGTATTAAGTGCAACAATGGTATCAGCTGCGAATGCTGATGTTGTGGCCTCAATACGCCCACTGGCCTTTATTGCCGCGGGAATTGCAGATGGTGTCACTGAGACACAAGTTTTATTACCAGACGGTGCTTCGCCCCATGATTATGCACTTAAACCTTCTGATTTGAAAAAAATTAAACAGGCTGATTTATTCGTATGGGTTGGTCCTGATATGGAGATGTTTTTACAGAAGCCAATCAATACATTACCACAGAATAAACGCCTAGCACTGGCTGAACAGAAAAATATTAAGCCACTTCTTATGGCAGAGTCCCATGAAGATGAACACGACCATGAACATGGAGATGAAGCTAATCATGACAAGGATCACGAACATCATCACCACGGTGAGTATAATATGCACATCTGGTTGTCTCCAGAAATTGCAAATTTTGCTGCGCAAGACATTTATGAGCGTTTAGTAGAGCTTTATCCTGAACAAAAAGATAAGCTAGACGTAAACCTTCGTAAATTCAAAGAAAATATGACGCAAAATGATCAGAAAATTGCTAGTATTTTGCAGCCAGCTAAAAACAAGGGTTATTTTGTTTTTCACGACGCTTATGGCTACTTTGAAAAACACTATCAATTAGCTCCATTGGGGCACTTTACGATAAACCCAGAAATACAACCTGGCGCGCAGAAATTACATCAAATACGAACACAATTGGTTGAGCATAAAGCGCAATGTGTTTTTGCTGAGCCTCAATTCAGGCCTGCTGTGATTGAAAGTGTAGCACGTAATACGGGGGTGAAAATGGGAACTCTCGACCCACTAGGAATTGGGCTGGCAATAGGGCCGGATAGCTACATGCAGTTTTTGACTCAATTATCAGAGCAATACGCCAGCTGCCTGGATTAAAAATAGAAGGAATTGTTTAAGTGCAGCAAATGGCCAAAAGTCTGGCTCAGGTATACGGTAGCCTGTCTAGAACACACAAAATTGTATTAAGTACGCTCACTGTAGCGACTATGGCCGTCGCAATTTGGCGGCCAGTTCATGTACCAACAACAGCTGAATATGATGGTACACCGGATACCATCATTCCGCTTTCATTATTACCTGCAAGTGATGCTACCGACGATATAATTCAAGACAGTAGTGAACAGCTACCAGATGAAGGCCTCGCTGATACTGAAGCAGAAGCCGTAGAGACGGGAGGAGTGGCTGCGCCTCTCGTCCATGAATATGTTGTTGCAAGTGGTGATAACTTAACGACTATTTTAACTCAATTCGGTATTGAAGCTGGTGACGTTGCAACACTATCTAACCAACATAAATCACTGAGAAATCTGAAGATAGGCCAGTCATTAAATTGGTCGTTAACTGATCAGGGTGAGTTAGAGTCATTAACATGGGAAGTTTCTCGCCGTGAGACCCGTGTATTTACCCGTGTTGGGACGACAAACAAATTTGAAGAAGCTAAGCAGATTCGCGAAGGTGAATGGACTAACAGTGTTTTAAACGGTACGGTTGACGGCACATTTGCGCAAAGTACAAATAAAGCGGGCTTAACGCGTAATGAAGGCCGCGAGGTAATTAAAGCCTTACAATGGCAGGTTGATTTCAAAAAATTGAAAAAAGGCGATAAGTTCAGTGTATTAATGAGCAGGGAAATGCTTAATGGTCGTAGTGAACAGAGCCAACTTATTGGTGTTCGCCTACAAACGAATGGAAAAAGCTATTATGCTTTTCGTGCTGAAGATGGGCGTTATTATGACAGTGAAGGGAATGGTTTAGAACGTGGTTTTTTACGTTTTCCAACTGCTAAGCAGTTTAGAGTCTCTTCACAATTCAACCCTCGGCGAGTTAACCCAGTTACTGGGCGCGTAGCACCGCATAAAGGTGTGGATTTCGCAATGCCTGTTGGCACACCAGTACTTGCTGTTGGCGATGGCGAAGTGATTGTTTCAAAATACAGCGGCGCTGCAGGTAACTTTATTGCAATCCGTCATGGCCGCCAATATACAACTCGTTATATGCACTTACGTCAATTATTAGTTAAGCCAGGCCAGAAAGTTAAGCGCGGTGATCGTATTGCGTTATCAGGCAATACAGGGCGTTCGACTGGTCCTCATCTACATTTTGAAATGTGGGTAAATCAACAAGCGGTAAATCCACTCACCGCAAAATTACCGAGTTCTGGTGGTTTAACAGGAAAAGAGCGTAAAGAATATTTAGCGCTTGTGAAAGAAACGAAACCACAACTCAAGCTACAGTAATTTAAGTTTCTATTTTTATCACTGGCAGGTACTTGTATCTGCCAGTTTTCTTTGTAATGCTCCCGTAAACTATTATTATAAGCTATAGAAAGATGGCTATTATTCACTTGAGTACAGCATGAATAAAGATCAAGACACTGATAGTAAAAAAGGCTATGTGCCAACTTTTCACCGTTCTTACCTATTACCTAAATATTGGGGGGTGTGGCTAGGGGCTGGTGTTTTAGCGGGATTGGCTTTCATTCCTGTTAAGATCCGTGACCCTTTACTTGCTAAAATAGGAAAATGGGTTGGGCGGCTTGCTAAAAGTGGCCGTCGTCGTGCCAAAATTAACTTACTTTATTGTTTTCCGGAATTGACCGAACATCAACGAGAAGAGTTAGTTGATCGCATGTTTGAAACCGCACCACAGTCTTTTGTCATGTTGGCAGAGTTATGTCTTCGTGGTGCGAGTAAAACGCTAGCGAGGACACATTGGCATAATCAAGAAATTATAGAGCGCTTAAAACAGCAGCAAAGTAATGTTATTTTTATGGTTCCTCATGGCTGGGCTGTTGATGCGCCAGCCATGTTATTAGCAGCAAAAGGCCAACAAATGGCTGCAATGTTTCATCACCAAAAGAACCCTGTTGCCGATTACTTATGGAATAAAGCGAGATACCATTTTGGGGGGCGTTTGCACTCAAGAGAGGCGGGGATTAAGCCTTTTATCGCTTCTGTTAGGCAAGGTTATTGGGGCTTTTATCTTCCTGACCAAGATCATGGTGAAGAGCATAGTGAATTTGTTGATTTTTTTGGTACATATAAGGCGACATTACCTGCTATTGGTAGGCTAATGAAAGTTTGCAAAGCGAAAGTTGTACCGCTATTTCCCGTTTATGACCATAAAACGCACCAATTGCATATTTATATCCGTGAACCAATGGATGATATCGATGGTAAGGATGATAAGTACATCGCACGAAGAATGAATGAGGAACTGGAATATTTGGTTTCTCCGAATTTAGAACAATACACATGGATATTAAAGCTATTAAAAACGCGTAAAGAGGGGGAGATAGAACCTTATCAGCGTAAAGATCTCTACCGTTAGTGTTTAGTTTTACAGAATAGTGTTTAAGCCATTACTTTTCAAGTAATGGCTTTTTTTATTTAAAAGTGTGTATTTATAGAATGAACGAGGGTTCATATTATTACTTGCCTAACATCAGATAAACTAGAACTAATAAATATCAAACCGTATCGTTTTAAGTAATTATTATGCTGATGATATTATCACTGGCAGTAATTAGCCAGTGTAACATTAATCATGAAATTAGATCTTAGTATATATACTGAAGCAGCTTTATTTCAATGTTTGTATTGTGATATTCCTTTTTATTTATCTAATGTAAAGCCAACCATGTAGTAGATAACATTATAAAATTATCATTAAATGACTAGCCAGTTATGGTTATTATTTGTATGCTTTACAATAATTATGATTGAGTATTGGTTTTTTCTTCTAAAATTATTTTTTTCATCTTTATGAAATTATTATTTTTTTAATTTAAAATTGAAATTATTTATTGGTTATTTATTGGTTATTTATGTTAATTATATGATAAGTGTAAGGCTATATTTAAAATATAAAATCAATCTTTATATTAAAAATTATTCCTTACATACTAAAAAAAAGAGAATAAATAATTTTAAACATATGAGTAAATACTAAGCATTATGTATAATCACTTATTAACGATATATAAAATATATTGCTATATTTTAATTATATAATAAAAATGACTCCCAGATTAATACTTGGAGACTCTATGGAAAAAACTCGAACAACGTTAGATCAATGGATAACTCTACAGGCAGTGGTTGACTACGGTGGTTTTGCTCAAGCAGCTGAAATTTTGCATAGGACACAATCATCAATTAGCTACACCATTAGTAAATTAGAGCAAACATTGGAAATTGAAATATTTTCTTTAGAAAAACGTCGTGCAGTATTAACTAAACAAGGAGAGCAGCTATTAGCGCTATCGAGAGAGGTAACAAATAAAGCAATTTCATTAGAAGAGGTTGCTAAATCATTAAATTATGAAGGAAATAATAAAATTAATATTGTTATTGATTCACTATATCAAAGTGATGAAATACTGAAGAAAATTGGGGGGTTAAGTCGCTCTAGAAAGGATTATGATATTGATTTGAAACGTGTTTTATTAAAAAAAACAGATGTTTTTGAAGTTAAAAATTATGATTTATTAATTACTCACCATTATGTTGAGTCGCTAAACCCTATATTTCTTGAGCAAGTTGAGGCGGTGTTTGTATCCAATCCAAATCATAAGCTTCAACATTGTCAGGCTGATAATGTATTGAAATCAATGGAAAAAACAACATTGATTGCTTTGGGAACTACAGATATGGATAGTATAAAAAGCATCCAAACCATTCATGTTCCTAATGTGGATTTAGCAATTCAATTAACAGAGAATTCGATTGGGTATTTATGGTTACCAAAAAATTTAGTCCAGAAGGAATTGAATAATAATTCATTAAAAGAGCTGAAAACAGCAAATAAAAAATCATTCTATAATTTTTATATGTATCTGAATAAAAATTCAATGGCTAATGAAATTTTAAGATACCACCTAATTGATAATGAAAAAGCTAAATTAATGAGTCAATTAATGAATAACCAAAATTAAACATAAATATTTTAGATGTCATTTTAAAAAATTCAATGTATCCATTAGTTAACTTAACTAAAGGTAAATGGTATATTCCTTTAGAACATCTAATATGAGTAATTTATTTATTCATATAATAGTAATTAATAATTAAAAATTTTATTATAGGAACTATTATGAGTATTCTAAAAAAATCCCTAGCAGTAATAGGGGTTGCTTTAGCTGTAACATCTGCGCCAACTGTTTTTGCTTCAGGTACAATTAATTTTACCGGGGAAATAACTGACATTGCTTGTACAGTTGATAGTAATTCAAAAAATTTAAATGTTGATCTTGGAAAGGTATCAGCTAAAAGTTTAGCTGCACAGGGTGAAGTTGCAGGATTGAAAGACTTCACGATTAAGCTTGTTGATTGTCCAGCAAACTCGAAAGTAACTGTACGCTTTGGTGGTACACGTGATACTGCAGACCGCGATATTCTTGCCATCAACCAAGGTGCAGGTGTTGCAAATAATGTCGGTATTGCTTTATTTGAAAAAGACGCAACAACACAAATCAAATTATTTGATGACTCAAAACAAATTGAATTCGATGGTGCAACTGTAGACTTAGATTACGTAGCTCGTTATAAAGCTACAGGCGCAGCAACTGCAGGTCCTGCTAATAGTAGTGCAGTATATAGCATTCAATATCATTAATTATTTGGAGGGCACAATGGTTGCCCTCTTTCTCACATCAATATCATGGCTGTTTTATGAAAAAAATATTTTTTTCAATCTGTATATGTTTATTTTCTATTTCTAACATCTCTCAAGCGTCAGGTATTAGTGTAGGTGGAACACGTTTTGTCTATGAAGAAAACAAACGTGAAATTGATATCCCGATTTTTAATAGTGATAAAGAAAAACCATTTTTAATCCAAAGTTGGGTTTCTCCATTTAATGGTGAGGGTAAAGCACCATTTATTGCTACGCCACCATTATTCCGAATTGAACCAGATACAAATGGCTCAGCGAGAATTTCATACATAGGTGAACCTATAAATTCAAATGAAGAAAAAATCTATTTGCTTAATATTAAATCAATACCACCGAAAAATAATAGTATTGAAAATGAGCTACAGATAATTATAAACTCACAATTTAAATTATTTTTAAGGTCGAAAGATATTGAACCTTTTGATTTTGAGAAGGTTAATTTAGTTGAAAAATCAGATGGAGTTATGATTGATAACCAAACACCATATCATTTATCAATCAAAAATATTCTTATCAATGACAAGGTTATTGATGGCGCTAGCTTAATATACCCATTTAAAAATGACTACATTCTTAAGAAAAAAATAAATAATGGTGATTCAATAGTTGTTCAGTTTATTAATGATTATGGCGCTATCATAGAGAAAAAACCAAGTAAGAGTATCTAAGATGTCAATTCTCTATACCAAAAATAGACTTATGTATTCTAAAGTTTTTACTACGATCAGCTTGATATTGTATGCCAATAATACAATTGCTGAAGATATATTTGATATCAATGCCATCAACACTGGAATTGAAAGTCAAGTTGCCGATGTGAATAGCTTGGGCTACTTGTCATCCACAGGTGGGCAATTACCAGGTGACTATTTTGTTGATATTTATATTAATGATCAACGGGTGGACAATAAGAATATTACATTTTTATTTGATGATAAAACTAAAAAACTACTCCCTAAAATAACAAAAAAAATGCTACTAGATTGGGGGGTAAAAAACTCAGCAAGCGAAAAATTCTCAGTAATTGAAAGTGATGAATATTTGAACGATATTGCTCAAATTATTCCTAGCGCTAATTATCAATACAAATTCGAAATCCAACAGCTACAAGTTAGTATTCCTCAAATTGGTTTAGAAAATACTAGCCGAGGTTACGTTGAACCGAAAGAATGGGACGATGGAATTAATGTGGCATTTGTTAATTACACTGCAAGATTTAATAAGCATTGGTACCAAAATAGAGATAACAGAGATAATACATTCTTAGGTTTAAGAAGCGGTATTAATATAAATGCTTGGCGTTTGCGTAGCTATAGCACATATAGTAATACAACCAATGAAACAAATTGGAATAACTTACAAACCTATATAGAGCGAGATATCAGAAGTTTAAAAAGTCGATTAACGATTGGTGAAACATCCTCTGATAATGGTGTGATGGAAAGCAACCCTTATCGTGGGATAAGGTTAGCTTCCGATGAAAGTATGTTGCCTCAAAGTGAAAGAGGTTTTGCACCGACAGTCACAGGAATTGCACAATCAAATGCGATTGTTACTATTAGGCAAAATGGTAATGTGATTTATCAAACAACTGTACCCCCCGGTGAGTTTTCAATTAATGATTTATATCCAACTTCATACAGTGGTGACCTTGAGGTCTCCATTGAAGAAGCTAATGGAACAATCCGATCTTTTATTCAGCCGTTTTCAGCGGTACCAATGATGCAAAGGGCAGGTGCATTAAAATATAGTGTAGATATTGGTAAATATAATGTTGATAGTGCACGGCGTAAACCAAATTTTGCGCAAGCATCAGCAATTTATGGGTTACCATATAACTTATCCGCTTATGGAGGTTTTTTAGTTTCCCAAGGCTATCAAGCTTACACAATAGGTACTGGAGTAAACTTAGGTAATATTGGTGCGATATCGACAGATATTACACAAGCATCGGCACGATTGATTGATAAAAAGAAGGCAGAAGGGCAATCATACCGAATTCAGTATTCAAAATATATTCCAGATACAGGCACTTCTTTTTCTTTAGCATCATATCGCTATTCAACAAAGAATTATTATGATTTCTCTGATTCGAATAATTACTTTTATAACATCGATCGGAAAAAACAACAGTTTCAAGCATCAGTATCCCAATCACTTAACGGAATAGGTTATTTATCAGTGAATGGTTACCAGCAATATTATTGGGATAAAAGTGGTTCAGATAAAAATCTAACAATGAGTTTTAGTTCTAATTATAATTCGATGAATTACAGTGTTGCTTATTCTTATACAAAGCAAGATTATTCGAATACCAATGACGAAATGCTGTCATTAAATTTAAGTATTCCTTTTGATTTAGGGTGGAGAAATAATTGGATCAATTATAGCTATAATACCAGTAAAAAAGGCGACTCTATTAGCTCATTGAGTTTTAATGGTACGCAATTAGAAGATAATAATTTGCAGTATGACCTCACACAAAGATACCACCATAGCCATGATGAATATAGTAATTCCATTAGTGCAAGCTATATAGTTTCATCAGGGGAATACAGTGCAGGCTATAATTATGATCCTAAATATCATTCTGTCTATCTAGGTGCAACAGGAGCATTATTACTGCATTCTGGAGGGCTAACGACATCACGTACTATTTATGATTCTGCAGTGCTCGTAAAAGCTGAAGATATTGATAATTTAAAAGTGAATAATGCGCAGTCGCTCTATACTAACTCTTCAGGCTTTGCTGTAATTCCTACGGTTACACGCTATGAACGAAATAAAATTAGTGTCGATACTGCAACATTAAGTGGTAATAATGATGTTGCTATTAATACAACAACTGTCGTTCCTACTCAAGGAGCTATTGTATTAGCTAATTTTCAAGCAAAACGCGGCGCTAGAGTATTACTAAAACTGCAGCATGCAGGCAAACCAATTGCATTTGGCACACAAGTTTCTGTTATAGAAAATGAAGAGCAAGTGACTGGAGGTATTGTTGCAAATGATGGGGAAGTGTATTTAAGTGGTGTTCCAGAGCAAAGTATCGTCATTGTAAAATGGGGTAATAGTCATAATCAACAATGTACAGTTCCACTTTCATTATCGTTAGAAAATGAAAAAATTCAGTTTATAGAACGAACTTGTGAATAGGAGTCGTCATGAATAATTTAGGATTAAAAATCGGCATTCCGTTACTTTTATATTCACAATTTGGTGTTGCAGAATTTAGGGCTGAATTTACTAACCAACTTGTTAATTCAAATAAAACACTTTATGTCTCACGCACATTACCGGTAGGTACTTTTATTGGTTCAGTTGATTTAGGTACGCATTCCCCTTGGGTGTGGTGGAATGTAACTGGTAATACAGAAGTTGGTATATATTTACCAAACGTATCTGGGAATTCAAGGTACATTTCTGGTGTAGGCTATGTGAGAGAAGTTAATAGTTCAGGTGTTGGTTATGCTTTACATGGAACAGTGATGAGCCCTTGCTCTGGTTCTGCGTATGTTGATGGAGTAAATACGAAAGATGGAAATATTAGTAATAGGTTAATTTGTGGTTCTAATGCATCATCAGCAAGATATACTGTAAAGTTAAGAGCAGATTTTTATAAAGTTGGTAATAATGTTAAAAACCAAACTTTACCAACCACTTATGCTGCGATGTTAATTTTGTTCAATAATAGTTTTATTGCTTCAGACTCATATGGAAGAATTGAACCAAAAGTGACTATAGGGCCAATTAATATTATTTCGAGTGGTTGCGAAGTTAAAAATAAGTCAATAGATGTGCCGTTCGGTAAAGTCAGCAAATCGTCGTTTACAGGTGTTGGTTCAACAAGCTCCGTGAGTAAAAGAAACTTTCAAATTCAATTAGACTGCGACCCTATATCACCGATAAAAATTACGTTTATTGGATCGCAAGACACAAGCCAAACACCGGGGGCAATTGCACTCAATAATTTAACTGATGAAAATACAGCGAAGGGCTATGCAATCCAAGTAAAATATAACGGAGCACCAATTAAGCTTAATCAGTTAATGCCTATCGTTGAACAAAATAATGTAGGCAAATATAACATTCCGTTGGAAGCTGCTTATATCCAAACTCAATCTATAACAACTGCTGGGGAAGCAAACGGTACGCTACAATTTAATCTACAATATCACTAAGCTCTATTTGCTCTGCACGTAACAGAAGTGAACTGCAGAGTTTTACTGTTTTGTATTACTTATTATTTAGCCATCATTTTGCACTTTATCTTAATTTATCACTAACCTGAAGTAAGTTATAGTTAGCTTTTATTGATGAATAAGTTGAGGACGACTATGGCATTTGATCGTATGGATTGGCATTACGGTGGTGATTATCCATCAGACTTACCAAATGAGAATGGAGGCACCCATATTGGCTTTTATTTAACATGGATTATTCATAATAATTTAGTAGGAGAATTTCATACTGAAGAATCAGGGGAAGAACTCGCATTAGTTAAAGCTCGAAAGTTGGATGGTCGTGAATTTTTGATGACAATGTGTGATGAAAAATTTATAGATGAAGATTTAAGTGATGAAGGTAATGCTTTTACTCAGTTTTACTATGCAGCGGAAGAGAAGGGCTATTTTGAAGATTATGAACGTGTCCTTAAAGGCCATTTACCAACAACTTACCATATAGAAAATTCATGGGAAAATTATGATAAAATTGCCCCTGTAATTAGCGAAGCATATGCCAAATGGAAACAAGCTCAAGGTTAGATAGAGCACTAATATAAAAGACAGCCCCCACCTATAGGCGAGGGCTAAAAGATTATTCGACCTCTAGAATACGACAAGTATTCGTGCTACCTACGGTGCCCATTAAGTCACCCTGAGTGACAAGAACCACGTCACCACTCATTAAATAGCCGTTATCACGTAAACGCGTCACTGCTTCATTAGCAGCCGCAATACCATCTGTGTGGGTGCTACAGAAAACAGGGGTAACACCACGGTATAGAGAACATTGGTTGAGCGTTTTTTCATGACGAGACATTGCAAAAATAGGCAAGCCAGAACTGATACGAGACATCATACGAGCAGTACGACCAGACTCAGTCATTGCAATGATAGCTTTAACCCCTTTAAGGTGGTTAGCTGCATACATTGTTGACATAGCAATTGCTTCTTCTGGGCTGCTAAATTCTGCATCTAAACGGTGTTTAGATACATTCAGGCCAGGCATTTTTTCTGCACCAAAGCAAACTTGTGCCATTGCAGCTACCGTTTCTGCAGGGTACTGGCCTGCGGCAGTTTCAGCGGAAAGCATAACGGCATCGGTACCATCCAACACCGCATTCGCGACGTCCATGACTTCGGCCCGCGTTGGCATTGGGTTAGTGATCATCGATTCCATCATTTGTGTTGCAGTGATAACCACGCGATTTAATTGACGTGAACGACGGATTAATTTTTTCTGAACAGCAACTAACTCAGGATCGCCAATTTCTACACCGAGGTCACCACGAGCAACCATGACGACATCAGAAGCGAGAATAACCTCATCCATGACTTCATCATTGGCAACGGCTTCAGCACGCTCGACTTTAGCAACAATTTGACATTCACAACCCGCATCACGAGCTAGTCGGCGCGCATAATCTAAATCTTCACCAGAGCGAGGGAATGAAACGGCTAAATAGTCGACATTAATTTTGGCTGCGGTTTTTATATCTTCTTTGTCTTTGTCTGTTAATGCTTCAGCAGAAAGACCACCACCGAGTTTATTAATACCTTTATTGTTAGATAATTGGCCACCAACAGTAACTTCTGTAAGGACTTGTAATCCTTGGACTTCTCGGACTTTTAATTGAACACGCCCATCATCAAGAAGTAAAATATCGCCTGGAACGACATCGGCAGGTAAGCCTTTATAGTCGATACCCACTTTTTCTTGGCAACCTTCACCTTTACCTAAATTGGCATCAAGAATGAATTTATCACCAATATTGAGGAAAACTTTACCATCTTTAAACGTAGAAACACGAATTTTAGGGCCTTGTAAATCACCGAGGATAGCAACGTGACGTCCTAAACGAGCGGCAATCTCACGTACTTTATTAGCACGCAATAGATGGTCTTCTGGAGTTCCGTGGGAGAAGTTAAGGCGAACAACGTTGGCGCCAGCATTGATAATTTTTTCAAGATTATTATCGCGATCGGTAGCTGGACCAAGAGTTGTAACAATTTTAGTTCTTCTAAGCCGTCTAGACATGTATTACTCCGTTGACCTGTAATGGTGTTGATAAAAGAGTGAAACCATTTCACCCCATTTCGAAACCTGTTTACTGCAAATAGGGATGCTGACACGAGCACAGCTATTATATACAGCCAATTTCTTAATGCTATCAGGTCTGTAAAACTATTAAAGCCTGAAAAGCAAAGAAAAGCATTTATACTGTCAGTTTATTGCCTTTAGATGCTATCAAACCGCGAATCACGTAATGCTTCTTTGACGCGCTTCAAGTTATCTCTAAATTTTTCACCTCTTCTTAACGTAAAACCCGTTGTTAATACGTCAATGACTGCGAGCTGAGCCATTCTTGATACCATCGGCATGTAGATATCTGTATCTTCAGGCACATCAATAATGATAGGTAGGGTAGCGGCTTGGGATAGCGGAGAGTTTTCTGAGGTAATTGCTATGACGGTGGCATCGTTTTCCCTTGCTAAACGAGCCATATCAACTAATGCTTTTGTTCTTCCCGTATGGGAAATGAGCACAATAACGTCTCCTTCAGTACTATTGATACAGCTCATACGCTGCATGACAATATCATCGAAGTATATGACAGGAATATTAAAGCGGAAAAATTTATTCATTGCGTCGTGGGCGACGGCAGCAGAAGCACCAAAGCCAAAAAAACTGATTTTTCGTGCTTGGGTTAATAAATCAACTGCACGGTTAATTGCACTAATATCGAGCGTGTGTTTCACATTATCTAACCCGGCCATAGCCGATTCGAAAATTTTGTGAGTATAGGTATTTACTGTGTCAGTTTCTTCTATATGGCGATTGATGTAAGGGGTTCCATTGGCTAAGTTTTGTGCTAATCGTAATTTAAAATCAGGGAATCCTTTCGTGCCCATTTTCCGACAAAAGCGGTTTACTGTTGGTTCGCTAACATCTGCTAATTGCGCTAGAGTGGCGATACTAAGATGAATGGCATTTTGTGGCATACCTAAAATAACCTCAGCCACCTTTTTTTCTGATTTACTTAAAAAATCGAGACTTGTTTTCATTTGTTCTAAAATATTCATATAGCAAAAGCGCCTATTTCATCGAAAGGAGAAATTTGTGAGTCATCACGTTATCCTATTGTTGATTTTTAATTTCTTGTCGTGATGCTGTAATAGAGATTGAAAATATACTATGTAAGATATGTAAGCTATCTGAATGCAGGTGATAACTAGCAGCTTTTTGTGAAACTTTGACCCGTATCTAATTTTCAGATTAGTAAACATCCTACATATTTTGTTATTTTTTTACGGAAGCTGTCTCCATTCAGTTAAATCGCATCTTTTTAATACACTAAAAATTATTCAGTGTGTAACATAAGAGCAAACAGGGAATATGTTGTTTTTTTCATCATAAAAACTGTGATCGGTATCATGAAGATTTACTGGGCACTAGCAACAGGGTACATTAGCGGAATTAGGGCTAATTTTAACAAAATTACAATAAGGCCTATCCTAGTTAGGTCTTACATTCCGCAAATTGAGGAGAACCAATATGGCGGTACATAATGCTGCTCAAGCTTGTGACTTAATTATTTTTGGCACCAAGGGAGACCTCGCTCGTCGTAAGCTGTTGCCATCGCTTTATCAGTTAGAGAAAGCAGGTTACATTCATCCAGACACGCGTATTATTGGTGTCGGTCGAGCTGAATGGAGTCAAGATGATTATGTCCACTTTGTCAAAGAAGCGTTAGATAAGTTCTTAAAAGAAGATCTCGATTCAGCATTGTGGGAAAAATTGAGCTCTCGCTTGGATTTTTGTAACTTAGACGTTAACCAGACTGAAAGTTTTGTGCGTTTAGCTGAAATGTTAAAACAAGATGCACAACCGGCTATCCATTACTTTGCCATGCCACCGAGCACCTTTGGTGCAATGTGCCAAGGACTGGGTCATGCTAAATTAAATAAAAAGCCAAATCGTGTTGTCATGGAAAAACCACTGGGAACGGATTTAGCGTCATCACAAGAAATTAATAATGAAGTGGCCAAGTATTTTGATGAAAGCCAAGTTTATCGTATTGACCACTATCTTGGTAAAGAAACAGTTTTAAATTTACTCGCACTGCGTTTTGCAAACTCGTTATTTATCAATAACTGGGACAACCGCACTATCGATCATGTCCAGATCACAGTTGCAGAAGAAGTGGGAATCGAAGGTCGTTGGGGTTATTTCGATCAAGCAGGCCAAATGCGTGATATGGTGCAAAACCACTTATTGCAAATCTTAACGATGATTGCGATGTCACCACCGGCAGATTTAACTACTGACCGTATTCGTGATGAAAAAGTGAAAGTCTTACGTTCTTTACGTCGCATTGACCATACTAATGTGCGTGAAAAGGCTGTACGTGGGCAATATACCTCTGGTTTTGTTCAGGGCAAAAAAGTCCCTGGATATCTAGAGGAAGAGGGGGCGAATAAGCAAAGTATGACTGAGTCATTCGTTGCTTTGCGTGTTGATATTGATGACTGGCGTTGGGCGGGCGTGCCTTTCTATTTACGTACAGGGAAACGCCTACCGGCTAAATGTTCAGAAGTTGTGGTTTATTTTAAAAAGCCCGCGTTAAATATTTTCTCGGAAAGTTATCAAGATCTACCTCAGAATAAATTAACTATTCGTTTGCAGCCAGACGAAGGGATTGATATTGAAATTATGAATAAGGCACCAGGCCTTGATCATAAACACCGTTTACAAACCACTAAATTGGATTTAAGTTTCTCCGAAACTTTCAACCAAACTCACCTTGCTGACGCCTATGAACGTTTATTGCTTGAAGCAATGCGCGGCATTCAAGCACTGTTTGTTCGCCGTGATGAAGTAGAAGAAGCATGGAAATTTGTTGATTCTATTATAGATGCATGGGCAATGGACAATGAAGCGCCTAAACCATACCAGGCAGGGACTTGGGGGCCGATTGCATCTGTAGCGATGATTGCTCGTGATGGTCGTTCGTGGAATGAGTTCGAATAAAATTATCAATACTTGAAATATTAGACGGTGTATTGACTAAAATGGCGGGATAATCCCGCCATTTCTCTATGCTTGTTATATCGTGTTATATCGTGTTATATCGTGGTTTAAAGAATCAATTCACTACGTCCTGTAGCAGCCATGTGAATAATCGCTTGTTCAATGCGTAAACACGCCATTTTAGCGGCATCAGGAACGGACAGCCCAGCTAATAATTGTGCGGTGAGTTCTGCACCAAATAAATCCCCCGTTCCTTTTGGCGTGACAGGGTAACGTTTGTGGCGGATCACGGCCACGTCATCTTTGGTAACACAGACCACTTCGATATTATCATCATCAGGCTGGAAAGCACTTGTGATGATTACCCACTGTGTATTTCCTTTCAATAAGCTGCGGGCTGCAGTTGTTGCATCATCCAAATTATTAACTTGTTTGCCACTTAAGGTCATGAGCTCGAATTTGTTTGGAATAATTCCTGTTGCTAAAGGTATGACTTTATCACGGTAGACCTCGGCAATTTCAGGGGGAATATAAAAACCACTGTCCTCATCCCCCATGACTGGGTCAACAATAACCGGCAGTGCGGCTCGTTCTTTGCGGACGAGGGTTAACCAGTCAGCTAAGTCTTGAGCTTTTTCTGGGGAGCCTAGATAACCAGTCAAAATAGCTCTTACAGAATCTAAACTACCACGTTCAACAAAACCGTTTAAATAACCACGAAACCACTCTCCAGGTAACTCCCCACCATAGCAAGTGGTATAATGAGGAGTATTACTCAGTACTACGGTAGGGACTGCAGCTACTCGTAAACCTTGTTTTGTCAACGCTGGAACGGCAATGCTATTCCCAACGCTGCCATAAATAACTTGCGACTGAATTGATACGACATCATAAGGTAATGGTGTTGCATCTGCGGCATTTTGGAAACTATTGGAGGTAAGGCTAAAGGTATTCATGGCACTCTCTTCGGCATATTACAATCATATGGCTACTATAAGAAGCTTGTTCAATCAGGTTGTCAATGTTAAAAATCGAATAGTATATTTTAGGTGTGATGAGAGTATAAAAAGTGGAATAAAGAGATTTTTTTATAAAATAATTCCAATGAAAAATTTATCGTTGCCGCTTGTTTATTCGTATAATTGTTGATAGTTCAAGGGTTGATTAGCATATAAATGAATAGTTATTCATATTTTATTCAATGCAAAAAATGTTTATATTCATTGACTTAATAAAGTTGGCATGCTAAAAATAAGCTGAAATTAACTATCAACATGAGGGTTCGGAGTAAATTGGGTAGATGTCTACCTGATGAAAAGAATAAGATATCATGCTTAGCTCAACTAGCGGCAAGATCAGCAAGTCCCAAAAAAGAACGACACACAGGCTTTTCCTTTCAGCTATCCTTTCCAGTGAACACTACTGGTGTGGTGCATTATAGCGTCTCTCTCGATTATTCATTTCGCTGAATAAACTCAGCAACACCTTGTTATTTATTTGAATTTTCAACAATCGCGCAATAGTAATTTGTCTATTTGTTCTGTACAAAAAACAGGCTATTACGTGGCTGTACATAGAGAGATATTATAATGATTTACTGGATATTTTTAGTATTAGCTATCGTTGCCGAGGTTATCGGTACATTATCAATGAAACATGCCAGCGTTAGTGGTGATTTCACCGGTATGGTGGTGATGTATGTCATGATAGCAACATCATACATTTTGCTTGCCATTGCAGTTAAAAAAGTGGCATTAGGTGTCGCCTATGCACTCTGGGAAGGTATTGGCATTCTTTTTATCACAACATTTAGTGTCATGTGGTTTGGAGAATCACTATCACCGATGAAAATAGGTGGATTAGTATTACTGATCACCGGTATTGGGTTGATTAAATCAGGCACCAAAAAAGCCACCGTTCGTCAATCTGCACAGAAAGTAAAACAAGTTACACAAAACGCGGTCAATGCTGCCAAAACAAATGCTTTAGTTGGACGCGAAGCTAAGTCGGAGGCGTAATATGGCGAGTCATTTTGAATGGTGGCATGCTGCGTTTTTGATCCTAGCCGTAATATTAGAAATCGCAGCTAACATTTTGTTAAAAATGTCGAATGGATTTAAACGATATTGGATAGGTATTCTCTCCCTAATTGCGGTACTCGGAGCCTTCAGTGCATTAGCGCAAGCTGTAAAAGGAATCGAACTTTCAATTGCTTATGCATTATGGGGAGCATTCGGTATTATCGCCACAGTAGCAGCAGGTTGGATTCTTTTCAATCAACGGCTAAATTATAAAGGCTGGGGGGGAATTGTGTTGCTGTTGCTGGGGATGGTACTTATTAAGATGTCATAATGCTCATCATATTTTGCGTTGTCGCGTCGTTGGCTGCATTCGTTAACCCTAGTCACATACTTTTGTATGCCCCAAGGGATTAACTCACTTGCCGCCTAGCGACATCACAAACTATTTAGAGAATGGATGGGCGCTAATAATTGGCGCCCATTTTTATGCAAAGCAAAACCTGTCTAATCAATCAATTGCTGCAACAATCTTAATTTCAACTTTATATTCTGGCTTCATCAACAATGCTTGGACAGTACAGCGGACAGGCGCACTTCCAGCAACAACCCAAGCATCCCATGCTTGGTTCATACCAGCAAAATCGGCTTTATCAGCAAGAAAAATGGTGGCATCAAGAATTTTACTTTTGTCTGAACCAACACGTTCAAGCATGACATCAATTGCCGCGAGCGTGTTTGCTGTTTGAGCAACAATATCAGCGTCAAGGTTTTCAGGCACACTGGTGTAGTAAATTACATTATTGTGAATAACAGCTTCAGACCAACGATTATCCGGGTCAATACGTTTGATAGTCATAATTATTCCCTATTATACATGTGGCTCAAGAATAACAGTTTGTAGGCTGGATGAAAATCAGTTGTTCAAGGGGATAATAATTACCTCAGCAGGGTTAATAAACTCATGGTAAAGTGTGTCCTCATTATTACTAATAAATAGGTCTTGTAGTGCACGACGATTTTTCTGCGGATGGCTTTTTAGCCAGAACAATTCCCGGTTTTCAGCCTCGAGAAGCACAAGTTACGATGTCGAACGCAGTAACTGGGTCGATTGAGCAGCAGCATGTGCTGGTGGCGGAAGCCGGTACTGGAACAGGAAAAACTTATGCTTATTTAGTTCCTGCATTGCGTAGTGGAAAAAAAGTCATTGTTTCTACGGGGTCAAAAGCCTTACAAGATCAACTGTATCACCGGGACTTACCGACAATTATTGATGCCATGGGTTACACTGGGCGTACAGCCTTGTTAAAGGGGCGATCAAATTATTTATGCTTAGAGCGATTAGACCAACAGTCCCTCGGTGGTGGTAGTCTTGAACCTGAAATATTGTCAGCGGTAGTGAGGCTACGCAGTTGGTCAATTGAATCTGAGTTAGGTGATACGAGTACCTGCCATGATATCGCTGAAGACAGCCCAGTTTGGCCGTTAGTGACGAGTACCAATGATAATTGTCTCGGCAGCGACTGCCCACGTTACCAAGACTGTTTTGTCTTAAAAGCACGTCGTAAAGCCTTAGAAGCGGATATTGTTGTTGTAAATCACCATTTATTTATGGCTGATAGAGTCGTGAAAGACACGGGTTTTGGTGAGCTAATTCCCCAAGCAGAAGTCATGATTTTTGATGAAGCGCACCAAATTCCAGATATCGCCAGCCAATATTTTGGTCAGCAACTTAGCAGTCGTCAACTACTTGATCTTGCACGCGATATGATTATGGCCTATCGAACTGAGTTAAAAGACCAAGTGCAACTACAAAAAAGTGCAGATAGGCTCACGCAAAGTACACTGGATTTCCGGCTCAATTTGGGGGAAAACAGTTTTCGTGGTAATTTACGTGATTTACTAAAACGCCCTGAAGTGCAAAGAGCATTGACATTACTTGATGATTCTCTTGAACTTTGTTACGAAGTGATTAAAACCACTTTAGGCCGATCACAGAGCTTAGACTCAATTTTTGAGCGCGTCACTATTTACCGAAATCGTTTGAATCGTTTAAAAGATGTGACGATTGCGGGTTACAGTTATTGGTTTGAAAGTTATGGTCGCCATTTTTTACTGGCGCTAACCCCCTTAACGGTTGCAGATAAATTCAGCGAAATGATTGCAAGTACGCCAGGCAGTTGGGTTTTCACATCAGCAACTTTGTCGGTAAATGAAAAATTAAGTCACTTCACTGACCGTTTAGGTTTAGTCAGTGCAAAAACGTTATTATTAGCCAGCCCATTTGATTATCAAAGCCAAACCTTATTATGTGTTCCCCGTTTTTTACCCGAGCTCAATCAACGAGGTCTAGCACAAAAATTAGCAACAATGCTACGACCTATGATTGAAAAAAATCAGGGGCGCTGTTTCTTTTTATGTACATCGCACCTGATGATGCGTGAATTGGCCGAAGAGTTTAAATCCTCATTGACATTACCCGTCTTAATGCAAGGGGAAAGCAGTAAAAATAAACTGTTATCCCAATTCATTTCAGCAGGGAATGCCGTTTTAGTTGCTACCAGTAGTTTTTGGGAAGGGGTTGATGTGCGAGGTGATGAACTGACTTGTGTCATTATCGATAAACTCCCATTTACTGCGCCGGATGACCCATTATTAAGAGCGCGTATCGAAGATTGTGAATTACGAGGCGGAGACCCTTTTTCTGATGTTCAATTACCAGATGCCGTGATTACTTTAAAACAAGGTGTCGGGCGGTTAATTCGTGATACCAGTGACTATGGTGTCATCGTTATTTGTGATAACCGCTTAGTGACACGTCCTTATGGTGAGGTTTTTTTACGTAGCCTTCCACCATCACCGCGAACAAGAAGTATACAAAAAGCAATTGCATTTCTTGAAGAGAAAAGACAAGAAGTTAATAGAACGAGGTAAATCCCACCTTGTTTTTCTGCTATTCCTACGGCCGTTTATGTTAATATAATCGGCATCTTTCAATTAGAAACTATTAATTTGCCGGAGTTTAGGCATGTCGAGTCGTATTCTTGCTGTTGATACAGCAACAGAAGCCTGTTCAGTCGCACTTTGGTGTGAAGGTGATATTATTTCTCGTTTTGCGGTTTCTCCCCGTGAGCACACGCAAAAAATCTTGCCCATGGTTGAGGACGTTCTTGCGGAAGCCGGAATGGGGTTAAATCAGTTAGATGCATTAGCTTTCGGGCGAGGCCCAGGAAGTTTCACTGGGGTTCGTATTGGTGTTGGTATCGCACAAGGGTTAGCATTAGGAGCTAATTTACCCATGATTGGCGTTTCCTCTTTAATGACACTTGCCGAAGGCGCCTTTCGTATAGCGGGGCATAAACAGGTATTAGTGGCTATTGATGCACGGATGTCAGAAATTTATTGTGCCCAATATCAGCGAACATCTGAAGGTCACTGGTTAGGTGAAGAAACCGAAGCTGTTCTACTTCCCGATGATTTTAAAAATAAATTTACTGGGCTTTCAGGGGCTTGGAGTTATGCAGGAACTGGATGGGAAGCGTATCCTTCATTGCTGAATGACTCAGCTTCATTGTCGAATAGCCATATTACGCTGCCTGATGCGCAAGATATGTTACCCATTGCTGCGCAATTATGGCAACAGGGAAAAGTGGTTGCCGTTCAAAACGTCGAACCTACTTACCTACGTAATGAAGTTACATGGAAAAAATTGCCTGGTCGTGAATAATACATGGGAAATTAATTGATTTGAATTGGCTATATCACGTGATATAGCCAATTTTTTATATTAAACAGAAAATAAATCCAATATTGAATAATAAAAATACGAATCGAATCATTCAATAATTTAGGATATTATTAGGGTATAATAGAATTCTTATGGCTACTTTTAACATATCGTGTTTTGTTTGCTAAATGCTATTTAAAACTGTATTACCTGAATTTATAATGTCGCTAATCGGAGGTGGTCTATGAACATTGAATTAAACTGCCGTAATGCACTTAAAGGCCTTTTTGTTGCAAGCATATTAGCACTGACAGGGTGTGTTTCGATACCTGCTTCAATTCAAGGTTCGGTGCAAAACCCAACAGATAACTTAACATCCGTACAAAATGCTCCTGAAATGTATATTGGGCAGGAGGCACGTTTTGGCGGGAAAGTGCTTGCAGTTAAAAATGAAACAGCAAGAACACGTTTAGAAATTGCGGTGATGGCATTAAATAAATATGATGCTGCGCCAGAACTCAATTCCCCTTCTATTGGGCGTATTTATGCGTACCTAAATGGTTTTCGTGAACCAAGTGATTTTACTAACCGTTATATTACTGTGGTGGGGAAAATCACTGGGGAGCAACAAGGAAAAGTAGGGCAAGTTCCTTATAAGTATGTCACGTTAGATGTAACAGGTTTCCAACGCTGGAATGTTGCACAAAGTGTCATGCTTCCGCCATCTGGCCCGTGGGGCTATGGTTATTATGGTGACCCGTATTTTTATAACCACCCGTGGGGCTATGGTTATGGATACGGTTATCCTGGAGGCCCAGTACCCGTACAAACGTATCTAACAGAATAATGATTATCTTTCTTTATTTAAAAGCCCTGCTTATAGCGGGGCTTTTTTGTTGATATAGAAAAGATTATCTAAATAAGCGCTAACAGATGAAAGTGCGTAATAAAAACATTAACTAAAATTTAGTTTCAATAAAAATGACTTTAGTTAACGTAATAGGTTAAATCCTTTCTTAAGTGACTAGATAAGCTCTCCAAAAACAACGTAACATCATGTATAATTACGCAATCTTGTACAGATTTATATCTGTTTAACTAATTTAAGACAAACAAGGCGGCTTAGTCCGCCTTGTTTTTTCTTGAAGGAACAAAATTTATTTAGTGATAGACCTCTCAACCTTGACATTGTCTGTTTTTCAAACTGGTACGCTGAGTTAATAATTTGTTAAAAGAGATGTTGAGTATAATAACTTCACTAAATTCAGGAGTAACATTTTGGAAAAAATCTGGCTAAAAAATTACCCTGCTGATGTGCCGGAAGAAATCAATCCTGATAGCTTCGCTTCTCTAGCAGAGTTACTTGAAAATGCGGTTTCTCAATTTGCCGACCAACCTGCTTTCATTAACATGGGGGCGGTGATGACTTATCGGAAACTTGAAGAGAGAAGTCGCGCTTTTGCTGCCTACTTACAAAATGGACTTGGCCTTAAAAAAGGGGATCGTGTCGCATTAATGATGCCAAACCTATTACAATATCCGATTGCTTTATTTGGGATATTACGAGCAGGGATGGTTGTAGTAAATGTTAATCCACTCTATACCCCAAGAGAGTTAGAGCATCAATTGAATGATAGCGGTGCAACAGCGATTGTTATTGTATCGAATTTTGCGCATACACTGGAAAAAATTGTTTTCAATACCAAAGTGAAACACGTCATTTTAACGCGTATGGGTGACCAACTTTCACGTCCTAAAGCCACAATCGTTGATTTTGTAGTTAAGTATGTCAAACGCTTAGTCCCTAAATATAATTTACCAGACGCCATTTCCTTTCGCCGCGCTATGCATTATGGCTATCGTATGCAGTACATTAAGCCTAACATTACCGGTGATGACTTGGCCTTTTTGCAATATACCGGTGGAACAACCGGTGTTGCTAAAGGGGCGATGTTAACTCATCGCAACATGTTAGCAAATATTGAGCAAGCAAGAGCGGCTTACGGGCCTGTACTGAAATTTGGGGCTGAATTTGTTGTCACTGCTTTACCGCTGTATCACGTTTTCGCTTTGACAGTTAACTGCTTACTATTTATTACGGTGGGGGGAGTTAACTTATTGATTACCAACCCTAGAGATGTACCTGACACCGTAAAACAACTAGGACGTTATCCCGTTACGTCAATTACTGGTGTTAACACGTTATTTAATGCGTGGCTGCATAATGAAGAGTTCAAAAAGTTGGATTTTTCACGTTTACGCCTTTCAGTTGGAGGCGGAATGCCCGTTCAAAAAGCCGTTGCAGAAAAATGGCAGAAGCTGACAGGGAAACATTTACTCGAGGGGTATGGGTTAACAGAATGTGCACCACTAGTAACGGGTAATCCTTATAATTTAACCAGTTATAGTGGAAGCATTGGTTTACCTGTTCCGTCAACAGATGTTAAATTCCTTGATGACGACGGCAACGAAGTCGCTATTGGTGAGCCTGGCGAAATGTGGGTAAAAGGTCCACAAGTCATGAAAGGGTATTGGAACCGGCCTGATTCTACCGCGGACACGATAGTGGATGGTTGGTTAGCGACGGGGGATATCGCAGAAATAGATAGCGAAGGTTATATTCGTATTGTTGATCGCAAAAAAGATATGATCATCGTTTCAGGTTTTAACGTTTATCCAAATGAAATTGAAGATGTTATTTCGGCACATCCAGACGTTATAGAATGTGCCGCAATTGGCGTACCAAGTGAAAGTACGGGTGAAGCGGTTAAAGTTTTCGTTGTAACGAAAAATGCGAATTTAACGGGTGATGAGCTAAAAACCTTTTGCCGTCGTTCATTAACCGCGTATAAAGTACCTAAGATATTTGAATTTCGTGATGAATTACCAAAATCTAATGTGGGTAAAATTTTGCGTAAAGACCTACGTGATGAAGAAAAATTGCAAAGAGAAAAATCACCAGTATGATTGTGGTTTAGTCTTAAACAAAGAATAGATGACGCCGGTTTTAACCGGCGTCATTGTGATGAAAATAAAAAAGAGAAACTTGTTTTGAATTATCGTTTAGTAACTACAGATAGTGAATTAGCCCAAGTATGCCAAGAGGCTAGTAATGCACCATGGCTCGCTTTGGATACCGAGTTTGTTCGTACCCGAACATATTACCCACAACTAGGTTTGCTACAGCTATATGATGGAAAGCAAGTTTCGTTAATTGACCCATTATTAATCACGGATTTTAGCCCATTTAAAGCACTTTTAACCAACCCAGAGCAACTAAAATTTTTACATGCGGGGAGTGAAGACCTCGAAGTGTTTATGCATGATTTCGATTGTGTACCTGAGCCGATGATCGACACACAAGTTGTGGCTGCATTTTTAGGTTACCCAATTTCTTGTGGTTTTGCGTCATTGGTTGCTGAACATTTAGGCATTGAGCTCGACAAAAGTGAATCACGGACAGACTGGCTCGCGCGTCCGCTAAGCGAAAAACAGTGTGATTATGCAGCGGCGGATGTACTTTATTTGCTACCATTAGCTGAAATTTTAATGGGAAAAGTGACTGAAGCAGGCTATTTGGAAGATGCAAAAGATGAGTGCCAACGTGTTGTGGCTCGTCGGCAAAAAACACTAAAGCCAGAAAAAGCCTACATGAATATCCATAATGCGTGGCAACTACGTGATGAACAGCTTGCTTGCCTACAATTATTAGCACAATGGCGTTTAAACCAAGCTAAAGCACGTGATATGGCGGTTAATTTTGTAGTGAAAGAAGAGCACCTGTGGAAAGTAGCCCGCTATTTACCAGGCTCTCTTGGTGAACTCGATGCACTTGGTTTAACGGGGCAAGAAATTCGTTGCCATGGTAAGCGTTTATTAGCGATTGTCGAACAAGCAAAACAACTTGATGAAAGCCAATACCCAACACCGGTGGCGAATATTACTGAACAGAGCCAATACAAAAGCGTGTTTAAAGAAATTAAAGCAGTGGTTAAAGATATTGCTGAAAACGAAAAATTTAATGCAGAATTATTGGCCTCTAGACGGCAAATTAACCAATTACTGTCTATTCATTGGGGGTTAAAGTCTTCAGCTACACCTCCTGAGCTATTGGCTGGTTGGCGAGGGCGATTACTCGCTGAGCCCATAGCAAAGCTCTTAGCAAGCGTATAGCATATTATGAGATACAAGAAGAGTACTTCTTGTATCTCATTTAAATAACCTAGTTTACTTTCTCCACCTGTATTTCATTTCTATTTATTGTTTGTCAATATATTTATTCTACTTTTATCCAATAATTGTAATTACTCTTAAAAATACAATTAATTCTTAATGAAAACCCTAATAAATAAAATTAGATACTATAGGGTTTTTAATTAACCACTTAAAAAATAAAAGATTATTTTTTCTTATTGCCTAATAATAAAAAATTGAATTATATCCCCCTCATTTGTAAATAAAAATCATTTGCATATACTCAATCTCGAACATTAAAGGAAAGAATAAACTTTTATTTAATGTGTCTTTGTAAAAAAATACCTAATTCAAACTTCTATTGAAAAGGACGTGCAAATGAAGAAATTATCATTAATTACAGTTGCAGTATCTTTCTCTATATTTTCTGTTGGTGTTATGGCAGAAACGGTATCAAATCAGAGTTTAAATTATAATGATGGCCTAACAAATATTATTGTCGATAAAACTCAATCAACCATGGGGCCACACGGGGGGAGTATCGGTGCACCGGGAATTGGTTCTCGCTTTATGAAGGAAGGCAAAACCATATCATTTTCTGGCTTAAAATATATGGTAACACAAAAGCCAGACAATGTTTATGTTTTGGAAAGTGGCGGTAGCCAGCACGGTGGCATGGGCAAGTTCCAATTTAGTCAAGTTGCAGATGCCGAGGTATATTTTGGTGATTGGTCACAAACTGGCTTAGCCGATGATGCAATGCACACGGTTTATTTCTCCGGTGCGAATGCAACAACAGAAGTCCCAACCAGTGGCCAAGCGAATTATACTATAGCAGGCATTAACCAATTCGCAGGTGAAGCAAAACAGACGGGTTGGTTTAATGCAAATTTTGCGGATAAATCATTTACAGGTGCATTAGAAGGAACGAATAGCCACTCCATGGTGGGGAACATTGAAGAGGATGGTAAGTTTAGCGGTACTGCCATTGCCAATGAAACACATTATGGTAACAGCATGGGGCAACTATTTGGTGAGAATGCAGAACAAGTGGCGGGTATTCTTTCTTATGATAACCATCGTGAGTTAGACACGGCATTTGGTGGGCAGAAAGATTAATCATTATTGAAAATATAATTGGATAAAAAAAGTAGGCAAAAGGAATTTTGTCTACTTTTTTATTTTTATCATTAAAATGGTAGCCTTAATATGTTTATTTTTAATAAAAAAACAAATTTAATATATATAACTTTGTTATTGTTTTTCCCTCTACACTCAATACAGGCAGTTCAAGATGTAAACGAAGAGGTTACTAATGATCTAAGTGGTTATAGTAACAAAAAACATCAATCAGAAATAAATAATGTAAAATATAGTAAAAAAAATATCGACGAGCTTGGCTTTATTCTTTATGATCTAATTCAGCAGAGGGATTTTGATGTAATAAATAAAATCATTGATAACTATGTTAGTCATAAAGACCATGATAAAGAATTGGTTAAATATATTTACTCTGAAAAGGCGATGTTAAATAATGAATATAACTTGGCAATCAGGTTATATAATGAAATTTTAATTCACAAGCCTAATATGCTTTTGGTTGAGTTAAAACTTGCTCGAGCACTAACTTATGTTAAACATTATGAGGCAGCATTATCGATATATCAAAATATAAAAACAAAATATAGCGGGGGAATATCAAGTAAGTTAGCTGAATATATTGAAAATAAAATAATATATTTAGAGAATAAAAATCGCTGGCAAGGAATGGTTAAGCTAGGTTCAAGTTATGATTTTAATTTAAATGAAGCATCAAATAGCCGTGAAATGTACTGTTTTCGTAGTAAATGTATGAATAGCAGCAATCAGTCTATTGCAGGTGGAAAATGGCATTATTACATTAAATCAACAAAGCGTTTTCCTCTCGTGGGTAACCATTCAGGGCTATTATCATTTGGTGCGTTTGGGTTAGAACCGATGAAAACAGTCACGGCTAGAAAAATAAATATATTTGTTAGCGGGGGTTATCAATTTGAGAATGCGAATACAAAAATCGGCATATTGCCCATATTTGAAGCCAAATGGCATGATAACCAATATTATAATTTAAGCCTAGGAGGAAAAATAGCAACAGAATATACGTTAAATCATCGAGTAACTATTTTAGGTGATTTTGAATATAAAAATAAAACGCATCCTCATGAGTATAGTTTTAATGATGGTGATAAATGGATCTATTCACTATTTGGGACCTATTTAGTTGATTCTCAGTTAGTCGCTTTTGGAGGAATACATGGAGCCAATCGGGAAAAACAACGCAATAGTGATAGTTATTCACAGTATGGGATTAGAGCCGGTTTTTTAAAGGTCACCGGACTGTGTGATTTTCTTGTTGCGGTAGGTTACAAACAAACAAATTTCGAACAGTTTGATGTGTATTTAAATGTAAAAAGAAAAGATCAAAATAGATATTTAAATGCCCAAGTGACATTTGATAAAAATAAAATATTAACCTTTACACCTTCTATTTATTTTAATAGCCAAGTGAATAAAAGCACGGCAGATATTATTTATTCTTTTAAGCAAAGTGAAGTCGGTGTCAATTTCACCAAGAAATTTTAATTTTCACCGGAACAGATAATGAAAATCAAAACAGTGATAGCCATTAATATCGTGACAGGGTTATCTATTAGCAGTATTGCAAGTTTAGTCTACGCCCAACAAAGCGAAAACATCGGCTCTATTGTGGTAAATGATAAAGCGACCACTATCAAAGAGCGTGATAGAAAAGGGGCGGACGACCAATATGATAAAGACGAATCAAACATTTATATTAGTAAAGAAGAAATTGATCGTTATAAAGGCACTAACCCCGCAGACACCATTAACCATGCAGTAGGGGTATATAGTGGTGACGCCCGTAATAGCGGGGCGATAGACCCCAATGTACGAGGGATACAGGGGCAAGGGCGTGTTCCGGTGACTGTGGATGGCACAGAACAGGCTATCACTGTGTGGCGTGGCTATAACGGGGCGAATAACCGCAATTATATCGACCCGAATATGATTAGCAGTATTAAAGTAATGAAAAGCGCAACGCTAGACCGTAATGTGCGTACATCGACAGGCGGTGGAGTGGCGATAACCACCATTGGTATTGACGATGTTATGGATAAAAATGACAAATTTGGTTTTGATATTAAATTAGAAACATCGAGTAACTCTACAAAGCCGCGGATTAACCATTTAAACCACGGTATAGATTATCGTGATGATAAGCGCCTATTGAGTACGTTAGACATGCAGAAGTTTCGTGGAATTTATTTTCAAGATCACGAAATGCTTGTTGATGCTCGTAGTAAAGGTAACGCCAATTTCTTTAATCTGCAAGATAACGCAGCACGCATTGCCGTTGGAACACGGCAAGAAAAGTTTGATTTGATGCTGGCATACAGCTACCGCAACCAAGGCAACTATTTTGCAGGGCGCCGTGGGGCGGATAAATTTTATGATGATATTATTACCTATGACCCTAATAACACAAATAAGGCGATAGACCCCTATATACCCTTTGTAGCCAGAATTTACGGGCCAAATACAGAGGTGGCGAATACCTCGAATGAAATGTCGACGTTGTTGACTAAATTAAATTTGATGTTACCGAATGCGCAAGATTTATCTCTGGGTTATATGCGTACAGTGAGTCATTATGGCGAAATTATGCCATCACAAATTCGTTATCATGATCTTGAGGGGAAAATTCCGCAATGGCCTTTGGCTTACTTGGCGCTAAATACTTTTTACGCCAATTATTCGTTCAAACCTGAGTCCATTGGTTGGATTGATTTTCGCTTAGGTTATTGGTTGACAAAAACTAATTTAAACTCAAATACCGCAGGTGGCCAGCCTAGGGAACCAATGGAAAGAGATTGGAATTATGAATTTGGTCGAGATAAAAATGTGGCTAAAAACCCTGCCATTAATGGCACCTTAGTTGATGGCATTAAATTAAACCAACTTAACGATCGCTATGGTGTTTCATTATCCAATAAGTTTCAAATTACACCTGAATTTAAAGTGACTTTAATGGGAAGCTTAATTGATGAAACCATTGGTAGTCGTGAAGATATTTTTAATTCGGATTCTAGCCCCAAGGGGAACATGTTCCGTGCTATCCCAAGGGAAGGTAAGCGTCGGGAATATAATGGTACTATTCGGTTTGATTGGCAGCCTACTGATTGGTTAAGCCTGAATGCGGGGGCTCAATATATTAGCTATTGGTCAAGGGATTTATTAAAAGAGAGACGCATTGCGGCCAAAGATGTAAATTATGCGCCCTATAGCCATATAACCGCTCGAAACTATAGGTTATCCCGTTTATTAAGTGCAGAAGAATACCAAACAATACAGCAGTATGTTGATGATAAAGGGAATACATACGAAGATATAAAAGAAAAACTTTATAATCAGAGAATTTTTATCGAAAAAGCACTAAAAATGAAAGCTAATTCATTAAGGGATGCTAGCTATCGAGAGGATATAAATAGAAAAAAATTTGAGTTTAGAATTACAGAAAGAAACAATATAGTGAAATGGAAGGTCGATGAAAATAACCGGTTTATACGCAAAAATAACCCATTCTATAATGGCGAGATTGATTTAAAAGAAGAAATAATAGATCCCGTAACAGGTTTAAAAGCGAAAAAATATCGATTGGGATCGCTTAGTAATAAAAAAACAGATGAAGTTATGTTCACAGATGACCAAAAATTTAAAGCGCCAAAAAGAAATGAAGAATCGGCTTGGGCGCCAGCGTTAGGAGCAACTATTTACCTAACAGAGAACGACCGAATATTTGGGCGTTATTTAGAGACCGTTAGAATGCCAAGTATCTTTGAAGACACTATTGGTTTTTCAGGGGGACGTGAAGCAAACTATGTGCCGCCGGTTTATTTGCCAGAACGTAGCCATACAATAGAACTGGGATATGTGCGTAATTTCCAAGAACTGGTTGCGGCAGAAAATCATGCTGACTTACGTATAAATTACTACAACACCGTAGTCACAAATGCCTTTGATAGGAACGACAGGTTAGTCTTTACGCAGGTTGATAAACATAACACAGCTGGTTTGGAACTATTGGCACGTTATGATAATGGCTGGGTATTTGGTGACTTAGGGGTAGATTACCGCTTAAAAAATGAAGTTTGTGATGAAGTCTCATTGATGGTGATGGACCCCTATAATAAATTTGGGGGCTCAGAGTGTACAACAGCTGGGTTCCCCGGCGGCTATTTACGTACTCAATTGCAACCCAAATACAGTATTCATGCCAACCTAGGTTTACGTTTCTTAGATGAAAGCTTGGAAGTGGGTAGCCGTATGCGTTATCACAGTAAAGCAAAAAATGAGGATGAGGCGGAAATGATAGATAAATATCCATTCTCATATGCACCATTAAATAATAGCCCAATGAGCTGGAATGCGGTTTTTACTGCTGATGCTTATGTTAATTACCAGTTTAATAAAGACCTATCGTTTGAATTATTAGCTACAAATTTATTTGATGAATATTATATTGATCCTCTAACCCGCAGTATGATGCCGGCACCGGGTAGAACTATACGCTTCAATGTAACAAGTCGCTTCTAAAAGGGATTCCCCTTCGTTGATGTAGTTATGTTTTGGCATTAGCGAAGGGGCTATTAGGGATATTAAAATGCTTACTCTACGTTTTAATTTTGCTGTTATGGTTTCGCTATTATTTCATTTTGGTATCGTTTTTTATTGCTTAAGTGCTGAAAAAACACGTCACGCACAAATTTATACGCCAATAAAGGCGGCGATTATCTCTATTGCATTGACGCAAAATGTAATTGAAAAGCAAATAAGTGATGTCACATTAAATAATAAACTAACTGGCGGTTTACTTTCTGAACCGCAACAAAATGAAAATGTGGTAATCAAAGTTGCTAATAAAAAAAGTACGCATAGTGATGAAAATAAAGTTTCGGATGTACAGAAAAAAGTTATCGAGAAAAAAGAACAAAAACAACCAAATAAAAAAGTGATTAAGCGGAAAGAACAACAACAAAATAAAAAAAACGATGATGTAAAACAAGAACAGCAAGCTGGCCAAAATAGTACTTTATCAAATGCCGCAGGGGAACAGGGTGCGCAAAATACGAGGGCAGTAGGGGATAATATAAGTGCGAATTATCAATCTTATATTGATAAATTACGTAGAGAAATAGAGCGCCATAAACGTTACCCAAGAAAAGCGAGAAATACCCATATTCAAGGAAAGGTTCTGGTGAATTTTACGCTTACGTCATCGGGAGAGATAACAAGGGTGAGTATTGCTAAGTCTTCTATGCATACACAACTCGACCAAGCTGCGTTGACGGCTATAGCAAAGAGTCGCCCTGTTGGCATACCACCAGAGGGTTTAAAAAAACAGATAACATTGTCAATTGAATTCGAGTTATAAATTGCCTAATAGCGGTGGGCTTTCAACCTGAATAGCTGTTTGAAATTAGCGCCCGAGGGTAGTTCTTAATTTATTGTTTTATATTAATAAGATAAAAGCAAGCCGCGACCTATTGAATTAATCCTAAAATTAGACAGCGGCTTTCTTTGCAAATTACTTTTCTTCTGTTGTTGTTTTTATTTCGTCACCTTCAGGTAGCGTAACGTTTAGTTCAAGAACAGAAATATCATCCCCTTTTTGCTCAAATTGCACTGATAACATCTCAGGGTCAACTTGGACATACTTACAGATAACCTGCAAAATATCTCTTTTCATATCTGCAAGATATGGGGGCTCGCTATCACCACGGCGGCGTTCTGCAACGATGATTTGTAATCGCTCTTTTGCGATATTCGCTGTCGTTTTTTTTCTCGACAGAAAGAAATCCAATAAAGCCATTATTTATCCCCCAAATAGGCGTTTTAAGAAACCTTTTTTCTCTTCTTCAATGAAACGGATAGGGCGATCTTCACCTAAAATACGAGCAACACAATCATCATAGGCTTGGCCTGCATCAGATTCTGTATCCAAAATGACCGGTTCACCTTGGTTAGAAGAGCGCAGTACAGATTGGTCTTCAGGAATAACACCAATCAAAGGAATACATAAGATTTCCAGAACATCTTCCATGCTTAGCATATCGCCACGGGTTACACGGCCAGGGTTATAGCGTGTTAATAATAAGTGTTCCTTAATGGGGTCTTCACCTTTTTCTGCGCGACGTGATTTTGATGCTAAAATACCCAAAATACGGTCAGAGTCACGGACAGAAGACACTTCCGGGTTGGTAGTGATAATGGCTTCATCAGCAAAATAGAGTGCCATTAAAGCGCCACTTTCAATACCTGCTGGGGAGTCACAAACAATAAAGTCAAAACCAAGATCATCGCTTAATTCATCAAGAATTTTTCCTACCCCTTCACGCGTTAATGCGTCTTTATCGCGTGTTTGCGAAGCAGGTAAAATGAATAAATTTTCGGTGCGCTTATCTTTGATTAAAGCCTGATTCAGGGTTGCATCACCTTGGATAACGTTTACGAAGTCATAGACTACTCGACGTTCACACCCCATGATGAGGTCAAGGTTACGTAGGCCGATATCAAAATCGATCACCACCGTTTTATTCCCTTTTTGTGCCAGGCCAGTAGCTATGGCCGCGCTTGAAGTGGTTTTACCAACGCCACCTTTACCTGAAGTC
This sequence comes from Providencia sp. PROV255, assembly GCF_028478065.1. NCBI lineage: Bacteria > Pseudomonadati > Pseudomonadota > Gammaproteobacteria > Enterobacterales > Morganellaceae > Providencia > Providencia sp. PROV255. Next base: position 161,649 of record NZ_JAMPMI010000008.1, on the reverse strand, counting down.
ACTACAATTATGCGTGCCATGAATAATTCCTTGTAAATAAGGTCTAATTTAAATATTCGATATTAAGTTTGTTATCAACTAAACAAAGTTTAGCTGCTTTGGCGAGAAATTCAGCAGGGATTTGATCGCTCAGCCAATATTCACCTGCAATGGAGACCAGCTCAGCTTGCAAATGAGTACAATAAATCTGACTTTCAATATCGCCGGAGGCCCCTGCTAATGCACGGCCTCGCATCACGCCATAAATATGGATATTACCATCTGCTAATAGTTCTGCACCTGCACTAACATTACTTGTGACGATCAGATCACTATTTGGTGCATAAATACGTTGTCCAGAGCGAACAGGGGTATTGATAATACGAGTTTTACGATATAAAGGCTCAGTTTGAACTGTAGCAGCCTGAGGCTCAGGCTGAATCTCAACAGGTTTTTGACTTTTACCTTCGCTTAATATCGGTAAACCAGCATCGTTTGCTTTTTGTCGCATTTGCGGGTTAGTACACCCACTAACCCCAACAATACGTAATCCCGCAGATATAACAGAACGATGAATGCTCTGTAAATCTACATTTGGGGATAATTCAGCAATGTTAATCACGACAGGAGCATTTTTAAAGAAATCAGGAGCTTGATTTACTTTATCTTGCAGCGCTTTTTTGATGAGTTTAGGCTCTTCACTGTATAAGTGAATAACTGAAAGAGTAAAACTGCTGCCTTTAAGTTCTATTGGCGATTGTGGCATCTATCCAGACTCAGCAAATTAAAATTTCCGAAACAATCCTCGGGTGAAGATATTCTGTAAAACAATAGCATGTTATAGTTACTATATACTTCAAGCAAGCTAATGAACTAAGAAAAAGAGTTAAATATAATGATTTGTGCAATTTATAGAAGCCCTAAACGTGACCAAACTTATCTTTATATTGAGAAGAAAGATGATTTTTCACGTGTTCCTGATGAATTATTAGCCCAATTTGGTACACCTCAATTTGCTATGCTTGTCTCATTAGATAAGCGTGAAAAGCTCGCCAATGCTGACTTGGCAAAGGTTAAATCTGACCTCTTAGAAGTTGGTTATTACTTACAATTCCCACCTCCGGTGGAAAATTTGCTTTCAGAACACAAAGAACTGAATAACTAGAGCAAATTAAGAAAATCCTGAAAAGCAATGACAGTCTGGAGGAGACAAATGAAACCAACGTTATTATATACATTAGTCGCTGGTTTGTTTTTAACAAGTTGCTCTGCAACTCATAACGAATCAATTGTTACTCAACCGATTACAGCAGAACAAAATGCGGCTATAGCGCAAGAAGTCGTTGCTTTAGATAAAGCATTTCCTATTGAACAACGTGAACCATCACAATTTCCTGCTTATGTGGAATTACTGAAAGAACATGCTATTGAACAGGGGATTAAGCCTGCCACCATTGAACGTGCTTTTGCTAATATCCATTTTATTGAGCGTGTAGTGAAAGCAGATAAAGGCCAACCAGAGAAAAGGGCGACGGTTACGTTAGCAAGCTATTTAAAAAACGTATTACCACAATCGCGTATCAATGCAGGCTATGACAAATATTTAGAAAACAGATCCACTCTAGATGCTATAAGTGATAAATATGGCGTTCCACCTCAGTTTATTGTTTCATTATGGGGATTAGAAAGTGGTTTTGGGCGCTCACAGGGTAAAGAAGATGTTATCTCGGCACTCGCGACATTATCTTTTGAAGGACGAAGAGAAGCGCTTTTTAGCAAACAACTTTTAGCTGCGCTTGAGATAATGGATAAAGGTTATATCCCAGAAGATCAACAGCTCAAAGGTTCATGGGCTGGAGCGATGGGCCAGAGTCAATTTATGCCAACCTCTTATTTGTCTTATGCAGCAGATGGTGATGGTGATGGTAAAATGGACATTTGGAATAATAAATCTGATGTTTTTGCATCCATCGCTAATTATTTATCAACAGAAGGTTGGCAAGCTAAATTACCATGGGGTTACCAAGTTAACTTACCTGTAGATTTTAATAAAACGTTGGAAGGTGTAAAAGCAGAACAAGGAAGATCTGTTAGTGAATGGCAAGAACTAGGTGTTACATTACCTGCATTCGCTCAGTTACCTTCAGGCGTAAAAACGTGGGTGGTTATTCCGGATGACCCTGAAGGCAGGACATTTTTAGTGACCGAAAATTTTCGAACCATTATGCATTGGAACCGCTCGTATTATTTTGCATTGAGTGTATGCATGATGGCAGATGGTATCGCTAATAAAATACAATAACGATAATAGGAGTACTATTATGTATCAACATCGTGACTGGCAAGGTGCGTTACTGGATTTCCCTGCAAATAAAGTTGTTTGTGTTGGTAGTAATTATGCAAAGCATATAAAAGAAATGGGGTCTGCTATACCGGAAGAACCTGTTATTTTTATTAAACCAGAAACTGCCTTGTGTGATATTACTCAATCAATTGTTATTCCAAAAGATTTTGGTGCTGTTCATCATGAAATTGAAATGGCAATCTTAATTGGTATGCCATTAAAAAATGCAGATGAAGATCGTGTATCACGTTCTATCGCCGGTTATGCAGTTGCATTAGATTTAACCTTACGTGATTTGCAGGCTAAATTTAAAAAAGCAGGTCAGCCATGGGAAAAAAGCAAATCATTTGATGGTTCATGTCCAATTTCTGGCTTTATTCCTATTAGTAACCCAAATGACTTACAAAATGTTCAGCTTTCTCTGGAAATAAATGGTGAAGTTCGCCAAGAGGGCTCAACGCGTGATATGATCACGCCAATTTTACCTCTGATTAGCTATATGTCCCGCTTTTTCACATTACGTGCAGGGGATGTCATCTTAACGGGTACACCTGAAGGTGTTGGCCCATTAGCTTCTGGTGATATGCTAAAATTATCAATTAATGATCACTCGCTGACTACACGGGTTATTTAAGTATAGGATTAAAAAGTATTATGTCGCAGTTCTGGCAATTTAAAACTTTAGATGAAATGACGGATGAAGAATGGGAATCTCTCTGTGATGGTTGCGGGCAATGCTGCTTACACAAATTAATGGATGAAGATACAGATGAAATCTATTTTACTAATGTCGCTTGCAATCAGCTAAATCTAAAAACTTGCCAGTGTAAGCATTATGAAGACCGCTTCAGTTATGAAACGGATTGTATAAAACTTAATCGCTATAACTTAGAAACATTTGGATGGCTGCCAAGCACTTGTGCTTACCGTTTGTTATTAGAAGGGAAGCCTCTCCCGGCCTGGCACCCATTAAAAACCGGCTCTAAAGCGGCAATGCATAATGAAGGCGTGTCTGTTCGCCATATCGCGGTCAGAGAAATTGATGTGGTGGATTGGGAAGAACACATTATGAATAGGCCGATGGGTAGGGGGTAGTAGTAACCCTCTATGATACAGTAAGTTATTATGGAAATATTACTTTCAACTGTAGGCTTATTTGCCATTCTAAATATTGCTATTTTACCGGCAATAATTTCTTTTTTTGAAAAATTTAGCCAAGTTGCATCGATGATGATTTATTCATTTTAATTGGTGCATTATAGTGTGTTAAATGAAAGTAAATAATAATCACACTACTACAAGGTGTGATTATTTATTCTATTAGTTATAGAAGTTTTCAATAAATATTCAATATTGCCTTCTAGTTATTAGCCTTATCAGTCTTAAAATTTTAACTGCATGAAAATCTATCTTTAAAACCAACCTCTCACAATTTTTTATGTTATATCTTAAAACCATAATATTTTTATTTGAGGAAAAATGATGATTTGTGACCTCTCATTTTGCTTTTCTCAAGATACTTAGCTAATCTATTTCTTGTAAGAGTAACATGGAGGATGGAAATGAAAACATTTGGTGTGGTACTCACAATTATAGGTCTCATTACCGCGATTATTTCTTACAATATGGATGTAAGTATTCCTATCGTTTATGGTGAGAGTGTGAAGGATTCAGGGCTGGCATTTGATAGGCAGAATTATATTATTGGCAGTTTGCTAATTGCCTTTTTTGGCATTTTGATTGTCCTTTTTGACAACAAAAGGCGTAAGTAAAATGGCTTTTATTTATTAATAAAATCAGTTTATATTCGTCTCATTCCATAATAATAAATGAACGTTCCAAATTAACTAAAGAATATTTCTTATGAAGAAAACACTTATGTTAGTGAGTTTTGCTGCTATTTCCGGATGTGTTTCCAATACAACCGCAATTGAGTCAAAAGCGGTAGGCATGGCCAACCCTGCTTCGGTGTATTGTGAACAAATTGGTGGGAAATTAGAAATTAAGAGAACAGAGCAAGGGCAACTCGGGTACTGTATCTTGCCCTCAGGTGAGAAAATAGAAGAGTGGGCTCTATACCGTCAGAACGAACATTAACCAATTATTCACTTCTTGATTACTGCTACAGCGAAAACTTAGTGAAGATTTTGCTGTAGTTCCAATCTAACAGTTCCAATCCAATAATATTTCTATTTTGCATTAATTATTTCTTGAAATTAGCCGATATTACTACTAGTTGTCAGCGTATTTTTGTCATTTGATCAACTAAATAGCGATGTAATAACAGGACTAATACTTATTAAGCTCATCATAAGGGGGGAGGCAATATTTTGATAGCTTCATATAGATTTAGTAAGGATGACCTCATCTGTTTATGGCAAATTATTGATATAAAATATTTTTATCCACTAATGTCTCATAACCGGTAATTTGTTGTACTAAAATAGAAACAGCTACCTTATGTTATGTAATTGCTAAATAAATTAGTCTTATTAGAGTGATTGATTTACCAAAAAGACGTTAAACTGTCTGCTAGTGGATAAGTAATAGAGTAAAACATCATCTTTTAGCGATGGCTTTTTGGATTTGATCACACTTTAACACACGCAATGAGTTATTTAGGAATATTCTTAATGTTAAAAATTGATGCATAGATCACATTTCCATGGGGTGTTCGTTTTAAGAAAACATCATTATTTTCATTAGGTTATAAAGCAAGAAAATTGATATAACACAGTTTATAGTTTGTACAATTAATCGGGGTTTCTTATCCTATATCAAAAATAATGATAATTTTTTTTAACATAGCTTCGGCTAAATAATTTGGTATTCTGGTTTTTACTACAAGATCAAGTTGAATGAATAAAGGATTATATTGCGATTTTATCGCTATTTCCTTTATCATTTTTATTTCTCTCATTCCATTTATTTTTTAATTTTGATTAAAATCGACATTTACCTCGTAAAAATTCACATTTTTAAACTTTAATAACGACCAAAGCAGACTGTTAATATAAAAGAACGCCTATACACCCATGGTGTGTTAATTTGATATTCAAGCATAATAATTCGAAATTTAATATTTGTAATTGACGGGTATTACATATCTTCACAGATCAATAAATATTAATTATATTAATGTTTGAGCCTTTATGTGATATTCATTATTAGATTAATATTGTGGATATTTTGCGACAGAAAGTATCAAAATGTGAATTAAAATATGTATTCAATCCAATTATAACGATTTTTGTATTTTATAATATTTTTCATTTTTTAGTTTGGTTGAATTAAAATAAGATAATACAAAATTAATAGATATTAAAATCTAAATATTAAGCTTTGTACGAGTAAATTAGTGGAATCAGCACATCAAAATGCTCAATCAATAGGTTTGTTTTAATAGTCTTTACCTATCAAAAAATTAATAAGTGATGAAAAAAACGATTTAATAAAATTTAAGTTATTATGTATCCTCTCTTCGAAATCATATAGAGCATATGATTATAAATTCTAAATAGGACTAATTAAGAAAGATATTTATTTGCATTAGTAAAAATGGTTTAAAAATGAAACATAAATGACTAACTGTATTCAATATGCGGTGGAGTTTTTATTTTTCTTTATTTACCAATAAATTAAATAAAAACTTAATAAGTTCTTTAAATGTAAGAATAAAAATCTCATATTAGGAAATGAAAATGAAGAAAGTACTACTGACCGCTGTTGCTACAACAATCATCGGCTTATCAACAGCTAATGCAGCAAATAAAGTTGGCGGTGGCCAAGTTAACTTTAACGGTAAAGTAACTGATGTTTCTTGTACTGTTTCTGTTGACGGTCAAGGTAGCGATGCAAGCGTATACTTAGCACCAATTTCATTGGAAGAAATTCAAGCAGGTGGTAAAGGTACATTATTAAAACCAAAAACATTTGCAATTGATGTGACTAACTGTTCAGCAACATCAGTTGGCGGCAACGCTAAAACGATCGGTGTGGTGTGGACTGGTGGTAACTTATTAAGTGGTAGCGAAAAATTAGGTTATTTAGCGAATACTGATTCTACTGGTGCGAAGAATATCCAATTTGTCTTATCGGCTGATGATGCTAAAAAATTCATCGTACCAGGCGGCGACAATCAACAACCATCCGAACTTATTACCCAAATTGACCAAGGTTCACGTTTCCAATATTACGTAGGTTATATCACCGATAAACCAACAGAAGTTACTGCAGGTGAAGTTAAAAGCTACGCAACTTACGAAATCACTTATCAATAAGAATAGGTTGGTTGTTTTAAGTTAGTGTTATTAGACGTTGTAGTAAAACACTAATGGATATTATTGCAATAAGCGGTAGAACACTGCCGCTTTTATGTTTTGAGGTTTAAATGAAAGCTATCGTATTAGCATGTTGCTTTATCTTCAGTATTAATTCGTTTGCTAACAATATAATTGTTAATGGTACGAGGTTTATTTACCCTGGAGATGAGAAAGAGATCACCGTACAACTTTCAAATACAGCAGAACGTCCTGCGGTTGCTCAAGCTTGGCTTGATACAGGTAATGCATCAGAAACACCTGATACGATAAAAACCCCATTTCAAATTACTCCTCCTGTTTCTCGAGTAGAAGCAAAGGGTGGTCAAAATTTACGCATAAAGTTAATGGATAAAGGGCAAATTCCCCAAGATAGGGAAAGTTTATGGTGGCTTAATATTCTAGATATTCCGCCTACTGTAAAAGGCAAAGATGGGGAAATGCAGAATGTTTTACAGCTAGCAATTCGTTCTCGTTTTAAGTTTTTTTACCGGCCTGTTGGGCTAGGTAGCCGAGAATTAGCTCCTGAACAGTTAGTTATCAAAACAAATGGTAAGAATATTGTTATTGAAAATCCAACACCTTTTTATATTACGGTCACAAAAATATCCACCGATGGAAAGGTTGGCCTTACAGATAAAACTGTTTTAATAGAACCCAAAAATCAAACATTAGTTGAATTAAAGCAGGCAATTAAGTCTGGCAGTAAGGTTGTTGTTAACAATATTAATGACTATGGTTCAGATGTTGCGGTGACTCTAACTGCAAAATAGGAATATATAATGAAACAGCGAGAGTTAAACAATAAATATAGCAATACACTCTCTGTAGTCTGCTTTATTACGTCATGGATTGTTCCCGTATTCCATGCCTCAGCTGAAGAAGAAACCTATGAATTCAATAGTGGCTTTATTATGGGAAGTAAAGACAACGTTGATTTAGACCGTTTTAATGCGACAGGGATTAGTCCAGGAAAGTATTCAGTTGATGTATATACGAATAATGATTGGAAAGGGCGTTACGAACTTAATTTTGAAGAACAAAAAAATAAACAATTAGGGGTTTGTTATACCCGAGAGTTACTTTCAAACTTAGGTATTGATACTGAAAAATTTAATCCATCAATTGATAAAAACAGTGCTACTTGTCTGCCGTTGGATGAGTGGAACAGCGACAAAGAAGTTAAAGATATATTTCATACGTCGACACTACGTTTAGATATTTCTGTACCGCAAATTTACGAACAAAAAATTTCTCGGGGTTATGTTTCTTCGCAATTTTGGGAAACAGGAATTCCTGCATTAAATATTGGCTATATGGCTAATTACTATGATAGCCATATCAGTGGAAACCAAGGTTCAAATAGCTCTAGCGCCTATTTAGGCGTTAATGCTGGCTTAAGTTATGATGGTTGGCTATTGAAACATATAGGGAATTTGGGTTGGCAACGTTCTACAGGTTCTGAATGGAATAGCAATCAAACTTATCTGCAAAGGCCCATTGCCACACTAAAATCAAAAGCGACTATTGGGCAGTTTTATACGGATGGTAATTTATTCGATAGTATTGGCTTAAGAGGGGCTAAGCTAACAACGGATGACAATATGTATCCAGATGGGATGACAACTTATGCGCCTGAAATTCGGGGGATCGCTCAAAGTAATGCCTTAGTGACGATTCGGCAAAATGGCAATATTATTTATCAAACAACCGTGTCTCCTGGGCCATTTAGTTTGAATGATGTTTACCCATCGGGTTATGGTAATGATTTGAATGTTACAGTAAAAGAGGCTGATGGTAGCGAGACTAATTTTAGTGTGCCGTATTCTTCGTTAGCACAATTATTACGTCCAGGGTTTACGCGTTACCAAATAGCGGGCGGTAAATCTGATTCTGAAAATTTAAGAAATCGTCCTTTTGTTATGCAAGCGACTCTTCAGCATGGGATTAATAATACATTTACCCTTTATGGTGGGGTCACTGCTTTTGATGATTACCAAGCTTATTTGTTAGGAAGTGGTATTAATACTGGGATTGGTGCGGTTGCAATTGATGTAACGCAATCTCGCATTGTATTAAATCATCGTACAGATTATGGGCAAAGTTATCGTTTTACATTTAATAAGTTATTCACTGAAACAGACACTAATCTTGTGTTAGCAGCATATCGATATTCAACGAAAGATTATTACAATATTAATAATGCACTTTATGCTATTGATAACGATAAACGTGGCGTTGTCGATACATTAGGGCGTGAAAAAAATGGTTTCAGTTACACTATTAACCAAAATTTACCTGAAGGTTACGGTGGAATTTATTTCATGGGGCGTATTTCAAGTTATTGGGATAAGTCAGGAACAGAAAAACAATATCAACTAAGTTACAACAATAGCATCAATCGCCTTTCATATGGTTTGTCATTTATGAGGGTATATACACAAAATAGCCATGATAAAAAAGATGACAGGCTCGGTGTGAACTTGAGCATTCCTCTTTATTGGGGAGAGAATCAGGTGTCCACCTTAACGTCTAATACTACATTTAATAATGAAAAGTTCGGAAGTAGCCAAATAGGTACCAGTGGTACGTTTGACCGTGATAATAATTGGACATACAGAATCAATACCTCAGTTGCAAATGGTGGTGCGAAAAATATCGGTCTTAATACTAGCTACCGTACATCGTCGGTCAATACAAATGCGAATTACAGCCAAGGTGAAGGTTATCGCCAATATGGTGTAGGCGCAAATGGGTCATTAGTTTTGCACTCCGGTGGAATAACGCTAACGCCGAATAATGCAACCACAATTGCATTGATTGAGGCGAAAGACGCAGAAGGTGCATCAGTGGTAGGGGCGATGGGGACGACAATTGATAGTCATGGTTATGCTATTGCGCCTTATGTAAGAGCTTATCGCACTAATAAAATCGAAATTGACCCGAAAGGCAGTTCTGAAGGTATTATTTTTGAAAATATGTCATCACAGATAGTTCCTTATGAAGGTAGTGTCGTTAAGGTTAAATTTGGTACTAAGATTGAAAAAAATGTGGTTTATAACGTTAAAAGATCTAATAACAAACCACTACCATTTGGCGCTAATGTGACAGACCAAAAAGGTGAGGCAATCGGTATTGTTGGGCAAGGTGGTATGGTGTTCATTAGCAGTGAAATTGCAACTAATGCCATTATTACGTGGGATAAAGGTCAATGTACATTCTCATTAGCTGCAGGAAATAGTAAGGAAGTTCTATGTCAATAAAAAATCAATGGTTTTGGTATATTGGGGTAGGGTTACTATTTACCGCAAATGGCGTATCTGCAAATAATGGGCGCCCTGGATACATCTATATGAATAGTTGCGAAAGAACAAGTCAGCCGGCATATAGAGTAGATATGAGACTTGGAAAAATTGTTGTAGATCCTAACCTTCCGGTTGGGAGTGTAATTAAAACACAAGATTATTCAATGAATACTAACCAAACCTACCTCTGGTGTCGTGGAAAGGTGAATATTGAGGCTGAAGTGGTCATGCCTGATTTACGCGATATTGGTGGGAAAGTTTACCAAACGAATGTTGAAGGTATTGGTTTAAAATTCCACCGTTCATCGGGTCGGCAGCATTCTATGACTTACCCAAGTACTTTTCCTACAAATGTGGGATATTATAGTACCCCAATGTCATTAAATGATTCTACTTTTACGCTAAGTATAATAAAAACGGCTAAATATACAGGAACCGGAACACTAGCAAGTGGTATTTATACCACTTATGGATATAAACCTAATAACAGTCCAATCTTAGTTAGTTATTTAGATGCAAATGCTATTACTATCGTTTCTCCATCCTGCCAAGTGACAAGTGGTGAAAATCAAAATGTAATGTTAGACCCTATAAAACGAGTTCAATTAACAGCGAGAGACCAACCTGCAGGTGAAAAAGATTTTACCATAAAGTTGAAATGTAGTGGCGGTACTAGTTTTACGGGTAAGACTAATATTGATGTTACTTTTAGCGGGATAAAAGCGACAGGGACTCAAGTAAATGGTGTTTTAGCAAACCAAAGTACCAATAGCCCAGCAAAAGGAATTGGTGTTCAAGTTATAGAACGAAAAGATAAAAGCCCAATCAATTTTGGCCGCCCATATCGTGTAGCATCATTAAATAATAATGATACAAAAGATATCGATATAGAACTTACCGCTCGTTATTTTCAATATGAAGGTAGAACTTCACCAGGTGAAGTTTATGCTCAAATGCGCTTTGATATTACATATGATTAATTATTAAAAGTATTTTATTTAATAATAAAGGCTGATTTTATATTTAGAGTCAGCCTTTATTTTATATTAAAAATGATAATTCGTAGTTATTATAGAAGACTTATTTCAAATCAACAATTATGCTTTCAGCAACATACTGTCGTTCTTTATTGATATGTTCGGATGCATCATTTTTTTCATTTTTTAATCCACTAGTATAACCTTGGAAAAACCATTCAATGGGGCAATTTAGCGCTTCAGCGATATCAACTAAATGATTGATAGGTATTTTATTAATTCCATTTTCATAACGTGAGATTTGCTGTTGACTTAAATTTAATTTATTAGCTAAATTAGCTCCAGATAGACCGAGTTCTTTTCTCCGGTTTTTTATTTTAATACCAATTATAGTATGAATGTCCATATGACATCCTCAATTTATATGAAGGGTTATTATTTAATGCACTAAATTAAAATTACATTTTATAGTATATTAAAAACTAAAGTGTTTTAAAAGATTTAATGAACATAAATATGATGAAAATCGCGATTTAGAGCTTTAAACATTAATAAATAATAACATTGTTTATAGTAAGGGATTATGACGAAAATAAGTAAAATAGCTAATGCAAGAATTCATCAAACTAAGATTGTTAAAATAAGAATTAATATTAACAAATTTAAATTGATACTTAAAATTTAATGGTTATAAAAAATGGTTAATTATTTTCTTTGTTTTCAGTTAGTTGCTTTCTTTTTGGGATGTGTAAGATTGAAAGTGTAAAGTTAAATCATGAGAATAAATGTTAATTTTTTGTTTTTATGGGTTGGCGGAGTTATTATTTGAATAATTAAAGATGACTAATAAATCAATAATATTTATTAGCTATCAAATAAGTTGATTTAAATAAAGCTATAAACATCTTAAATGATTACTTTTGAAAAAGGATCATGATTAGCATCTTTATTCCATATATACTCCATTTTAAGCGCAATATTATTTGCAATGTCTCGGTTATAAAAATCGCAGATAATCTGTAATGACATATCAATACCTGCGCTAATGCCAGATGAGGTATAAAACTTATTATCATGAACCCATCTTGCTTTAGATTGCCATAATACTCGGTCATTGAGTTAAGTTACCCACTGATAAGCGAGCTTATTTGTTGTAGCCTTAAAGCCGTTTAAAAGGGACGTTTGAGCAAGAAGTGCGGAACCAGTACAAACTGAAATGACAGTTTCCGCATACTCGACCTGTTTTTTCAGCCACTGAATATAATCATCATTCTGCGATAATGAGCGAGTACCTTGCCCTCCAGGTATCAAAATATATTGATAGAATGGGGTAAGTATAGGGCGTGTATTGACTGTAACCCCTTGAGAGCTAGTCATTGCCTTTCCTGAAGGTGATATAAATTCAATTTGGCAATGTTCTAAGCGGCCAAATACTTCAACAGGCCCCATAACATCAAGGGTTTCAAAATTATCAAAAGGATAATTGCGATGGAATTTAGCTGCATATTTTTTTCAGGAGTAGCCATTATTAAACGTATTTTGCCATGATCTGTATTTCATTATTGGGATTTTGTGCACTCTATTACATTTATTTTTCCTTGCGCTAAACAAAATTTTACAAGCGTGATAAGACATAAATGTAAGCACTCAAGTATACTGTATAAACCTATTGTAACTTTTATTATCAAATTAGTGAGGTTAACAATGAAATTATATATTTATGACCACTGTCCGTTTTGTGTCAGAGCAAGAATGATTTTTGGTTTAAAAAAGTTAGCAGTAGAGCAAATCGTTTTATTCGATGATGATATAGAAACACCGACAAAAATGATTGGTCGAAAAATGTTACCTATTTTACAAAAAGATGATGGAAGCTATTTACCTGAAAGTTTAGATATTGTTCATTATGTTGATAGTATTAATGAACCTAAATATGCAAAAGGGAGTATTGCTCCTGAAATAGAGACTTGGTCTAAAACGGTTTCGGCGGTGGTATATAAGCTTGTAACACCACGCTTTACTCAAACGGATTTTCCCGAAATCAGTACAGCGGAAGCTAGAGCAGCATATATAAGCAGAACATCAAAATCTTACGGCGACTTAAATGAGCTTAAAAAAGAAACACATACGTTGCTAGTTGAATTAGAGCCGCAATTATCTTTATTAGATGCGTGGTTAGAAACACGGAGCGAAGATATTGATATTAATGATTTTATTATTTTTCCAACCTTACGCAGTTTGAGTATTGTTGAGCACTTATCATTTAGCACAAACATTCGGAATTATATGGAGCGAATTGCAAAATCTACGAATATTAACTTGCTATTTGATAAGGTTAAATAGCTTACTTGGTTGCCAGTTTAGTGGGTTTTGTTAAATGCCAACCGCCTCTAAAAGAGGCAGGTTGTGCAGGATAATCCATTAATGGACGTAGTCACGTAGTGTATAAACTAATTTGTAATGACCCTGAATTAATATTAGCTGATTGTTTTTTAAAGAAATAACAGCACCATCAGACAGTACTCGGTTTATCATTGAATCCCATTTAGATAAATCTTCATCAACACATTCGAGTTCCGTTCTAGTTAAGTTTTTTACAGTAATTTTTGTGTTTTTGATATCGCCAAACCCGTTAAAATCATTACACATTGATGCAGAAACAAACATTTTCTCGCCAAAAGAAAGGGAAGGAGCTGTTTGCTTACTGTTAATGGCCTTACCATTCACTTCAGTGAGAATAAAACGATGATGCATTAATTTATTTTCAAGTGCTTGGTCATCATTTTTCGCATTGACTTGATGAGTTTGGCAAGCAGCTAGCAATAAACCCAAAATTGTAAGTGGAATTAGGCGTTTCATAGTTCCAGACCCAACTATGCGTCAACAACATTAGGGCAAATTTCCCCACAACTTATTTGACGGATATTATTAAGCGTAGTTTGACTGATGCTTGTTAATGCTTCCTCCGTTAAAAAAGCTTGATGCCCTGTAAACAATACGTTGTGGCAAGAGGAAAGTCGACGAAAAACATCATCTTGTATGACATCATTAGATTTATCTTCGAAAAATAAATCGCGTTCGTTTTCATATACATCCATACCTAAAGCGCCAATTTTCTGCGATTTTAGTGCATTAATTGCCGCAACAGAATCGACTAATGCGCCTCGGCTTGTATTGATGATCATGACGCCATTTTTCATCTTCTTAAAGGCGTCTTCATCGAGTAAGTGATGATTTTCTGGTGTTAATGGACAATGAAGAGAAATAATATCTGATTGCTCATATAAAGTATCTAAGTCAACATATTCAGCACCCAAATCTAAAACAGCTTGGTTCGGGTAGGGGTCATGTGCGAGTAAACGCATTCCGAATCCCTTTAAAATACGTAGTGTTGCTTGACCAATTTTTCCTGTGCCGATAATACCCGCAGTGCGGTTATGCATATTAAAGCCTGTTAATCCCTCGAGAGAGAAATTTGCATCTCGAGTACGCTGGTACGCACGGTGGATCCTGCGATTAAGACATAGCATCATACCAACAGCATGTTCGGCGACAGCTTCAGGAGAATAAGCGGGCACGCGGACAACCTGAATACCTAATTCTTTAGCTGCTTGTAAATCAACGTTGTTAAAGCCAGCACAACGTAAAGCTAAAATTCGAATATTTAGTGCGGCAAGCTCTTCCAAAACAGCGCGATTAGCTTCATCGTTAACGAAAATACAGATGGCATCGGCACCAACCGCATTTTTAGCGGTCTGAACCGTCAATGGAAAATCAAAATATTCAATACTAAAATTAAATCCAGAATTTTGATTAACTTGTTCCATGTGCTTGCGGTCATACTGTTTGGTACTATAAGAAACAATTTTCATCATAAAGACTCCAATTTTTAGGAACCAATTAGAAAAGAGTAGGTAAAAAGGTGTACCTACAAAATATAAACTCAGAATAAGGCAATTAAGTTTGTAAATCACCTATAAATTAAGAAAATAGGTATCTGTTTACGATTGAATGTGGTTTATCTTTGTTAGTATCACGTTTAATAAGAAAATTTTGCTGAAAATTATCACGTGCGCTATAGAACAATTCGAACAAGGGACGCAGTAATGCAGTTAATAAAAAGAGCATTCAGAACATTACTCTACTTTTTGGGTGGAAGCGCTGCTCTCTTAATACTCTTATGGATAACGATATCCCACTGGGTGCCAGTTGTCGCATCGCACTATCTTCCTAAGCCACTTAAACTTTCATTTTCAGAACCAAGAATTAGTTATGGTCAATTGGATATAGCAAGTATCAGTATAACAGCAAACAATTGCACTTTGGTTCAATTGAATAGCACAAGGTTTTCTGTCTTTCCCTTGCATGCTATTGTGGATGGTCTTGATGTTAAAACTGAATGTTTAAGTGCTCTTGAGCCAACTAATGAAACAGTTAATGAACCGATTAATATTGCAGAGTTTATCGATAATCTCCCTGTTTTTTCATTAGTTATAAATAATACCAATATACAACCATGGAGTGATTACCAAGGTAGTATCTGGTTGCGTAAAAATCAGGTTAACTCTCTACAGTTTGATTTTAGAGGGGATAATTTAAGATTATCATCTTTAATTACGGCTGAGCATCAATTGGTTATTAAAGATTTCTCTGCGTACCTACCAGAACAAAAGCAAACAATAGAGTTATTTGGTGATGTTCAATTGCCATTAATGGCTAATCAATTTCCCGAAAAGGGGGAATTGAATGCTTACTTTAAGTTAATCAACCCAGAAAAATTTTTACTGGCTGAATTTGGTTGGGTGAATGGCCAAGGGGTATTAACGGTCAAGGATACAGAAACACAAGAAGAATTACTTTATCTACCATGGGCGCTAACACCATCTAACATACAGATATCTCAAGGAAAATGGCAATGGAAAGAAGCAGATATTCCTTTGCAGGGGGGAGTTAATTTTCAAGTCGATAACTGGGATAAAACGTTAAGTGAAATGGTTTTCTCAGGGCGTGTCAATATGCTTACACAAGCGAAGAAAGGTAAAGCTAATATTGTTTTAACACTGCCAGCCACTCAAATAGACTTACTCGATACGAATATTAATTTTAGTTTAAATGGCCAAGTTAAATATGATGACATGGTGCTGGATATTAATTTACCCGCTAAGCTTTCAGGTCAGCTAGCAGCCCCAAAAATTTCTTTTTTATCCAGTTCATTATTAAGAGCTTATGGCCGCCTTTCTGAAACACTTGTTCTGAATGAAGTTAGATTACCACTCGCGGGAACATCATTAAGTGAAGATGGTATTTCAGGGCGTTTACAAGCTATCCTTAAGGTTAAAGAACAGTACTGGGGAGATTTCGACATTCATTTGGATGGTAAAGCCAATAAGTTTGCTTTAGATAAGGGAAAATGGTTTTGGAATTATTGGGGAAATGCCAATTTGCCTTCATTATCAGCTAATTGGGATATTAAGGGTAATGGGAGTTGGCAGGACACTTTAATCACATTAAATAGCTTAAATACAGGGTTTGACCAAATACAATATGGGCTCTTATCGATGAGAGCTCCACGCTTACAGCTAAGTAAGCCATTGGTTTGGCAGCGTGATCAGAATAAAGCCAATTTTAATGGAAAATTACAGCTTACCAGTGAACGGATGCAATTCGGTACTGAAAGTTATCTGCCAAGGATCACATTAAACGCAGATCTTAGTGGAAAATCTCCTGCTGAATTTCAACTTAAAGGCGATTTAAGTACTAAAGATGTAGGGCCAATAGTCATTTTTGGGCGCTGGGACGGTGAAAGATTAAGAGGGGAAGCTCGTTGGCCTGAACAGTCGGTCACGGCTTTTCAAACGTTAATTCCTGCTGACCTTGGTATTGAATTAAAACAAGGAAAATTATTTTCTCAAGCCGCTTTTTCAATAACGCCGGAAGATGGTTTTATTGCAGGAGGACACTGGCGCGTAGAGAATACTAGTCTTTGGTTAAAAGATGGCGAATTATCAGGATTAGATTTTGTTTTACCGTGGCGTTTAAAACAAAGTACTTGGACTTTGGGCGCTAAAGTACCTGTTGAGTTGCGTATTAAGCAGCTCAATAATTTATTCGAATTAACTGATATTAAAGCAGATCTCTCTGGTTCTTATCCGCCAACGGAAAATTCGCCATTAAAACTGACTAATGTAGGCTTTAAAACATTAGGGGGTGAAATATCGATGGATTTACTGCGTTGGCCACAAACTCAAGCCGCTACGATAAAATTAAGGCAGATTGAACTTAGCCAGTTATTTACCATACTAAGAGTGTCGCAATTTGCTGTTTCCGGTAAAGTTAATGGTGAATTACCTTTTTATTTAAATAACCCAGAATGGATAGTTAAAGATGGATGGTTAGAAAATAGTGGGCCATTAACATTACGATTAGATCCCCAATTTGTTGATTCTATCCGAGAAGATAATATATCTGCAGGTTCCGCAATGGGGTGGTTACAATATTTGGAAATAAAACGCAGCCGTACAGATGTTAATGTTACAAATTTAGGGATGTTAAAGATGACAACAATCCTTGAAGGGTATAACACGCAAGAAAAGAAAAAACGTGAAGTTCATTTGCATTATCAACATGAAGAAAATATCTTTCAATTATGGCGTAGTTTACGATTTGGTAGCTCTTTAGAAGAGTGGTTGGAAAAAAATTTATAATGAGCATAAGAATGAACGTGAAAATATTAAAATTCACTACAGCTATATCGATCGCATTGTTGTTATCAGCTTGCTTGCGAGTTGAGGTCGCAACACCGGATAAGCCCATCAATATTAATATGAATGTAAAAATTGAACATGAAATCCAAATAAAAGCGGATAGGCAAGTAGAAGAATTATTGAAAGAAAATAGTGATTTGTTCGGTGAGGTAAATCCTAAATGAGTCGAATTATCAAGGTACTAGCACTATGTTCATTATTGACTGCTTTTCAGACGATAGCAATTACGGTTGATGAAGCCAAAGAAACAGGCCTATTAGGGGAAACACTGTCGGGCTATTTAGCTCCGATTAATACGAGTAACCAGGAGGCAACTAAGCTAGCAGCACAAATTAACCAAGAACGAGAAAAAAGATACAGCGAAATTGCTGCAAAAAATAACCTAAAAACAAATGAGGTCGCTAGGATAGCAGGGCAAAAACTCGTAGAACGGGCAAGTCCTGGGGAGTTTGTGCGTGGCATTAATGGCCAATGGTTACAAAAGAAATAAAAAGCGCACTCAGAAAGTGCGCAAAATATAACAATGGTAGCTTTGGGTTTTAATAATATATGACTTAAAAAGACTATATCTTAAGCGATAATAGTATTTATATGGTTTTGTGCTTGTTGATGTGCTCGTTCAACGGACTCTTGGCCTAACGATGTTCCTTCAGCAAAAACGAACTCAACGTCTGTAATGCCAATGAAATCTAAAAATAATGTTAAATAAGGCACCATGGTATCTGTTGGTGTACCTTTATAGATACCACCTCGACTCGTTAATACATAGGCACGCTTGTCTTTTAATAAGCCAACAGAACCTTGTTCTGTATATTTAAACGTGTGCCCTGAGCGAGCGATAAAGTCGAAGTAATGTTTTAAATGAGAAGAAATCGTAAAGTTATACATTGGAGCTGCAATAACAATCACATCGTGAGCTTTAATTTCATCAATCAACGTATTTGACAGGTCCAAATGTGCTTGTTGTTGTTCTGTTTTCGTGTCACTCGGGCTAAAAGCTGCTAAAATTTCACCGTCAATCGCTGGAATTGGCTCTTTGACTAAATCTCGTACAGTTACTGTATCTGCTGAGTGTTTTTCCTGCCATTGTTGAATAAAGTAATCTGCCATTTTATTGCTTTGTGAATAGTCAGCCAGAATACTTGATTTCAATAGTAATACTTTACTCATGTGTTCCTCTATTTTTAGGTAAAACTTTATTGGTAATGATACGTAAGGTGTAACTGATTGATAGGAAAAAAATTAGATAGCCTTCTTCAAAAAAATTGATGGTATTTTTATGTGATAATAACAATTAAAAATAAAAACGAAATTTAGCCCTTACAAATTGCGAAGTGGATTGGCTAGCGTGTATTGAAATTTATTAAAGATAAGGATTTAACAGGTGAAATCCATTCTGACAGCATTAACCGCTGATATTGGACAAACTTCATTACGTGACCAATGGTTACTAAAGAAAAGAGTGCAAGGTATTGCAAAGATCCAGAACGAAAAATCGCGCTCTGCGGTACTTGACGCTATTAAAATAGATATTGAAAAGGCCAAACAAAAAGTTGAAATTAAACGATTAAATGTGCCTAAAATTGTGTATCCGGATAATTTACCCGTCAGCCAGAAAAAAGAGGTTATTTTAGATGCCATTAAAAAGCATCAAGTAGTTATTGTTGCAGGTGAAACGGGCTCTGGAAAGACCACCCAAATTCCAAAAATTTGTCTAGAACTTGGCAGAGGGGTCCTAGGATTTATAGGCCACACTCAGCCAAGACGTTTAGCCGCACGCTCAGTCGCGACACGTCTTGCTCAAGAACTTGAATGTGAATTAGGTTCAAATGTTGGCTATAAAGTGCGATTTAGTGACCAAGTGAGTGAAACAACTCAAGTCAAATTGATGACTGATGGTATCTTGCTTGCGGAGCTACAAAATGACAAATTGCTGTTGCAGTATGACACTATTATCATCGATGAAGCTCACGAAAGAAGCCTCAATATCGACTTTATTTTAGGTTATTTACGTCAATTATTACCAAGACGCCCTGATTTAAAAGTTATTATTACATCAGCAACTATTGACCCAGAACGTTTTTCGAAACACTTTAATCATGCTCCGATTGTTGAAGTGTCTGGCCGTACCTATCCGGTTGAAGTCCGTTATCGTCCTATTATGGGAGATCAGAACGATAGCGACCGTGACCAAATAGATGGGATTATAGATGCAGTAAATGAGCTATCTGTTGAAGGTAATGGCGATATATTGATTTTTATGAGTGGTGAGCGGGAAATTCGTGATACCGCAGATGCGTTATCAAAACTTTCTTTACGTCATACTGAAATCTTACCATTATTCGCAAGGCTTTCTAATAGTGAGCAAAATCGCATCTTTCATCCTCATGGAGGACGTCGGATCATTCTTGCAACAAACGTAGCAGAAACATCATTAACTGTACCTGGTATCAAATATGTCATTGATACCGGTTATGCACGTATTAGTCGTTATAGTTACCGTACAAAAGTACAGCGTCTCCCTGTTGAAGCTATCTCTCAGGCTTCCGCTAATCAACGTAAAGGGCGCTGTGGCCGTGTTTCCGATGGGATTTGTATTCGTTTATATTCAGAAGATGACTTTCTATCACGCCCAGAGTTTACAGACCCTGAAATTTTACGGACGAATTTAGCATCAGTTATATTACAAATGACTTCTATTGGTCTTGGTGATATTTCTGCATTTCCATTTGTAGAGGCTCCAGATAAACGTAATATCCAAGATGGTGTGAAATTACTGGAAGAGCTAGGTGCAATTAAGTCCCACAAACAGGCAGATAAAGGCTATCAATTGACAGATACAGGTCGGCAGCTAGCTCAGCTTCCTGTTGACCCAAGACTTGCTCGGATGGTGATTGAAGCACGTAAACATGGTGCAGTACGTGAGACAATGGTGATTGTTTCTGCATTATCAATTCAAGATCCGCGGGAGAGACCGTTAGATAAACAGCAAGCTGCTGATGAAAAACATCGCCGTTTCCATGATAAGCAATCAGATTTCTTAGCCTTTTTAAATCTTTGGGATTACTTAAAAGAACAACAAACGCAGCTTTCTAACGCCCAATTTAGAAAAATGTGCCGCCAAGATTTTCTCAATTATTTACGTATTCGAGAGTGGCAAGATTTATATACTCAGCTGAGGCAAGTGGTAAAAGAGCAAGGTTTTGCAATTAATAGTTCTGAGGCTGATTTTCGAAGTATTCACGTTTCGCTATTGGCTGGGTTACTTTCACATATTGGTCAAAAAGATGCCGATAAACACGAATTCACTGGGGCTAGGAATGCACGTTTTACTATTTTCCCAGGTTCGGGGGTGTTTAAAAAACCACCAAAATGGACAATGGTTGCGGAACTTGTTGAAACATCGAAATTATGGGGAAGAATTGCCGCATCCATCGATGTTGAGTGGGTTGAACCCTTAGCTGAACATTTAACTAAACATAGTTATAGTGAGCCTCATTGGTCAAAATCTGAAGGCGCGGTAATGGCATCCGAAAAAGTGACTCTATATGGGCTACCTATTGTTGCGTCAAGGCAGGTTAACTATGGGAATATTGACCCATTACTATGCCGTGAGTTATTCATTCGTCACGCTTTGGTTGAAGGGGATTGGGTCACTCGCCACGCATTCTTTAAAGAAAATCTGAAATTATTATCAGAAGTAGAGGATTTGGAGCATAAATCACGTCGACGTGACATTTTAGTTGATGATGAAACATTATTTGCATTTTATGACCAACGTATCCCGAATGATGTGATTTCTTCCCGTCATTTTGATAATTGGTGGAAAACAGCATCTAAGCAACAATCTGACCTGTTAAGCTTTGAAAAAAGTATGCTGATTAAAGAGGATGCCAGCAATGTTTCGGCACTTGATTACCCTAACTATTGGCATCAAGGAGATTTAAAATTTCGGTTGAGTTACCAATTTGAACCTGGAACTGATGCTGATGGTGTGACGGTACATATACCTCTTGCTGTATTAAATCAGGTTCAGAATATTGGCTTTGATTGGCAAGTTCCTGGGCTGCGTCATGAGCTAATCGTTGCTTTAATTAAATCACTACCTAAACCTATTAGACGAAATTTTGTCCCTGCACCTAATTATGCTTCTGCATTTTTAGAACGAGTGCCAGAGCCTGAAGGCAGCGTATTGGATAAACTTGAACGTGAATTACGCCGTATGACAGGTGTCACTGTTGAACGTGAATCATGGCAATTAGCGCAGCTTCCAGCCCATTTAAAAATGACGTATCGTGTTGTGGGTGACAAAAATAAAACCGTTGCGGAAGGGCAAAATCTTGATGAGCTAAAAAATAGCTTAAAAGAAAAAGTGCAAGAAACGTTATCTGAAGTTGTGGATGACGGTATTGAGCAACACGGGTTACATATTTGGAGTTTTGGCGAATTACCTCAACGTTATGAGCAAAAAAGAGGCGGATATTCCGTTAAAGCTTATCCTGCGTTAGTCGATGAGAAAAATAGCGTTGGTATCAAGGTATTTGAAACCGAATTGGAACAACAGCAAGCAATGTGGGCCGGAGTGCGTCGGTTATTGCTGTTAAACATTCCATCGCCAATTAAATATCTACATGAAAAATTACCAAATAAATCAAAATTAGGTCTGTATTTTAACCCTTATGGTAAGGTATTAGAGTTAATTGATGACTGTATTGCTTGCGGCGTCGACCAAATAATTGCTGATTTTGGTGGTGCGGTATGGGATGAAGTGCAGTTTGAAAAACTGAAAGAGTTTGCACGTGCAGAATTAAATGATGTGGTTGTTAATATTGCTAAGCAAGTTGAACAAATATTAACAGCGGTGTTTGCTATCAATAAACGTCTAAAAGGGCGGGTTGATTTTTCGATGGCGATAGCGTTATCGGATATAAAAACACAAATGTCGAATTTGGTATTTAAAGGCTTTGTGACCACTCATGGTTGGAAGCGCTTACCTGATATTCTTCGTTATTTAAATGGAATAGAGCGGAGATTAGAAAAATTAGCGATTGACCCTAACCGAGATCGTGCTCAAATGAGTAAGGTAGAGCATGTTCAGAATATGTGGCAACAATGGCTAGCTAAATTATCTCCAATTCAGAGAAATATGCCAGAAGTTCAAGAAATTCGTTGGATGATTGAAGAATTGCGAGTTAGCTTGTTTGCCCAACAGCTTGGAACACCATACCCAATTTCGGATAAACGCATTATGCAGTTGATGGAACACTTATCACAACAGCTGTAAGAACTATTATTTTTTACTCATTGGCGCTTCACATATTGTTTATGTGAAGCGTTTTTTATTTTAGTTAATCTTGGCTTATTTAGTTACAACATACTAAAGGAAATTAAAAATATAAACTTTCGAGTTCGTACAACAGTCATTTTCACTAAAATAAGAGAGCGAAAAATAGTGAAAGAGGTGGGGGTAATAGAAAATTATTGGGCTATTAAGCGACCAGGGACTAGGATTTTGCAGCAGATTAGGGCTTAAATTTACTCATAAAAATTAAGCCCTTTATATAAGACTAGGCAACCAAATAATAGAGCGCAGGAATAGCGGCTATCGCAATGGCATATGCCATAATTTTTTCAATCGCTTTTAATGGCATTTGGTTGGTTTGCTGCTGACGAGCATAGAAAAAGACCAAAATACCTGGAGCATACAAAACGACAGATAATAGCAAATTAATTAACCCTGATGCATAAAGCAGCCATAAACCATAAAGGCTGGCAATAGCTCCAACGGCAAGTAATGCTTTATTATGACGTTCAAAAGCCACTTTTACTAAAAATGCGCCAACAAGGAAATAAGGGACTAAAATCATTTCAGAGGCGATGGTAAGCAATGTGTTGTAATTACTCCCACTAAGCCAAATAAGAACCAAAGATAGTTGTACTGCACCATTGGTGAGCCATAAAGAAGATGATGGTGCATCATTTTTATTTAATTTGTTGAATATTTTAGGGAATGATTGATATTGGGCTGCGATATAAGGTACTTCCGCAGCCATAATAGTCCAGCTTAGATAAGCCCCACAAACGGAAATAATTAGGCCTGCCGCAATAATAATATCACCACTCGAACCAATTAAATTTACCATGAGCGGAGCCATGGATGGGTTTTTTATTTCTGCGAGTTCAGCTCTAGGCATGATACCTAGGGAAAGTAAGGTAACAAGAATGTAGATAATTAATGCAGAACTTACTGCAAAAATTGTTGCTAAGCCAACATCACGGCGATTTTTAGCTCTAGCAGAAACGACAACAGCACCTTCGATACCAATAAATACCCAGAGTGTAATCAGCATGGTATCTTTAACTTGTTCCCAAACCGGAACACCAAATTCGATACCACTAAAATCTGCATTGAAAATATCAAGTTTAAACGCAAAAAAAGCCAATACAATAAATAAGCCAAGAGGAACCAATTTTGCCATTGTAGCAAGTTTATTAATCCCAGCGGCTGTCTGTACCCCTCGAAGAACTAAATAATGAACAAACCAGAGAAGTATGGACTCTCCGATTAGAGCTTGCCATGTATTCCCATCACCAAAAACAATGTTATCAGGCGTATCCGTAAAAAAACTGATTGCTGCGAATACGATAACGAGATAAGACACATTGGCAACTACCGCACATAGCCAATACCCCCAGGCTGAACAAAAACCAATTAATTCCCCGAAGCCGACTTTTGCGTAAGTAAATATTCCACCGTCAAGGTCAGGACGTATGCGGGAAAGTAACAATAGGGCAAATGCTAAAAAGAGGATACCCACACCTGTAATTGACCAACCAATTATTAATGCGAGTGGGCTGGCAACTTCCGCCATATTTTGAGGGAGACTAAAAACACCGGCGCCAACCATTGAGCTAAGAACTAGCGCTGTTAGTGCGGTAAGACTCAAAGTATTTTTCAAAGTAAATCCTGAACGTTCAGAAATCAAAAGTTAAAATGACGTTAAAATGCCATTGCAATAATTAGTTTAACTAGTAGCCATTAAAAAAGCAGATAGAATGACTACATGTTTTCATAGGTGTGGATTCTACGAACGAAATGACAGATATGCAATGGCAATGTATGCATTTTTAAAGATGTTTTATGCACTTTTTTAAAAGAATGGAAGTGAATAGAGCCAAAGAAAATAAATAACGTAAAGAGAAAGTATAAAAACAAAAAAACCAGCCGAGTAGGCTGGTTTTAACATCACGTAATACTGGGTTATTTAAACAAGTCAGCACTGATGGTGACACTTCCACCATTAGATTGCCATTCTCTTGTAATATGGAAATACTTAGCCCCTTTAGCTTCAGCACGTTTTGCTATTTGGTAACGTACTTCTGGCGTATTGGTGTAATATCCTGAGAATGTAATAGAGTCAAATGGAACCATTTGAGCTGCTGCTGTTTTGTTCACTTCTTCAATAACATAGCCACTTGGCAGAGTCACACTAGTACGACCTGGCTGGCTGCTAGAGGTTTCAAAGAAACGACCGACTGCGCTTGTTGGCTCTTCAGAAGATGCAACACCTGGGATACGTACTTTTTTAGCTGCTTCACCGCCTTCAGCTAATAGAGCTCGACCAGCTTCTGAATCAGCAGGAACCACTGCGTCTTCATTAAGTACTTGTCGTTTCGGGGCATCTTTCTTATAGATGTAAGCCGTTGCTAATGTGTTTCCACCATCATTCATTGCGATATTACGAACCACATAGAATGAGGCTGCATTTTTTTCAAGGGCTTTTTTAGCAATAGCCTCATAGAGGTCTGGTTGAGAAGGGTAAAAACCGCTTACCGTAACAGTATCAAAAGGCTCATATTCTGTTGCGTCAGTTTTTGACATTTCTTCAACACCACCGAATACACGACGTTTCGGTGTACCAACTTCTGGTGCATCTTTTGCGTAGACATCTGCAACAACACGCATGTTGCCGCTATCACCTACATCATCAAGGCTTTGAATGTAAAAGGCATATGCCCCCATTTTATCAGCCCTACGGGAGACTGCATCGGATGCTTCATAAATAGCATTAAAGCGCCCGGTAACTGTTATACGCTCATAAGGTTTTAATTCAGTAGCCTGTTTTGGAGTCAATTCAACAGCCGCCTGAGTAGCAGTTATACTAGTTAATGATAACACCGCGGCTGCGATGACCGTAGTTTTCAGCTTCATACAAAATCCTTCCGCCTTGCGCAATTTATTATAAACATGCTGAATCTTAGTTGTATCACATGTACGTGATTATTACACGTAACGGAACCCGTTGTCTCATGATTTTCTTTTTATGAGAAATAAATAATTATTGACTAGTTAAATTTACCAGATTTTTTAAAGTATCCAGTATTTTATTGACCTAAAACTAAGATTTTCACTGCGAATTCCATTTACTGTCTAAGAATCGAGATCAATTATGGATCAAGAAGCTTATTTTCAGTAGGTTATTAGAACATTAAAAATCTGTTTATGCACAAAATAAGACTTTTCTCTGTGATGATAGTCATTATTTTAGCAAACACTCTATTAACAACATTACGTTAGGCATTAAAAAGGGAACATTATGCGTATTGGTATACCAAGAGAAAGACTTGCCAATGAAGCGCGTGTTGCAGCTACACCATCAACAGTGACTCAACTTCTTAAGTTAGGTTTTTCTGTCTGTGTAGAACAAAATGCGGGTCATTTAGCCAGTTTTGATGATGTAGCATACGAACAAGCGGGGGCAGAAATCGTTGATCGTGATACTGCATTTGCTGCGGATATCGTTTTTAAAGTCAACGCGCCACTGGATGATGAAATTCCTCTGTTAAAAGAAGGGGCAACACTGGTGAGTTTCATTTGGCCGGCACAAAATGCTGAGCTAATGGAAGCGTTAAAAGCTCGGAAAATTAACGTGATGGCGATGGATGCCGTGCCACGTATTTCACGTGCCCAGTCACTTGATGCGCTGAGTTCAATGGCAAACATTGCAGGCTACCGTGCAATTGTTGAAGCTGCTCATGAATTTGGCCGTTTTTTTACGGGGCAAATTACGGCAGCAGGTAAAGTGCCTCCAGCGAAAGTCATGATCATCGGTGCTGGGGTTGCTGGTCTTGCTGCAATTGGTGCAGCAGGTAGCTTAGGCGCTATTGTTCGCGCTTTTGACACTCGCCCTGAGGTGAAAGAGCAAGTTCAGAGTATGGGAGCTGAATTCCTTGAGCTAGATTTCAAAGAAGAGGCTGGTAGTGGCGATGGCTATGCCAAAGTGATGTCAGAAGCATTTATTAAAGCTGAGATGGAATTGTTCGCTGCCCAGGCGAAAGAAGTCGATATCATTGTGACTACGGCACTGATCCCAGGTAAACCCGCACCTAAATTGATTACCAAGGAAATGGTTGAATCAATGAAACCAGGGAGTGTGGTTGTCGACTTAGCGGCGCAAACTGGGGGAAACTGTGAATTAACTCAAGCAGATAAGTTGGTTGTGACTGACAATGGCGTAAAAATCATTGGCTACACTGATTTACCAAGCCGTTTGCCAACTCAATCATCACAGTTATATGGAACAAACCTTGTTAACTTGATGAAACTGCTATGCAAAGAAAAAGACGGTGAAATCAACATTGATTTTGACGATCTGGTTATTCGCGGTGTCACAGTGATTAAGCAAGGTGAAATCACCTGGCCTGCCCCCCCAATTCAGGTATCTGCTCAACCGCAGGCGAAACCGCAATCGGTTGAAAAAGTTAAAGCGCCTGAGAAAAAGATGTCACCGACGCTGAAATATGGCTTGATGGCATTAGCCATCATCTTGTTTGGTTGGTTCGCTAATTCAGCGCCAAAAGAGTTTTTATCGCACTTTACGGTATTTGCATTAGCTTGTGTGGTCGGTTATTACGTGGTGTGGAATGTCACTCATGCATTGCATACACCGTTAATGTCAGTCACTAATGCTATTTCAGGGATCATCGTCGTGGGCGCCTTGCTCCAGATTGGAAGCGGTGGCTGGGTAAGCTTCTTATCCTTTATCGCCATATTGATCGCCAGTATCAATATTTTTGGTGGGTTCACTGTAACCCAACGCATGTTAAAAATGTTTCGTAAAGGGTAAGGGGTAACTTATGTTGTCGAGTGGAATTGTGACAGCAGCTTATATAGTTGCTGCTATCCTATTTATTTTCAGCCTTGCTGGGCTATCCCGTCATGAAAGCTCCCAACGAGGGAATACTTACGGCATCATCGGGATGGCTATTGCATTGGTAGCCACGATTTTAGGTCCTCACAGTGCTAATGTGGGCTGGATGATCGTTGCGATGGTTATTGGTGCAGTGATTGGTATTCGCTTAGCGAAAAAAGTTGAAATGACAGAAATGCCTGAGCTGGTGGCTATTTTACATAGTTTTGTCGGTTTAGCAGCAGTGCTGGTTGGTTTCAACAGCTTTATCGCAAGTGAAGGGCACGCTGATGTTGTGATGGAAAACATTCATTTAACAGAAGTTTTCTTAGGGATCTTCATTGGTGCGGTTACCTTCACTGGCTCAGTGGTCGCTTATGGTAAATTATCAGGAAAAATGTCATCAAAACCGATGATGTTACCTAATCGCCATAAACTGAATTTAGCGGCGTTAGTTGTTTCATTCATTCTGTTAGTGATTTTCGTTAAAACAGAAAGTGTGGGCTTACAAGTCTTCTTGATGCTAATCATGACTGCGATTGCTTTAGCTTTTGGCTGGCATTTAGTGGCATCAATTGGTGGAGCGGATATGCCTGTGGTTGTTTCAATGCTGAATTCTTATTCAGGTTGGGCTGCTGCAGCGGCAGGTTTCATGTTAAGCAATGACTTGTTGATCGTCACAGGGGCATTGGTCGGTTCTTCAGGTGCGATTCTGTCCTATATTATGTGTAAGGCGATGAACCGTTCGTTTATCAGTGTTATTGCAGGAGGCTTCGGTACAGATGGCTCTTCAACAGGCACAGAAGAAGAAATGGGTGAGTACCGTGAAAGCACGGCAGAAGAAGTCGCTGAAATGTTGAAAAATTCAACATCGGTAATTATCACTCCAGGCTATGGTATGGCGGTTGCACAAGCACAATACCCTGTTGCGGATATCACCACTAAACTACGTGAACGTGGTATTAATGTGCGTTTTGGTATTCACCCTGTAGCTGGGCGTTTACCTGGCCATATGAACGTATTATTAGCCGAAGCTAAAGTACCTTATGATATCGTATTGGAAATGGATGAAATTAATGATGATTTCTCTGATACCGATACCGTTCTTGTTATTGGTGCTAACGATACGGTTAACCCAGCGGCTCAAGAAGATCCAAACAGCCCAATTGCAGGTATGCCAGTTCTTGAAGTTTGGAAAGCAAGCAATGTCATTGTATTTAAACGTTCAATGAATACTGGCTATGCTGGGGTACAAAACCCATTATTCTTCAAAGAAAATACGCAGATGTTGTTTGGTGATGCGAAAGATAGCGTTGATGCAATCTTACGTGCATTGTAATTTAATGAGTTACTAATTCATTTCAAAAAAAATTAGCAAAGTAAATAAGAAGGGGGGATTGGTTAATTCCAGTCACCCCTTCTTGATATTTGAGAGTTAAATCAGTTTATGTGATGCAGTCTTATAAACGCATCATTTGAGGCAAAATCGAGCGCAATTGGTTAGCCCTCGAGCAAAGGTAAACACTAATAAAAACGCTAGTGTTGATATTATGAGCATGCTCATCATGAGAACTCCGCCATTGAAATTATCCATGACATATCCTCCCACTAAGCTACCAATAGTAATTAAAATTAAAAACATAAAGGTAATCAAAGCTGAACCTTTTTCGGTTAATTCTGGAACATGAACGTGCATCCACATGTTGATTGTTGCAGGAACCATACCCGCAGCAACTCCCCATGAAAAAACAAATATGATACTGGTTGCCCAATTAAAATCTAAAACAGATAATGCGAGAAAAGCTAAGGCCAATAAAAGTGCACTAATCGCAAAATTATAACGAACATTATGTTTTCCGACATAACCTGCCAGTATATTGCCAACGACGCTAGCCACTCCAAAAAAGAGTAATAATGCTGAAATTTGCCCTTCGATAAAGCCTGCGGTTTGTTTAAAGAATACCGTAAAATAATTATAGGCAGAGAAATGTGCTAAAAAAATCAGTGTGAATATAACTAACCCTTTACGTGCAATAGGGTGCGAGGGCATCAATAATAACTCTTTCCATTGCATAGACGAGGACGGCTTTAATGATGGTAAAGAAAAATACTGCATTAAAAATGCGATAGCGCCCGCAATAACTAATGCAATATAAGGTGTTCTCCAACCATAGTTATCAGATAGCCAAGCGCCTAGAGGTACGCCGAGTACGGTAACTAATGTGACTGCCGAAAAAAATATTGTTACGGATGTGGTAATTGACATGTTTTTAGGTGCTAAACGTACGACTAAGCCAGCAGCAACACCCCAAAAACCCCCTAATGCAATTCCTAATGCGAAACGACCTAATAAAACTAAACTAAAATTAGAAGCGAAAGCCGTAATTGCGTTGGCTAATATCATGAGAGCAACTAAGAAAAGTAATACTTGGCGTCTATCGATATTTTTTGCATAAATGGGAACAAATAGGGAGGATACCATGCCTGCGATAGATGTGACTGTCACGGTAAGTCCTGCAGTACCTGTTGATATTTGGAAATCATAAGCGATATTATTCAGGACGCTAATCGCTAAAAATTCACCAGTAACAATAATGAAGCAAGCAAAAGTTGCAGATAATAGTGAAAGCCAGTTACCATTGTGCGAAGAAAAATGAGTTGTTGTCATTTGCTTTCCATGAAAATTGAGTTATTTACAAAAAAATAATTTTATAGTGACCGCTATAAAATTATAGTGCTATTCTTTATGCAAATTTAGGCGCTGTCAATTATTTTTGTAGTGACCACTATAAAATAGTTATGGCATCGTGAGTTGACTGCGAGTAAAGTGAGAAGATGAATCAAATAAAACGCGGGCGGCCTAAAGGCTTTGACCAACAAGATGCATTAGCTAAAGCCATGTTACTTTTTTGGCGAAATGGCTATGTTGCAACCTCAATTAGCGATTTAACTCATGAGCTAGGTATCACCGCACCTAGTCTTTACTGTGCTTTTGGTGATAAAGCATCGTTGTTCAATCAATGTATTGATTATTATTTGATGAATGAAGCTTGCCCTATTTTGTCTATCGTAAAGCAAGCTAAAACGGCGAAAATTGCGATTGAATTACTGATGTACGAAAGCGCCAAAAGGCTAATTCAGCCAAACAAACCCGCAGGTTGTATGTTGATTACTGCGGCAATGAATGGGGCGAAGCAAATCGAAGATGTGCAATTAAACGTTCAAGAAAAACGTAAGAGCTATCAAGAGATTCTACTAGAGCGTATGCGCAAAGGTATTGCTGATGGCGATGTTGCACCAGATGCACCGATTGAAGCTATCGTTGATTTTTATATCACGGTAATTGATGGTTTTACCATCCAAGCGTGTGACGGAATTGAACTTGAGAGGCTGAATCAAGTTATTTTTAATGCTATGCAGGTTTGGCCAGTACTTAATTCCAGCCAACATAAACAGAATCAGGATTGAATTGCTCCCCTAGTTAGTGAATTAGGGGGAGCAATTTTTAAATGATTAATTAATCTTCATCAGCAGGGGTGATAGGGCAGACAAAGCCGTCAGGTTTAATCGCTAATAAATCACATTTTAGCTTATCGATGACATGCTCTGCGGTATTCCCCAAAAAGGCCGCTGAAATCCCTGTACGGCCTAAAATACCCAGCACCACAACCCCCGCATGTAATTCTTCACACATGTCAGGAATAATTTTTTCAGGTAGGCCTTCACGGACATGGGTGTACTTTTCATCAATCCCAAATTTTTGCCGTAGCTCTTTCATCGCAATTAAATGTTGGCCACGTAGTGCGTTGTTATATAAGCTCGGGTCGAAATCGGGCAACTCTATGGCAATATTCATTGGCGCAACAGGATATGCGCTTACTAAATGAATTTCCTGTTCTTTAATAATGCGTGTTGCTAAGTCTTTTGTTTTTTCGACCAATTTAATATTGAGGTCATCGTGATAAGATTCCTCATTTGATAAATTAACGGCAACAACCACGGAACCGTGGTCTGGCCATACTTTATCTTTCACCATCCAGACAGGAGCAGGGCATTTTCGGAGTAAATGCCAGTCTAACGGGGTAAAAATAATTGACTCGAAATTATCGGTTTGATGTGCCATTTTCAGTAATAAGTCATGTTCACCACTGATAACTTCCTGAATAATGGCCTCATATGGCTTGTTGTGCCAAATAACTTTAATTTCAATATCAATGCCTGCTTCAAGATAGAAATGAGCTTGTTGTTTGATCCACGCTGCTTTTTGGCTTATTACACCTTTACGCATGGCATTACGCTCTTCAGGGGACAGTAATGTTGTCATGTCATAGGAAAGGTCGTAGATAGGCAAAAACGCTTTTATCCGTCCACCATTACGCTGCACGATGTAGACAGCACGTCTTAATGCAGGTTGATCATCCTGATTTGGGTCAATTGCAACTAGCAGGTTTTTATAGTTTGCCATATTGAAATCCTCTCGATACACGGATATTTCCATATAGATAAACTATGATATTGAGATTAAATAGGCAAGAAATCTAGGGAAAAAAATGAAAACGGATCACTGATAACGTGATCCGTTTAGGGATATTAGCATGTAATTGCGGAAACTTTACCAGCAATATCAGTCAGTTTAGCCATATCTTCGATGGTGATATACTTACCTTTAACACTCAGCATGCCACTTTTTTGAAAGCGGCCTAATAAACGGCTGATGGTTTCAACAGTTAATCCAAGATAGTTACCAATATCTCCACGAGTCATGGTCAATCTAAATTCTCTTGGTGAAAAACCGCGTTCTGCAAAGCGGTGTGAGAGGTTAAGAATAAATGCAGCTAAACGTTCTTCCGCATTTTTCTTAGATAATAAAAGGATCATTTCTTGGTCACCTTTAATTTCACCGCTCATTAAACGCATAATTTGCTGACGTAAATTAGGCATTTTGCCTGATAAATCATCTAATGTTTCAAAAGGTATTTCACAAACCATTGATGTTTCAAGTGCTTGTGCAAAACTTGGGTGCTGTGTATGAATGATGGCGTCAAAACCAACAAGGTCTCCAGCTAAATGAAAACCGGTAATTTGCTCATCGCCTTCTTCGGTTATTGTATAGCTTTTTATTGTACCAGAGCGGATGGCATATAATGAACGCAACTCATCGCCTGCTTTAAACAAAGCTTGGCCTTTTTGAATTGGTTTCTTGCGTTCGATGATATTATCAAGTTGATCCAGTTCATGTTCATTCAGCGTAAAAGGAATGCAAAGTTGGCTAATACTGCAGTCCTGGCAATGAATAGCACAACCACCAGACTGGATGCGACGAACAACTCTTTTTTCTGGGATCATATTTAAGGCTCAATCAAGTTAAAATTATTGATATGAGTCAATTTTAACATAAGATAATGCAACTGGTAAGTAGTAATGTATGACAGAATCGACTTAATAAACAAAAAAGCCAATCAGAGAACATGGAAGAAATTAGTGAATTTAGATATTAATGCTAAATTAAAGAAGATTACTAAATATAAAATTTGATATAGATTAAATTTCACCCTCTAAACGATAAAAAGATGACAGATATCACCATTGTAATTAATACTTAAAATTATAGTGCTTGAGCACGAAATATTAAACTAATTAGCATTAATTTAACACGAAAATAAATTTATGAATATCAATTTTTCAAATTAACCTCAATAAGGAGATTATAATGACACTTACTCAACAGTCTTTACCCACTTCGATGACAGTTGTTGACATTATAGAACCTGGTGGGTCAGAAAAGCTGCGATTAATTGATAAACCGTTACCTAGAATTTCTGCAGGGTATTTACTTGTTAAGGTGGAAGCTGCGGGCGTTAATCGTCCTGATATTTTTCAGCGTAAGGGATCTTATCCTCCACCGGCTGATGCTTCACCGATTATGGGGCTTGAAATTGCAGGAACTATTGTAGGCAAGGCGGATGATGTAGCGGAATGGCAGCTAGGTGATAAAGTTTGTGGGCTGGTTGCTGGGGGCGGTTATGCGGAATATTGTCTAGTGCATAAGCACATCGCCTTACCGTTAGGGAATTTATCTTTTATCGAGGGGGCGGCAATACCTGAAAACTTTTTTACTGTTTGGGCAAACGTTTTTCAAATCGGCAAGTTAAAAAAAGACGAAACAGTACTTATTCACGGGGGAACATCGGGTATTGGTAGTGTGGCGATTATGTTAGCGAAAGCGTTTGGTGCAACAGTGATTACCACTGTTGGTTCTGAGGATAAGGCTGAAGTTGCAAAATCGTTAGGTGCAGATTGTGCTGTTAACTATAGAAAAGATGATTTTGTTGAGGCTACGCTCAATTATACCTCCTCTCGAGGTGTAGATATGGTCGTGGATATTATCGGTGGCGATTATGTTGCAAAAAATTATCAAGTTGCTGCTAAGTTTGGGCGCATTATCCAGATTGGGATGATGAAAGGTAACCCTAAAGAGTTAAATATGATGCCTTTAATGGTAAAAAGATTAACTCATACGGGATCAACAATGCGTTCTCGAACTATTGAAGAAAAAGTTTTGATCGCACAAGAGCTCAAAGAACAAGTTTGGGGGATGTTACAAAAAGGTGAAATTAAACCTATTGTTAACAAGATCTACCCTTTAGCCCAAGTAAAAGACGCTCATGAGTATATGGAATCAGGTGACCTTACTGGTAAAATTATCCTAATAAACAATTGACTATAATTTTTTAATCTGGTTTTTATTGTTGTATTACGATATATTTATAATAGTAAAAACCAGTCCATTTATAACAAATAATTTACATAATCAAGTCTTTTTAGCGTAAATATCTCTTTACAGTTAACTAAATTTTGATTTTTTGTGCTCGTCCACAAATTAGAATGAAATTCCAATTGGTTTGTTAATAATTTAATAAAAATAGATTATATCTATAAACAAGTTGGCCATTAACGGTTTGTTTATCAATAAGTAATCCTTAAATGATATTTTTAAATGTATATCATTAATATATTGATATCTTTTATATAAACACAGCCCGTTATGCACTTTCCAATGATATTAAGTTAAGTGACTTAAATGCAACTAGCGGCTGCTAATTGCAGTTTGAAGGTGTAGTAATGATGAATAATTTTAAAAATGCAAAGATGAATGTAGATGCATTGTTTTTAGGCCCTAAATCTGAAAATGCTGTCTTTTTCAAAGAAATGATGGAATATTCAGTGAGTGAACACATGCATTGGCGCTCTAGCTATCATCCAGAAGACCCTGATCTTATCTCTACCGTTGACCGCTATGCCCCTGAATACCGAGATACGTTATATCGTACAGAAGGTATTCTTAATCAACTCTCTTCAAAATTAAAAACAACATCAGTTCCATGGTTCTCTCCACGTTATATGGGCCATATGAATGCAGATACGCTGATGATTTCTAATTTAGCTTATGTTATGGCGATGATGTACAACCCTAATAATTGTGCACAAGAATCTTCTCCGACGACAACCGTTTTAGAAATAGAGGCCGGATTAGATTTATGTGCCATGTTTGGTTATGACGTACAACATGCTTGGGGGCATATTACATCAGGTGGGACAGTAGCTAACTATGAAGGATTATGGGTGGCTAGAAATATTAAAACACTACCGTTGGCGGTTATGCAGCACCCAAAATCCCAATACTTGCTAAAGGGGAAAACCGAAAAAGAGTTGCTCAATCTTTCAGTGCCTACAGTTCTAGATTTAATTGACGAATTAAAGAAACAGCAAATTTTTGAAGAAATTCGTGATCTGACCTGTCGTGGCGTTGGAATAGAGCAAGGAAAACTCGGTAAGTTATTGGTTCCTCAGTCTAAACACTATTCATGGATGAAAGCGATGGATATTCTTGGTTTAGGCCAACAGAATATTGTGCAACTACCCGTTGATGCAAGTTATCGAACGGATGTGTGTAAAATGCGTGAAACCGTATTTGCATTGATTGAGCAAGAAGAACCTATTTTAGCAGTCGTTGCCGTTATGGGAACCACAGAAACTGGCGCAATTGACAATGTCAAAGAAGTCATTGAGCTACGACGTGAATGTGAGCAACGTTTTGGTGTTTCTTTTTATGTGCATATCGATGCTGCTTATGCGGGATACGCTTGTGCGATGTTTCGTGATGAAGAAAATCAATTTATGGAGTATGAGAATTTAATCCAACGGTATCATAGTGAAGGAATTTTCCCTGAAAATATGGTGTGGCCAAAACGCGATGTGTATGAAAGTTTTAAAGCATTAAGCCAAGCTGATTCTATTACCGTTGACCCTCATAAAGTGGGGTTTATTCCGTATGCGGCGGGGGCAATTTGTATGAAAGATAAGCGGATTGTAGATTTGGTTTCTTACCATGCCGCTTATGTATTTGAAGAAGTGCAAGAAAAACAGCGTAAAGCAGAAAAAACGCAAAATGTATTACTTGGCTCTTCCATCATGGAAGGATCAAAAGCGGGCGCAACCGCCGCAGCGGTATGGGCTGCACACCGCTTAGTCCCATTAAATGTTTTAGGGTATGGAAAAGTGATTGCCGCAGGGATCATCACAGCTAATTGGATGATTGACAAAATTAATCAATGTGAGCCTTTCATTATTGATGAGCGTCAATTTTCAATTATAGCGATGCCTACGCCTGATTTTCATATGATTAACTTTATGTTTCGTGAAATCGGAAACACCTCTTTAGAAAAGCAAAATCAGCTCAATAAGCGGCTATATGAATTATGCTCTTATGCAGCTGGTCGGAGTTATTCTAATGATTTTCTCACCTCATCAACTTCGCTAACTTATGACGAATATGGTGATAATCCATTGAATTTATGTCGAGATGCACAGTTCTCTGATAACGAATGGCATAAAGTGCGGTCAATTTATGTACTACGGGCAGCGATCATGACGCATTGCTTGCGTGATAGGGCACATTTTGAAACCTATTGGGCGGAGTTAAAAAATATCTTTGAAGATAAACTGCAACAACTCATTAATGAAGAAAATAAGTCAAATCATTCCAATTATAAAATTAATATTTAATTGATTGTTAGGATCTCAATATGAAAAATCGCACACTTGGTAGTGTATTTATTGTTGCAGGTACTACGATTGGCGCAGGTATGTTAGCTATGCCTATCGCGGCTGCGGGTAATGGGTTTTTAGTTAGCTTGGCTATGTTATTAGTGTTATGGGCATTGATGTGTTACACAGCATTGCTTTTGGTCGAGGTTTATCAACATGAATCCCACGAAACGGGGATTGGTAGTGTTGCGCAGCGGTATTTAGGGTCTAGCGGCAAATTTATTACGGGTTTCAGTATGATGTTCCTTATGTATGCACTGACAGCGGCTTATGTCAGTGGTGCAGGGGAAATCATTACTTCAAATTTAAAAAGTAGTTTTGCCATTGAAATGGCCGATTGGATGGGAATTGTTGTATTTACCGTCATTGGCGGTGGCGTTGTATGTTTCGGGACTTCATCCGTAGATTTTATCAACCGTATTTTATTTGCTGCAAAAATTGTTTTCCTAGTCATTATATTGGCATTAATGATACCGCATGTTGAGCAACAAAATTTATTGGCTGCGCCAACTGAAAAAGTTCTCATTTTATCTGCGATACCGGTATTTTTTACCTCATTTGGTTTTCATGGTAGCGTCCCAAGTATCGTTAAATACATGGGAGGGGATGTCAAAAAACTGCGGGTTATTTTTATCATCGGAAGTGCTATCCCATTGATTGCTTATATTTTATGGCAAATCGCAACCTTAGGGAGTATTGGTACAACCACGTTCGTTGGTATTTTGGCTGAAAACGCAGGGCTTAATGGACTATTAGATGCAATTAAGGATGTGGCTCAATCAGGAAAAACAGAGTTAATTGCACAAATGTTCATGAGCTTGGCTCTAGCGACATCTTTCCTTGGGGTTGCTTTAGGGTTATTTGACTTTTTAGCAGACTTATTTAAACGTCAAGATAATGCTTCAGGGCGTCTACAAACAGGTTTACTAACCTTTGGACCACCGCTAGTTTTTGCTTTATTTTATCCTAAAGGGTTTGTGATGGCATTAGGGTATGCCGCAATTGCACTTTCAATACTAGCTTTATTACTACCTAGTGCAATGGCATTTAAATCAAGGGCATTGAACCCACAGAAATATCAAGTATTGGGTGGTGGATTAGGTCTATCATTGGTATTTATTTGTGGCATTATAGTTATTGGTGTTCAGTTAGGGATTGTTTTCAACATATTACCTAATATTGGCTAATAAACCGTTTACTTGCCAGCTGTCTTTTGATAGCTGGCTTGTTCCTTTCCTTAAAGCCTTTCTCAAATTTACGGCATAATTTACTCAGTTAGACAATTTACCGCACATTTTTTACTGTTGTATCGACATTTAGTCGGTATAATCCATATAAGAATGATTATCATTAGCACGTTATGCACAAAAACAGATATATCTAAAGCTGGCATTTTCTGTAAAAGTAACTATTATGTTAGATATATCGGTTTTAGAGTAAATAACCCTGAGAATTTTAATGGCCAGTGAACAACAACTAGACCCGTGTTTGTGTAACGGTAAAAGTGTCAGTCGTATGTTTAACCCTAAACAGTTAAGGATTTACATCCTACATTTACTGACGGGGGGAATTAATTATGGTTATGAGTTAATAAAAAAAATTGCAGAAGAAACGGCAGGTTTTTATTGTCCAAGTCCGGGTGTAATTTATCCGACTCTAACGTTATTAGAAGAGTTAGGGTTTATTTCAGCGGGTAAAGATAATGGAAAAGGGCGCAAGTGTTATGTGATTACTCCAGAAGGTCGCTGTTTTTTATTACTCAAAGCTGAAATATTGGCAGAAGTTCAACTAAAATTAAAATATGCACAGGAATTAAAAGCAGGTAATCAATTTGCTAATGAAATTGAATGTGCTGTAGATAAATTTAAGTCATTGTTGAGACAACAAATCGTGATACAACAGTTGACAAAAGAAGAGACAACAAGAGTCGTTGAGATCATTAACCGCGCAGTGGAACGAATTGAGCAAGTTAATGCGGTGTTAGTGGCAGAGGGAAAATCAAATGGCTAAAACGAATGATATTATACAAGCAAAAGAGCATTTATATATGAAAGAAACAAGCAAAATACCACAGAGCAACGACCCGGTTACTTCTGAAAATGAACCGCCTGTGAATACGAATAAAGATGTTAAATTTAAAGAGGTTGTTTGCCCCAATGTCCCAACGTCATATTTTAAGCGAGCTAAAAAACAAAAAATAAAATAATAATTTGGATAGTTTACAAAATCTTTATTCATACGAAAGGCATAAAGAATAAATGCAATTATTTTCATTATTGATGAATAACAGTACTCAATTTTCTATTATTTCGTCAATAAGGTCAATTTTAGGGTACATATAATTATTTTGTAAACTGTAACTATCATCCTATATCAGTATACGACTTATTGAGAAGGCCCCCTGATCACTTAGCGTCATCAGGGGGTATCGGTTATAAGCCCAATTTAGCGTGTATTTGGGCTATTTCATTTATCCACTGTTGTTGTAACTGTGGCTTTTGGTGGCTTAGTTTGCGTTTTTGATCCGCAAGTAACTTTTGCTCTAATATCAGTAATTTTTCTAGTAGCTCATCTTCATGCGCATCTTCCTCACAAGGAATTTTAATCGCCGATTTAATAGAGACATCTCTCCCAAGTGTAGGCGTTAATAATGACTGGGATTGCAGCTCGATTTTATGATAAATATCATCAACATTAAGGTATTCCTCTAGCCGATTATCATCGATAAACCAGAAGCGTTGGCAGCTATTTTCAATGAGCCATCTATCATGGCTTACAACCAATAATGCTCCAGAAAATAAGCTAATTTGTTCACAAAGCGCTTCCTTGCCTTCTAGATCAAGGTGATTGGTAGGTTCGTCCAATAAAATCAACTCGTACTGAGCTAAACTTAAACCAATAAACAATAACCTAGCGCGTTCTCCACCACTCAGTGTTACTACTTTCTGTTGATGGCGTGAATAAGCAAAACCAGCGCCAATCAAGGCCATTTTTCGTTGTTCATCGGTTAAAGGTGCAAAATGACGTAGTGCCTCTAGTAGGCTATCATTATCATTTAGCTGCTCTAATTGTTGGTCATAATAACCAGCACTGATTGCTGGGTGAAACTTCAATTGCGAGCTATAACGCAAATCTTGTTGATAACATTGCCAAAGTAGACGTAATAGTGTCGATTTACCACAGCCATTAGCGCCCATGATGGCGATACGGTCACCACTTTTCACTTGATGAAATGCCGTTTTAAACAACTGATTTCCATTCGGTGTTGAAACAACAGTGTTTTCCAACTCCAAAACTCTATCTGCAGGAATCGCTTTGCCATTTAAAGCAAGCTTCCATTGATAGCCTTCAGTTAACTCAGTTTGGGCATCTTTAAGCCGATCAATATGTTTTTCCATCTGCTTGGCTTTGCGTGATAAGGCTTCATTGTCATACACATGCCCCCAAATAGCTAAGCGCTTGGCACTTGATGCAATACGGTCAATTTCTTTTTGCTCGGCTTGATTACGACGTGCATCAGTAATGTCTTTTTCACTCAATGCTTGCCGTGCTGCACTGCAAGGTAACCGATAAAAATGCAGTGATTTATCTCGTAAAATCCAAGTGCAGTTACTCACCTTATCTAATAATGACTGGTCATGAGACACGAGTACGAAACTGCCTTTCCATGACTGTAAGAAATTACCTAACCAAATAAGTGTGGGTAAATCTAAATGATTACTTGGTTCATCAAGTAGTAGTAAATCGGGCTGCTCAATTAAAGCACGACCTAGAAGCAAACGAGTATGTTGCCCTCCACTGATGGCATAAGCTTTTTGTTCCCACTGTTCAGGTGTAAAACCTAATTCTGATAATAAAACTTCAGCCCGCCAGCGTTCAGTGACTTTGTCTTGTTCAGGTAATTTTTGAACCAGTGCATCAAGGAGTGTTAAGGAAGCAATATCATCGGGTAAATGTTGTTCAATATAAGCAGTAACACAGTGGTTCGCATAAGTAATACTGCCATTATTAGGGGACAATTGCTGGGTTATTAGCTTCAATAATGTACTTTTTCCGCTTCCGTTATGGCCAATTAAACCAATACGGTCGCCTTGTTGAACGGTAAAAGAGATATCATTCAATAAAGTCGAGGTTGAAGTATCGTAATTTAGTGATTTTACAGTTAATAAAGTGCTCATAGCTTACTCAAATTTTAGGCATAAAAATGCCAGGGCATAGTCGTCACGACAACCCAGTAAGCTGAGGGAAGATTTTCTTTAGTGGCTTCGCTCAGGCAGGGTTATCGCAGTATAAAACTGTGAAAGCCTGAGCTCTGGCGATTACCAAAGAAGTGTGAGTATTCAATAAGATCACACAACAGCATAGATTAGCCTCCTTAATATTTGTTAAGTTAATCCATGAGATAATCATAGCAAACATAGTCTTTGGCAAACAATGTCCAGAAATGCGTTGTTTGATTATTATTGTTAAATTAAGTATATACACAGATATAAATGATACTTATATCATGCACGAAGAAATGAATAATACTGCTGTGAATTGGGTTCTTCGTTGGTAACGTTTAAAATTAGGATTCAAAAGCTAAGAGAGCCCCACATGAACGTAGAAATAAAGTCAGCAACCCACCAAGATGCCGCTTTGATATTAGATATGATCATTGAACTTGCGGATTACGAAAAAGCACGTCATGAAGTGAAAGCTACAGTTGCTGATATCGAAAATTCCTTATTCGATGAAAATTCAAGCACTGAAGCATTGATTTGTTATGTCGATGGGCAGCCAGCAGGGTATGCCGTATTCTTTACAAGTTATTCAACATGGTTAGGTAATAGTGGCATTTATTTAGAGGATTTATATGTATCCCCTAATTATAGAGGGGCAGGAGCCGGAAAAAAACTATTGAAACATATTGCAAAATTGGCCGTAGATCGAAAATGCCAGCGTCTGGAATGGAGCGTTCTTGATTGGAATCAGCCAGCGATTGATTTCTATAAAAGTATAGGTGCGCAACCACAGGATGAGTGGGTTCGTTACCGCATGGACGAAAAAACGATAGCTGAATTTGCTTGCTAATATTTATTCAAATCAAATGTTATTAATAAAGCCAGTAAACTAATTGACTGGCTTTATTTTTTATATATTGAATTAAATGTATACAATTAATGCCTTATTATTGTTTTTATCTGTCTATTCTACCTTTTTGTGACACAAGGCAACTTCACTTAACTTAAATGCTGATAAAATGTTATTAAATTAGATAGATAGCTAATTTAATAACTGTGTTTACACGTACTAACATAGTTAAAAAATAAAAAATTATTACTTTTGTCTTAGTTGTATTTATTTAGCATATAGGACAGTTATATCGTTTTATTAATATTTACCAGGTTAATAATCAAAATAATTGTTGTTCCTTGTTTTCTCATTTAATGGAAAGGGATGGTATGAAAATAAATAAGCAAAAAATATCTTTTTACATCATTTTAATAATAATTATTGTTGCGGGTGGTTTTTATTACTGGAATGTTAATTCAGGTGGGCTACCTGCTGGATTTGCACAAAGTAATGGCCGTATAGAAGCAACGGAAATTGATATTGCGACTAAGACTGCAGGGCGCATTGAAACGATTAATGTAAAAGAAGGCGATTTTGTTAAAGAAGGGCAAGAACTTGCTCGTATGGATACACGAGCGCTCCAAGAGCAGCTTCATGAAGTACAAGCCCAGTTACGCCAAGCGATTAGTGCAGTGACAACAGCCGAATCTGCTTTAGCCC
This sequence comes from Providencia sp. PROV255, assembly GCF_028478065.1. NCBI lineage: Bacteria > Pseudomonadati > Pseudomonadota > Gammaproteobacteria > Enterobacterales > Morganellaceae > Providencia > Providencia sp. PROV255. Next base: position 118,888 of record NZ_JAMPMI010000008.1, on the reverse strand, counting down.
AACGAAAAAGTGAAAAAGTTGCCGCTCAAGCGGTTGTTCGCCAACGTGAAGCGGAATTAGACGCCGCACAGAAACGATTAAATCGCTCTAGAGCTTTGGTAAGAACCAACGCTGTTTCTCAACAACAAGTCGATGACGATACAGCGCAGATGCAAGGTGCTCGCGCAGCACTGGAGGCGTCAAAAGCGCAAGTTGCCGCCGCGACATCAGCGATTGATTCTGCAAGCGCCGGTATTGTCCAAGCGAAAAACCGTGTTGATGCAGCGACAGCAACGGAACGTCGCATTATTGCGGACTTAGATGACAGTATTCTAAAAGCACCAAGAAACGGGCGCATTCAATACCGTGTCGCTGAGCCTGGAGAGGTACTTGGCGCTGGTGGGCGGGTCTTGAATATGGTCGATTTAAGTGATGTGTATATGACCTTTTTCTTACCGACTGAAGATGCAGGTAAAGTTGCCTTAGGCAGTGATGTTCACATTATCCTTGATGCTGCACCAAACATCGTGATCCCAGCAAAAACCACGTTCGTGGCAAGTGTTGCACAATTCACACCCAAAACCGTAGAAACACAAAATGAACGCTTAAAATTGATGTTCAGAGTACGTGCGCGTATTTCCCCTGAGTTATTAGAGCAACACTTAGAATATGTCAAAACAGGGTTACCTGGTAAAGCGTATGTACGTTTGGATCCGAATGAATCTTGGCCTGCTGAACTTGAGGTGAGATTACCACAATGACCAATAGACTGATGGATGATGTGATTATCGATATACAGCATGTCAGCCAGCATTATGGTGATAATTGTGCGTTGGATGACATTGTACTTTCCATCCCAGCAAGAAAAATGGTTGGGTTGATTGGTCCAGATGGTGTAGGAAAATCAAGCTTGATTTCTCTGATCGCGGGGGCAAGAGTGATTCAAGAAGGCCAAATAACGGTACTTGATGGTGATATGAATGACATTGAACACCGCCGAGCTGTTTGCCCTCGCATCGCTTATATGCCACAAGGTTTAGGGAAGAATCTCTACCATACATTATCTGTTTATGAAAACGTCGATTTTTTTGGGCGTTTATTTGGCCAATCAAAAGCTGAGCGTGAATATCGCATTCAAGATTTACTTGAAAGTACAGGGCTTGCACCCTTTAAAGACCGTCCTGCTGGCAAATTATCAGGAGGCATGAAACAAAAGTTGGGATTATGCTGTGCGTTAATTCATGATCCCGATTTATTAATTTTAGATGAACCTACCACTGGGGTTGACCCGTTATCTCGTGCACAATTTTGGGATTTAATCGATCGTATTCGTTTGCGACAAACCAATATGAGTGTTTTGGTCGCAACAGCTTACATGGAAGAAGCCGAACGTTTTGATTGGTTAGTGGCAATGGATGATGGCAAGGTGCTTGCCACTGGCCATGCATCTGAATTAAAAGCACAGACGCAATGTGATGACCTTGAAGCTGCGTTTATTCAATTACTACCAGAAGAAAAGCGTAGCGGGCACAAAAAGGTTGTGATCCCTGCGCGTGATACCACAAAAGACAATATTATTGCCATTGAGGCTCAAGACCTAACCATGCGTTTTGGCAACTTTGTCGCTGTTGACCATGTTAATTTTAAAATTCCGAAAGGGGAGATTTTCGGATTTTTAGGCTCCAATGGCTGTGGTAAATCAACCACAATGAAAATGTTGACGGGTTTATTACAAGCCAGTGAAGGTCAAGCGTGGCTATTTGGTCAAGAAATTGATCCGAAGGATATCGAAACACGCAAACGCGTCGGTTATATGTCGCAAGCTTTCTCGTTATATAGTGAACTCAGTGTTGAGCAAAACCTTGAACTGCATGCAAAACTCTTTCATATTCCAGAAGAAAAAATCGCACAACGCATTGATGATATGTGTCAACGATTTGAACTCGAGGAAGTCAGGGGTACTATGCCTGATGATTTGCCTTTAGGAATTCGTCAACGGTTATCTTTAGCTGTCGCTGTTATTCATGAACCTGAAATGTTAATCCTCGATGAGCCAACGTCAGGAGTGGACCCTGTTGCCAGAGATATGTTCTGGAATTTAATGGTCGATTTATCAAGGCGTGACGGCGTCACAATTTTTATCTCAACTCACTTTATGAATGAAGCCGAACGCTGTGACCGGATTTCATTAATGCATGCAGGAAAGGTACTTGATTGTGATACGCCTGCAAACTTAACCAAAAAACGCGGATTAGCGACGTTAGAAGAAACTTTTATTGCTTATTTGCAAGATGCGGTAGGTGATGCAGGGCAAGGGCAAGAAACTGCGCCTGAGTTCCATGTTGACCCTGAACTGAAAGAACAAGCGACTGAAGCGTTGAAAAAACGCTTTAGTTTACGTCGGTTATTTAGTTATTCCATCCGGGAAGGCATGGAATTGCGTCGAGATCCTGTCCGTTCTACATTGGCGTTATTGGGAACTGTAATTCTTATGTTTATCATGGGTTACGGTATTAGTATGGATGTAGAAAATTTACGTTTTTCAGTACTCGATCGCGACCAAACAGGGCTAAGTCAGGGATATACTCTGAACTTAGCAGGCTCACGTTACTTTATCGAACAACCACCAATTAAAGATTATGATGACTTAGAGGCAAAAATGCGTAGCGGTGATGTTACTGTTGCGATTGAAATTCCACCTAATTTTGCTAGGGATATCGCTCGTGGTAATAACGTCAAAATTGGCGTGTGGATTGATGGTGCCATGCCAAACCGTGCTGAAACTGTGCGTGGCTATGTACAAGCAATGCACTTAGCATGGCTAAGTACGATGGCTGCTCGTCAACCCGTAGGTGTTGCTGGTATGCCCGCTATCGACATTGAAACTCGATATCGTTATAACCCAGATGTTCGCAGTTTGCCGGCGATTGTTCCCGCGGTTATTCCATTATTATTAATGATGATACCCGCCATGCTGAGTGCGTTAAGTGTTGTTCGAGAAAAAGAACTTGGTTCGATTATCAATCTTTATGTCACCCCGATCACCAAATTAGAATTTTTACTTGGAAAACAGCTCCCTTATATTCTATTAGGCATGTTTAACTTTGTATTACTTTGCATATTATCAGTGTATATATTTGGTGTTGAATTCAAAGGTAGTTTTCTGACATTAACGCTGGCAGCATTTCTGTATATCAGTATTGCAACAGGTATGGGGCTGCTAATTTCATGCTTTATGAAAAGCCAAATCGCAGCAATTTTTGGTACTTCTATCATCACATTGATACCAGCAACTCAGTTTTCAGGAATGATTGACCCTGTCTCATCATTGGAAGGTATTGGCCGCTGGGTTGGGATGGTTTATCCAACATCACATTTTTTGACTATCACGCGAGGAACCTTCTCTAAGGGGTTAAATTTATTTGATTTACAGTCATCATTTATTCCATTACTGATCACCGTACCACTGGTTATTGGGCTAAGTGTTTTATTCCTGAAAAAGCAGGAGGCATAGTGATGATACGTAAAATTCAGAATATTTTTAATTTAGGAATCAAAGAATTGCGCAGTCTGGGCCGCGATAAAGCAATGCTAGCCTTGATTGTCTTTGCTTTTACGGTATCGATTTATTCGTCGGCAACGGTGACACCCGGTTCTTTACATAATGCTCCCATTGCGATTGCTGACCAAGATAAGTCACAGTTATCAAACCGGATAATCAATAGCTTTTACGCACCTTATTTCTTACCCCCCATAGATATCACACCAGACCAAATTGATGGCTTGTTAAACCGTGGCTCATATACATTTGCATTAGATATTCCGCCTAATTTTCAACGTGATGTGCTTGCCGGCCGGCATCCAGAAATTCAGGTGAATATTGATGCAACACGAATGAGCCAAGCCTTCTTAGGGAATAGTTATATTCAAAACATTACCTTAGGTGAAGTGAACGAATTTTTAGCAAAATACCGCAGTAATGCGAGTTTGCCTGTCGATCTGGAAGTGCGCATGCGCTTTAATCCTAACTTGACGCAGTCATGGTTCGGTTCTGTTATGGCAATTATCAATAATATTACGATGCTATCGATCGTTTTGACGGGGGCAGCACTTATCAGGGAGCGAGAGCACGGTACCGTTGAGCACTTGATGGTCATGCCACTAACACCATTTGAAATTATGATGTCAAAAATATGGTCAATGGGGCTGGTGGTATTGATTGCATCCGGTGTTTCCTTAATTTTAGTGGTAAAAACATTGCTACAAGTCCCCATAGAAGGGTCTATCTTATTGTTTATGTGTGGAGTTGCCTTGAGTTTATTTGCGACAACATCAATTGGTATTTTTATGGGGACAATTGCACGATCTATGCCTCAGTTTGGTTTGTTGATGATTTTAGTACTGTTGCCATTAAACATGCTTTCTGGCGGGATGACAGCACGAGAAAGCATGCCCCAGCTCGTTCAAGATATTATGTTAACCATGCCGACCACACACTTTGTTAGTCTAGCTCAGGCGATTTTATATCGCGGAGCAGGTTTCCAAATTGTTTGGCCTCAATTTGCAGTGCTCGTTGTGATTGGCGCTGTATTCTTTTCCCTCGCACTCATTCGTTTTCGCAAAACGATTGCCACCATGGCTTAACTCACTGAACATAAAATAGACCTTATAAATAAAACGCTTGCTGAACAGAACAGGAAGCGTTTTAATGTCTCACCTATTAATTTTTAAAATATGATTAGGCTGTACCTATCAAATCGATAGTAGGTAATGATTGGATTAAGCTGCTGTAAAACAGTAACTTAATAGGCAACCAAACAGGAGAACATCATATGTCATTAATTAATACTCAAATCAAACCATTTACTAACCAAGCATTTAAAAACGGTGAATTCATCGAAGTTTCTGAGAAAGATGTTGCAGGTAAATGGAGTGTTTTCTTCTTTTATCCAGCTGACTTCACCTTTGTTTGCCCAACAGAATTGGGTGACATTGCTGACCATTATGAAGAATTCCAAAAATTAGGTGTTGAAATTTTCTCTGTTTCTACTGACACACATTTTACCCATAAAGCATGGCATGCAAGTTCAGAAACTATCGGTAAAATCAAATATGCAATGATTGGTGACCCAACAGGCGCATTAACACGTAACTTCGAAAACATGCGTGAAGATGAAGGCTTAGCAGACCGCGGTACTTTCGTTGTTGACCCACAAGGTATCATCCAAGCGATTGAAGTTACAGCAGAAGGCATTGGCCGTGACGCTTCAGATTTACTGCGTAAAGTAAAAGCAGCGCAATATGTTGCTAGCCACCCAGGTGAAGTTTGCCCAGCTAAATGGAAAGAAGGTGATGCAACGCTGTCCCCATCTTTGGACTTAGTCGGCAAAATCTAATTAATCTAGCTTAATTGATTAATACTGAATAATTCAGGTTGCAGGTGTCTAGGCCTGCAACTTGGATCATGACGGGTATATGTACCCGATTTTATGATAAAAATTAAAGGGGATTACATGCTCGACAATAATTTACAGGCACAATTGAAAGCCTACTTAGAACGTTTAACTAAGCCCGTTGAATTAGTTGCTAATATAGATGACAGCCAAAAATCAAATGAAATCAAACAGCTGTTAGAACAAATTGCGTCGTTGTCTGATAAAGTCACTGTACGTGAAGAACGAAATAGTGCAGTAAGAACACCTTCTTTTTTAATTACTAACCCAGGTACAGATAGTGGTTTGCGTTTTGCCGGCTCGCCTCTGGGACATGAATTTACGTCTCTTGTGCTGGCTTTATTGCAAATCGGTGGTCATCCATCGAAAGAAGCACAAGAGTTATTAGAGCAGGTTAAAGGTCTTGAAGGCGAGTTTCATTTTGAGACTTATTATTCTTTATCTTGCCATAACTGCCCAGATGTTGTTCAGGCACTGAACTTGATGGCAGTTTTAAATCCAAATATTAGTCATACCGCTATTGATGGTGCACTTTTCCAAAATGAAATTGATGAACGTAATGTAATGGGCGTTCCTGCGGTTTTCCTGAATGGAAAAGAGTTTGGTCAAGGGCGTATGACATTAAGCGAGATTGTTAGCAAAGTCGATACCAATGCGGATGCGCGTGCAGCAAAATCACTAACAGAGCGCGAACCTTTTGAAGTGCTTGTTATTGGTAGTGGTCCAGCAGGGGCTTCAGCGGCAATTTATACGGCTCGTAAAGGGATCCGCACTGGTGTGATTGGTGAGCGTTTTGGTGGCCAAGTCATGGATACGGTTGATATTGAAAACTATATTTCAGTTATCAAAACGGAAGGTGCCATTTTTGCAGGTGCATTAAAGAACCACGTGGACAACTATGATGTTGATGTTATTGATGGTCAATCAGTTGCAAAACTGATCCCAGCTGCAGAAGAAGGTGGATTACACCAAATCGAAACAGCATCAGGTGGTATCTTAAAATCACGCAGTATCATTATTTCAACGGGTGCGCGCTGGAGAAATATGGGTGTTCCGGGGGAACAAGAATATCGCACTAAAGGCGTAACATTCTGTCCGCATTGTGATGGCCCATTATTTAAAGGTAAACGTGTTGCTGTTATTGGTGGCGGTAACTCGGGTATTGAAGCGGCTATCGACTTAGCGGGTGTGGTTGAACATGTGACCGTACTGGAGTTTGCACCAGAATTGAAAGCAGACTCAGTATTACAGCAAAAAGTACGTAGTCTGAAAAATGTCGATATTATCGTCAATGCACAAACCTTAGAAGTAAAAGGCGATGGCAGTAAAATGACCGGACTTGAGTATAAAGACCGTACCGATGATAGCGTACATTTATTGGAAGTGGCTGGCGCATTCGTACAAATTGGTTTATTGCCAAATACCAATTGGTTAGGTGATACGGTCGCCAGAAACCGTATGGGCGAAATTGAAATTGACGCTCGTAATGAGACCAGTATTAAAGGTATTTTCGCTGCAGGTGATTGTACTACAGTCCCTTATAAGCAAATTATTATTTCAGCCGGAGAAGGAGCAAAAGCCGCACTTAGCGCATTTGATTACCTAATCCGCACAAGTACCAGAACCGCTGAATAGGTGTAATTTACTTTATATTCAGTGAGTTGTAGTCAAAAGGCACTCGGGGGCGAGTGCCTTTTTTTGTGCATAATCTGTACAAAAAAGGTTCAAAAGTGCCTAAAAGTGTTCAAGTGTGGACAATTTGTGGATATGCAAAAGTTAAATTTGTATTGCTTTTCGTCCTCAAAATCATCCTAAAACGAACAACCTATTAAGCTAACTCTGTTCCTCCTTTTAATGGGTTGTATGTAATCGCATCTTGAAGAAAGTCCGGTGCAAAGTGTGCGTAGGTCAGGGGTTGCTGTAATGTTGAGTGCCCTAAGATCCTCTGCAAAGTAATAATACTACCGCCATTCATCATAAAATGGGTTGCGAAAAATTGTTAACTAGTTTTCTTGTCTGAGTGGGGTGAGCCTGAATTTTCGTGCCTAGTGTGCGCTAAAGCCGGTGCGATTTGGCCAGCTTCGGGATTCACCTCATCGAACATGAACCAATCTCGGTATTTTCTAAATCGGGGGTGCTTAAAGAATTTCATCGCAGACTCCAATGATATTTTAGCTTTTCCACTTTCATATCCATGATAGGTAACGATTTGAGTTTGTTACCCGCATCGGATGTGGTCGAGTTATTAGATTATGAGGTGCTATTCGCCGAGCGAAAAGCCGCGTTAATAGCTGCTATGCTAGTAGAGCAGCGGGAAACGATTGCACGTACATTGGACTTAGAATCTGAGCCGTTAACCAAGTTATTGCGGAACAAGTGATCCCTGAAAATGAGGGCGGTTGGTGGATGAGGGAAATTGGTTTGTTTGATAAATCGGGGTTATTGGTGGTCGTGGCGAATTGCCCTGAAACTTATAAACCATTATTGGCCGAGGGCTCAGGTCGCACGCAAACTATCCGTATGATTTAGTGCTGAGATTGAAAGTGACTTAAAAGGCGTTTGGGTGTTCCAGTCTACTTATGATGAGTTTACAAAAACCGAGAAATTAGGTTTCAAAGTTATACAAAACTTTAACCGATTCCCAGAATGGAAAGAACTTGGAGCGACTGAATTGAAAGAAAAAGAAGTTTACATAGCTAATAAATGTAAAGTTAAATTGATCAATCATGCAGATAAGATCATAACTCCATTATAAGATACATTAGATTTAGGGATTGCTTTAGAAAGTGAGAAATTACAATTAAGCGCCTGGAAAATATATCGAGTAATATTAAATCGAGTAGAGATTTCAACTGCGTCGGATATTATTTGGCTAGTTTATCCGTCATATTTTAAGGATGCCTTATGAGTGAAGGCATCCCATTTTATTCTTATTTGGAATAATCATCGGGTAAATCATCAAACATGCGATGATTTCTATTAAAATCAATTATGATATTTTGGTTAGGGCAATCATTTTTAGACAACATATCACAATTACTTTCAATATTACTTTCTTCTATTCCGGTCCACTGAGAAAATAAAGACATAAAACTTAGCCCACTACGACGGCTGTTTATTATTTCTTTATGCTTAGAATTATAAGATGTGATGAAAAAAGGCACTTCATAGTTCTGCTTGTACTTATCACTATGTGCCAATTCATTTTTGTCATATGTTAAAGATAACGCATGATCAGAAAAATACATCATTGACCATTTTGATTTAGTTTTACTTAAGTCAGAATATATTTCTGATAACAATTTATCTGTATTTTTTATACTCTGGACATAACAAGAGAATTTTTTATTCTGATAAAAATGATCAAACTGCTCCTCTGTTCTGGTACAAAATGGCGTATGACTTCCCATAAGATGAACAACAATAAGTTTTTTAGGTACTTGGGACTTCAAAGCCAATTTAAATTCTGGTAACAATGCATCGTCTGGAGAGACTGATTTATCATCTGAACTTCTTCTTTTAATAAAAAAACTATTGTTTGCTCTTCGTCCAATAGCGGCAACTGAGCCGTCATATTCACCCACAAATCCTTGATTAGATAACCAGTAAGTATCAAAACCTGCTTTGTTAGCTAATGTCATGATGTTATTACCGATTTCAGGATATAAGGATAAGCTATGCGTTAAAGAAGGTTGTGTCGAACTCGCTGCAGAAGTGTAGTTAGTAAAAAAAGTCCCATTGATGGAGCTCATAAATGGTGTGTTCTGTATTTTAAAACCGTATTCTTGCATAAAATCTTTTCGGACACTTTCACCAATAACAATAACGTAAGTATCATATTGGTTATTAACGTCAGTGATTTTAAAAGTGTCATCACTTGTATATAATTCAACCTCATTGATTAAGGAATAAATAGAATAAATGAGCTCTGTAAAAAAACGAGTTTCTGGTGTTCCTGAATTAGCCGCTCTCTCATATTTACCACTTAAAGCATATTTTGAGGGAGTGAAGAAAAAAACCACCATTACGATACTTAGTATTGTCTTTTTATGATAATTCATCGAATTGGCTTTAATAAAGCTAACTAAAGTTCCAAAAGCGAGTATTAAGATAGAATAAATAAAATATTTATTATCTATATTTGATATAAATTCTCGTGATTCTTGTATGTCGGTATAATAAAAGGAAGCAACTGTATTATATGTAGGGGAGCCATAGATCAACCCGACAGGTAAATAAATAGCAGCTAAAATAGTGAAAAATAAAACAATAAAACGGTAGATACTATTTTTCACATAAAGCAAACCAATGCTTATGAAAAATATATACAGCGGCTTGAATGGATAGCCCATTACCTTGTGTAATATAGAAAAGAGAAAAAATAATGCGATAAACTTCAGCATTATTTTGCTTAAAATTACATTTTGTATTTTCTGGATCATAACTAGCTTTTTAACAATTCACTCTTAATTTTTGCCGCGTAGATTAGCACAAATAGAGTAAACGAAACATAACAATAGGATTGAATTTTTGATATTATCAGAAAAATTTATCATTGATTGAGCTATGTCACTCATTATAAAGTTCTATATCATGGCTATGCTCATGGTTGTTTGTGTTATCGCCGGCTTTCGCACTGCCGAAATCCAATTCAGTGAAACGCCCGCGAGTTTGAATTTCACACGGAACGGATTCACCGGTTGGATCATCGTAGTAAGAGCCAGCAAAGCGGAATTGCTTACCGTCAATCGTCGCGCCCCAACTTTCTAATAATTCCGACATTAGGCCACCCATAGAGGCATCCATATCTAATGCGCCAGAATCAAAGCCCATCATGACAGCAACGGAGCCCACCATACCGGCACCCTGATAATCCTCCGTTTTTAATGACAGCTTTGGCGGGGTGACTTCTTCTACTTGTCCAAGGTAGGTTTGGCCATCAATGTATAGGTCAAACAAAAAGAGTTTTTTAGGCATACCCATAATTCAAATTCCTTAGCCCAGTTGGTCAAAAACAGCGAAATACTCGTCAGTGAATTCTTGCGTTAATGTCAGGTTTTCCAGTGGCGGTACGGGGGTGTACTTGTAGCGAATGTGCGCCTTTGCGGTTGATACCATCCACAATATCTTTTACCAATGAGGGCGTGAGTGTTTTGTCGATTTTTCTATATGTACTAAATAAATTTATTTCACTGACCAATGTTTAAGTCTTCGTGTCGAGTATTCATCCCCTCTAGGAAATTGTCCATATAATACACTTAATACTATGAATTATAATGAAAAATAATATTTCTTAGTTCTCTGTCACATAATTAAAATAAGTGAAATAAATGATCATGAAAATCGTTCATGTTTGAAATGAAATTAAGTCGCTTTCACTCAATCAACAGCTCTGGCATAAATTAGACAACGCAAACAAATTAACGTATTTACAACATAAAGATTGATGAATGGACAACTAAAACTTCTAGAAAATCAAGAAGTCAATTGAGTTTCCATCTTGGAATTTAGGGTGTGACGAGACGATGAACAAAAATTTTACATTTACGATTAAAAGTAGTCTTTTTGACGAAAATTATAATCCTTCTGAAAATACACGTATTACAACTAACTTTGCTAATTTAGCCAGAGGGAAAAATCGCCAAGAAAATTTGCGTAACACGCTTGTCATGATGAACAACCGTTTCAATACATTAGCTTACTGGGATAACCCTAAAAGTGACCGTTACTCTATCGAACTTGAAATTATTTCTGTTGAGATGAGTGTTGAAGGGAATAGTAATACCTTTCCTGTGATTGAAATATTGAAAACCAATATTGTTGATCACAAAACAGGCAAACGTACTGAGGGCATAGTTGGAAATAACTTTTCATCTTATGTGCGTGATTATGATTTTAGTGTTTTATTGTTAGACCACAATAAAGACCAAGCAAACTTTAGTATTCCAGAAAATTTTGGTGACTTACATGGGAATATCTTTAAATATTTTGTTAATTCTAGCGAATACAAAACCCATTTTAGTAAGGCGCCAGTCATTTGTTTAAGTGTCTCAAATAAAGATATTTATCATCGTACGGGTAATCAACACCCTGTACTAGGTATTGAATATCAGCAAAATGGGGCTTCATTAACGGATCAATATTTTAAAAAGATGGGATTACAGGTTCGTTATTTTATGCCTCAAAACAGTGTTGCACCGCTGGCATTTTATTTTACGGGAGATTTGCTGAGCGATTACAGCAATATTGAATTAATTAGCACGATTAGCACGATGGAAACATTCCAGAAAATTTATCGTCCGGAGATTTACAATGCGAACTCCGTTGCGGGACCATGCTATCAACCGAGTTTGACGAACCAAGATTATTCATTAACAAAAATTGTTTATGACCGCGAAGAACGTAGCCGATTGGCTATTGAGCAAGGGAAATATACGGAAGAACACTTTATTGAACCCTATAGGCATATTCTAGAGCAATGGTCTGCTAACTACGCGCTTTGATTAATTATAAATATTTAAGGTCAATTATTATGAAAACATTATTACCAACATCTACCGCGGGTAGCTTACCAAAACCTTCTTGGCTTGCTGAACCTGAGACGCTTTGGTCTCCTTGGAAGTTGCAAAATGAAGAGCTCATTGAGGGAAAACAAGACGCACTGCGCTTATCCCTTGAAGATCAACTGCGTGCTGGAATTGATATTGTTAGTGACGGTGAGCAAACACGTCAGCACTTTGTGACGACATTTATTGAGCATCTCAGCGGTGTTGATTTTGCAAAGCGTGAAGTGGTTAAAATTCGCGATCGTTATGATGCAAGTGTGCCAACGGTGGTTGGCGCGGTTGAACGTCAAAAGCCTGTTTTTGTCGAAGATGCTAAATTTTTACGTAAGCTAACGAACCAGCCGATAAAATGGGCGCTTCCTGGACCAATGACGATGATTGATACCCTGTATGATAATCATTACAAAAGTCGTGAAAAATTGGCGTGGGAATTTGCTAAGATTTTGAACCAAGAGGCAAAAGAGCTTGAAGCGGCGGGCGTTGATATCATTCAGTTTGACGAGCCAGCTTTTAATGTATTCTTTGATGAAGTGAATGATTGGGGCGTAGCCGCGTTAGAAAGAGCCATTGAAGGGCTGAAATGCGAAACTGCGGTTCATATCTGTTATGGATACGGCATCAAAGCTAATACTGATTGGAAGAAGACGTTGGGCTCCGAGTGGCGACAATATGAAGAGGCTTTCCCAAAACTACAAACCTCGAATATCGATATTATCTCTTTGGAATGCCATAACTCACATGTTCCAATGGATTTGATTGAGCTTATTCGCGGTAAAAAAGTGATGGTGGGGGCGATTGATGTAGCCAGTAATATTATCGAAACACCAGAAGAAGTCGCCAATACGCTACGTAAAGCACTGCAATTTGTGGATGCAGATAAACTTTATCCATCAACAAACTGTGGGATGGCGCCGTTATCTCGTCGTGTCGCAACCGGTAAACTCAATGCATTAAGTGCGGGTGCTGAGATTATTCGCAGAGAATTGTTGAATAAGTAATCTAAGTATAAATTAACGGATAAAAGGACCCAGAATTGATGAGGTGCCCTATAAAATTGGGACTTCATGATATCTGGGTTTTTTGTTGCATTGAGTTTCTTTTTTTGTTCTGACTTGAGGTATATTAGGCGTATTATTTCAAAATTACGATCTTCAATAGGAATATTGGCAATGGCTTTGATCCCTAAAAACTATGCGCGATTGGAAAGTGGCTATCGTGAAAAAGCACTTAAGATTTATCCATGGGTTTGTGGGCGCTGTACCCGCGAGTTTGTGTATTCAAATTTGCGTGAATTAACCGTTCACCATATCGACCATGATCATACTAATAACCCCGAAGATGGCAGCAATTGGGAACTATTATGCCTATTTTGCCATGATCATGAGCATTCGAAGTACACAGAGGCTGAGATGTATGGCACTAATGTTGTTGCAGGGGAAGATGCGCAAAATGATGTTGAAGCAGCAACCTATAACCCATTTGCTGATTTAAAATCAATGATGAATAAGAAAAAATAAGTATCATTGCAGACTCAGGCTGTTGTATTTAAAGGCACTCTATCGAGTGCTTTTTACGTATTTAAATCCATATTGGTTATTAATGAATATCCTCATGACTACGATATATGAGTGATAGTTCAGGGTGATTCCATAGGCTTGCGGGCGTCACTGTAGTGCGTTTCCATGGGATATGACCAATAAACCAAAGTTTCCAGAAATTTAATTTTGCACTCGGATTTTTAGTTAATAATTCTTCAAAGGTTTCAATTTCGCCAATTTGGATTGATAACGCAGATTGGTAAATATCAAAAACAAACTTAGAGCAAAACTGCCTAGGTGAATTGTAATTAAACCCGGTGTGGTAAAATTTGTTTAAGCGAGCAGGAACTTCAGCGACTAATGCTGATTTTTGTTCATGGGTTAGTGTATGAGCAAATCGACGTACACTGTAACGATTACCAGATGAACGGGAAATAAAGCGAGATAAGGTTGTGGTTGTTGAAAGCGGAACACGACTTTCTGCAATCAAATAGTCTTCGCCATTATGGCCGACAATCATGCCAACATGGTTACTCCAACATAAAGATGCTGAGGCTATTTGGCGAAATAATTCGGTCCCAATACTGGTAAAGACAACATCGCCAACTTCGTACTCATGTGGATAATTTATTTTTGTCATAAAAGTACCTCAATATAAACAATGCTATTAAGGTACAGTTATAAAGATTAGAAAAATTTCTAGCTATCGGATAAAAGCTGAAAATCATTTTTGTTTAACTAGGGTATATTTTACTCAATTGTTCGCTAAGTAGTTTTACGTTGCTAATTATCTCGTTTTCACCATGAGCAGCGTAGCCAAATAGAATCGCATTTTGGTGAGCACTCTGAATGCAGTAACGCGATAGCGGTTGTGCACCAAAGCCTAACAGACGGCATTGGTTAAGGATCAGGTTAATATCATAACCATCTTTAACCCAACAAACGGTATGAATGCCTGAGTCTGTCATTTGTACATCAAATATATGCGGGAGATAATGGTTGATGGCATTGATAAACGTATTTTGTCGGTCGTAACATATCTTTCGTATTTTTCTGACGTGGCGTGCATAGTGGCCTTCTTGGATAAACTGCGCTAAAGCTGCCTGCTCTAAATAACTACAGTGGCTATCACTATAATATTTCATCATGGTGAATGCCTCACTCAGAATTTCTGGCACAATTAAAAAACCTAAACGAAAACCGGGATACATCATTTTAGAGAATGTCCCTGCATAAATAACACGTTGATGATTATCTAAGCCTTGTAAGGCTTGAATAGGTTTTGATAGAAAACGAAATTCACTGTTATAGTCATCTTCAAAAACCCATGCATTATTTTGTTGTGCCCAATCCAATAATGCTAAACGTCTCGGTAAGCTGAGAGTGGTGCCGAGAGGAAACTGGTGAGAAGGCGTGGTGTAAATTAATTTTGCTGTTTCATGATGTTTTGCACCGTATACAATATCCATTCCTTCTCTGTCAGATGGAATAGCGGCAATCTCAGCACCTGCTGCGGTTAAAATAGCTCTCGCACTATCATAGCCAGGGTCATCTAACCATACTTTATCCCCTTGTTGTAATAAGACTTTTGCGGCTAAGTTAATAGCTTGCTGTGTTCCATTGACAATAATAATTTGTTGCTGTTTACAATGAACTCCGCGAGTAGAACGAACGTAATCGACTAATAAATTTTTAAGCGGGGTATACCCATCAGGGTGATTAAAATGCGTAATTGTATGTTTAGATTTACGCCAAACTCGGCCTAATAATCTACCCCATAATTCATGTGGAAATTGGTCTACACAGCCAATACCAATATTAAACATTGAGTTCTTATCGGTATTCGGCCGTGAGTTTTTCCATAAATTTGTTAAAGTAGAAACTCTTGGGTTCAGATTTAATGCAGGGTATCCAGATTGGTCACGCTGTTTAGTACTACTTATAGTGCCAACTAATTCATCAGGAATATGGGGTGACACATAAGTTCCTGAGCCTTTTTTAGAGTAAAGATACCCTTCATCAATTAATCGTTCAAACCCAGCAATAACTGAATTTCGCGAGATTGACATCATTTCTGCTAATGCTCTCGATGAGGGTAGTTTAACACCGGCAGCAATACGTCCATCTAAGATAGCGTTACGTATTGTGTGATAAACATTTTCCTTAATGTGTCCATCTTCAAGTAAAAGTAATGGGAACTGCGCATGTTGTTGGCGTCGCATTAAGTGGTTCCTAAATAAATAACAAAAGTGTCTCTTATACAGGGCCAGATTGCTATGTACTATAACTCCATTATGTAATATGTCTACAAATGGAAGGGTTATTATGAGTAAAACAACATTATCAGTTACCGTAGAATTTGTTGCTCCAGAACATTATCCTGCATGGTTAGTGTACTGGCTGGAATATCAAAAATTTTATCGAGTAGATTTAAGCGAAGAAATTACCCTAAAAGCATGGGAGCGCTTTTTTGATGAAAATGAACCGATGTATTGTGCGGTTGCGCTTGAAGGTGGAAAAGTTGTTGGTTTTGTGAATTATTTATTTCACCGTTCAACATGGGCAGAAAATGATTTTTGTTACCTAGAAGATTTATATGTGACACCAGAAATGCGCGGGCGGCATGTAGGAAAACAATTAATTGAATTTGTACATGCACAAGCACAAGAAAAACAATGTGGCCGCTTATATTGGCATACACAGGAAACCAATTTACGAGGTCAAAAATTGTATAATTGGGTAGCAGAAAA
Source organism: Providencia sp. PROV255 (assembly GCF_028478065.1). NCBI lineage: Bacteria > Pseudomonadati > Pseudomonadota > Gammaproteobacteria > Enterobacterales > Morganellaceae > Providencia > Providencia sp. PROV255. Next base: position 102,602 of record NZ_JAMPMI010000008.1, on the reverse strand, counting down.
ACCAGGAGTAATTGAATATAGAATGCCTTTGTAATAAAACGCAGTAGCATATCCTATATTCAGTAACCTATCGATAGGCCCGTTGTTTAGTCACAACGGGTTTTTTGTTTTTATCAGAAAATAAGCAAAAATTAGGCAGTTAGATTGGCTAACTGACTTCTAACCTCCATTAATGCAAAACCGAGCAGATTTAACCCTTTCCATGTTAATGGGTTTTCAATATTTTCAGCATCTTCGGCAAGGCCTATTCCCCAAATTTTATCAACGGGGCTAGCTTCAACCAGAACACGTTCGTTTGTGGCAAGTAAAAACTGCTTAATTTCTTTATTTTGAGAAAATTTGGCCATATTCGCCGCAACAACAATGGTAAAACGGTTTTCATCCCATATATCTTGTTTAAACCCACGAACCTCACGGCCAAATGCTTTAGCTGCACCAGGATTTGGTGCATGAATAATTTTATCCAATGTTTCTAAATCACCAAATAAGCGTGCTTTTTCTGCCATCATAAAATGCTCTGCGCTAGCAAAACGGTGATTATTGATAACAAATGGGGAAGGGTACCACTGGCTGAAACAGCTTTTTGTAATTTGGCTTTGCTTGGTTTGGTGGCCCCAGAAGAAAATATATTTAAATTTTTTCCCTGAGCGGTATTGTTTACAGAGGCTTTTGATATCCATAACTTAAGTTTTATTAAGGAATAATATTCTTAGCTTATCGATAATAAAAAGATTTGGATATCAGAAAAACCTGCTTAGCCTACTAAGCAGGTAATAAAATTAAAGTACTTTACTTAAAAACTCCGCAGTTCGTGGGTTTTTAGGTGCAGTAAAGAGTTGTTCTGGTGTGCCTTCTTCTTGAATTATGCCTTGGTCAATAAACATAACGCGGTCAGCAACTTCACGTGCAAATCCCATTTCATGGGTGACGATAACCATCGTCATACCTTCATTCGCTAGGGTTTTCATCACAGAAAGTACCTCCCCAACTAATTCAGGGTCAAGCGCAGACGTCGGTTCATCAAATAACAAAATGGACGGTTGCATTGCTAAGGCCCGGGCAATAGCAACACGTTGCTGCTGCCCACCGGATAAACTGGCAGGCCATGCATCAATTTTATCTAACAGCCCTACTTTGGTTAGGAGCTGTTCAGCTTGTTTAAGTGCCAGTTCCTTTTTTATTCCTTTTACTAAGGTTGGTGCCATCATTAAATTTTCTAACACGGTCATATGGGGGAATAAGTTAAAACGCTGAAACACCATCCCCACATTTTCTCTCATTTTATTTAAATCTGTTTTAGGGTCATGAACGTTAAAACCGTTAACTTGTATTTCACCGCCATCTGGGCGTTCTAGTGCGTTTAAACACCGTAAGAAGGTACTTTTGCCTGAGCCAGAAGGGCCTATGACACAAATCACTTCTTGAGGTTTAACTTCGCAAGAAATACCTCTAAGTACATGAGCATCGCCAAATTTCTTTTGTAAATTATTAACGTAAATCACTTCTGCCCAACCTTCTTTCCATATATTGCACCAGCTGAGCAAGTATAAATGTCAGCATCCAATAAATCACAGATATCGTTAAGTAGGGTTCCCAATAAGTTGCATAAGCACCGGATACCGTTCTCGCTGCATAGGCGAGATCAGCTAAGCCAATTGCGGAAGCAAGGGAGGAATCCTTAACAATCGCGATGGCATTATTTCCAAGCGGGGGAAGGATACGACGAAAAGCTTGTGGAAGGATCACTTTACGCATTGTTTTTGCCCAACTCATACCAAGCGCACGCGAGGCTTCCATCTGCCCTTTGTCAATAGATTGAATGCCCGCACGAAAAATTTCAGAAACATAAGCCCCTGAGTTTAAAGTGATTGCAATGACACAAGATAAAAATGCACCGTAATCGGAGCGGAGCATTTTAGCCGTATCAATAGACATTATCCCTGAGGTAACAAATAGGCCATCACGCGGGTTAATAAATAGTGGAACTAAGGCAAAGTGAACAACCATTATTTGAACAAATAGCGGAGTACCACGAAAAGCACTGACATAGAAGCGAACAGGCCACTGCACAAAATAATGTAAAATCGGTTTCCAAATTCCTTGCTCAGCTTTGGCAGTTCTTCCTAAGCCGAGAGTTAACCCCCATAATGAGCCTAAAATAACGCAAATGATGGTTGCTTTTATCGTCATCATTGCGCCTTCAGCAAATAATGGAGCATATTCTTCAATTATTTCCCAACGAAACGCAGACATCTTAATTTTCACCCTGATTTATAACATGAAAAAGCCATCTAAGGATGGCCTTAAGTTAGATTTAATTATTGTTTTGGTAATTGAGGAACGTTTTCATCAAACCATTTTTGATAAATTTTATTGTAAGTACCGTCTGCAATAATTTTTTCTAAGCCATTATTTATTTTTTGCTGTAATTCGCTATTTCCTTTTGCGACAGCAATACCAAAATATTGTTTTTCGAAGTGGTTATCGTAGATCAGTTTAAATTTTTTCTCTGGGTGCGTTTTTATGTAATATTTAATCACACCAACATCACCAACAGCTGCATCAATACCATCTTCAAATAGCTCTTGTAATAAAAGCGGTGTATTGTCGAAACGTTTAATTGATGTACTGTTTTTTCCGATTACATCAGAAACAACAATGTCACCTGTGCTGGAGTTGACGACACCTACATTCAGCTCTTTTAAGCTATTTAAATCTTTTACATCAGATGTTTCGCTGATAACGATCGCTTGCTCAGCAGGGAAATAGGGATTAGAAAAATCAACCATATTTTTGCGTTTATCGGTAATTGTAATCCCCGAAATTAAAATATCCCTATCACCTGACGATAAAGTCGCAAAAATCCCTTCCCAAGGAGTATTGACAAGTTTAACGTCAAAACCTTCTGCTTCCGCGATGGCTTTAATGATATCAATATCAAAGCCTTCGAGTTGTTTTTGGCTATTTTCATATTCGAATGGACGGTAAGTCCCACCAGCACCAACCGTATAGCTTTCTTTTGCGTAAACATTCCCGGCGAAGGCTGCCAATGACATACAGCCAGCAAAAACTAATTTTTTAAACATACCAACCTCTTTAATTATGCATTTATAGTGAATAAAAATACATAATATTGTTGTGGTAAGCAAATGATTTTTATATGCCTAAGTGAGATAATTTTAGGGTTCAGTTTTTGTGTGGAAAAATATTTATTTAAATATAAACAAGCGATAATCGATTAAATTTTGATTGATGCAAAAATGAATGAGAGAAAAGCCAAAATATTGAAATAGAGCTTTTTTTACCTATCTGTCACAAAAATTTAACGATAGACTAATTAATATGCTTACCTAATACTCAAATAAAACAGACTACGTTCTCATGGATAAGATTTTATTAGTTTTATGGCCATTATTTGCTCTGATTGCAATGGGTTTTGTATTACGTCGTTCGACAATAGTTGGCACTGATTTTTGGCCGAGTGCTGAAAAGTTAAACTATTACATTTTATTCCCTGCATTATTAATCAACAGTTTAGCAATAGCACCATTGGATAACCCTAAATTACCCTATTTAGCGAGCGCCATTCTATGTGTTTTAGCGATTAGTTCTGCGTTAGTTCTTGGTTGCAAATATTTATTCAAAATTCCTATCCCACGATTTGGGGCTCATATCCAAGGAATTACGCGTTTTAATACTTATTTAGGGCTGGCCATTGTTGCAGATTTATTTGGTAAAGAAGGCATTGCTATTGCTGCAGTCATTATGGCTGTTTTAGTGCCAAGCTGTAATGTCATAGCTGTACTTTCATTATCTTCTGGGCAAAAAGTCTCCGTTAAGCAAATTTTATTGCCGATCATAAAAAATCCATTAATTATTTCTTGTGTTGTGGGAGTGTTATTAAATATATCGCCTGTGGGGTTACCGTTTGGATCTGATCAATTTTTAAAATTACTCGCAGCCGCTAGTTTACCACTAGGCCTAATCTGTATTGGGGCCGCATTACAAACCTCAACGTTGAGAAGTGAATTTAAACCCATCATGACATCGACACTGTTACGCTTACTTCTTATGCCTATTTTAGCGGTAACAGTAGCGAGTTTATTTTCATTGCCAAATCTTGAAACAACCCTATTAGTGCTATTTTTTGCTATTCCCACTGCACCAACCGCTTATATTTTAACGCGCCAGTTAAATGGAGATAGCCAGTTAATGGCAGGCATAATAACCTTACAAACCGTGGTTGCTGTGTTCACATTACCCATTGTTTTATCCTTTGTAGTACATTAATTGTGAATATATTAATTGTGGGATAAGCACATTAGTCTCGATATATTTTGCAACTATCACACTGATACTCTATGTTATCGGAGATGATTTTATCTGATGATAAGGAGTTGTGTGTGTCTTTGGAAAAATGCCAGAAATATGAAAACTTATCTATTGAAGATGTTTTGGATAAACTTTCGTTGTTATATAGCAATGCGATAGATTCATTAAGGGACGCTATCGCTATTTATGTAAAAGAAGGCCGCATACCAGATATTACAGAAAGGGAAAATGGGTTATTCGCTTACCCCGAGCTATGTGTAACATGGGAAGGAAAAATCGATCATTGTGAAAAAACACGTGCTTATGCTCGCTTTGTTAAACGAGGCGATTACACCATTACGGTGACGCAGCCAGATTTATTCCGTGCCTATTTAGTTGAACAGCTGTCTATTTTGCAACAGGATTATGATGTTACTTTTGCTGTTCGCCCTTCAAAAATTGAAATTCCTTATCCTTTTGTCATTGATGGGTCAGACTTAGTGTTGGATAGGAGTATGAGCAGTAATTTAGCTGCATATTTTCCTATAACCGATTTATCTCACATTAGTGATGATATTACCGATGGCTTGTATTCTGCTACGGATGAAATGCCACTGTCACATTTTGATGCATTACGTGTGGATTTTTCATTAGCACGTTTGAAACATTATACCGGAACCCCACCTGAGCATGTTCAACCGTATATTTTGTTCACCAATTATAACCGTTATGTTGATGAGTTCGTGAATTGGGCATGTGAACAGGTACGAGATCCTGAAAGTCGTTATATTGCATTATCTTGTGTAGGGCATAATTATTTAACCGCTGAAAATGCAGACCCGCAAATTGCCACTTCTGATTTAACATGGAAAAAATTTCAAATGCCTGCATATCATCTAATCGCTAGGGATGGTGCAGGGATTACTATAGTGAATATCGGTGTTGGGCCTTCAAATGCAAAGAATATTTGCGACCATTTAGCGGTTTTACGACCACATGCTTGGTTGATGATAGGCCATTGTGGTGGATTAAGAGAAAGCCAAAAAATTGGTGATTATGTTTTGGCACATGCTTATTTGCGTGATGACCATATTCTTGATGATGTATTACCGCCAGATATTCCTATTCCAAGTATTGCAGAAGTCCAACGCGCGCTGTATGACGCAACGAAACAAGTTAGTAATATGCCTGGGGAGTTGGTAAAGCAACGGCTACGAACAGGAACCGTTGTTACAACAGATGATAGAAACTGGGAATTACGCTTTTTTGCAACGGCTCGCCGCTTTAGTTTAAGTCGCGCTGTTGCAGTGGATATGGAAAGTGCCACAATCGCAGCACAAGGTTATCGTTTCAGGGTTCCCTACGGTACGCTTTTATGTGTTTCGGATAAACCTTTGCATGGTGAGATTAAATTACCGGGCCAAGCAAACAGTTTCTATGAAGGTGCAATTTCTGAACACTTACAAATAGGTATTCGTGCTATTGATTTATTGAGGCAAGAAGGGGATAAATTACATTCAAGGAAATTAAGAACGTTTGATGAACCCCCATTTAGATAGCAAGGAGATGCAATCAATGGCTGTAATACCTGAGCTTGAGACAGACAGATTAATATTAAATAAACACCAAGTGAGTGATTTTCCTGCACTTGCGAAGTTATGGGCGACCGAGTCGATGGTTCGCTACATTGGCGGTATGCCATCTAGCGAGCGCGAGTCATGGATGAGAATGTTAGCTTATGGTGGCTTATGGCCATTATTAGGTTTTGGTTATTGGGCTGTCCGCGAAAAGGTGAGTGGCCAATATATTGGTGATTTGGGGTTTGCAGATTTTCATCGTATGGTCGAGCCGCAAGTTAAAGGCATTCCGGAAGCGGGCTGGGTCATTGCACCTGAATATCAAGGAAAAGGTTATGCAACAGAAGCGATGCAGGCTGCATTGTCTTGGCTAATAAAAGAAAATAAGTTTCGGCAATCTATTTGTTTTATTGAGCCGAGGAATTTAGCATCTTTACGCGTGGCTGAAAAATTGGGTTACGTAGTTGACCGTGAGATATTTATGAATGGCACGATCACGGTACTATTACGGCAACAATTAGCTTGAGTTGTGAATGTTAGAGCGGGTTATTATCTCATGCATGATGAACTAGATATTTCTCAAGTTAGCCAATTATCAGGTTTAGCGGCATCAACCTTACGTTATTATGAAGAAAGAGGTTTGATTAAACCGATAGGCCGCAAGGGGTTAAAACGGGTTTATCATGGGAAAGATGTTATGACCCGCTTATCTTTAATTGCATTAGGGCAGGAAGCTAAATTTTCACTCGACGAAATTGCTACCATGCTCAATCATAAGGATGGCCCTAATATTGAACGTGCGAGCTTACTCGAAAAAGCCGAGGAGATTGAGCAAACCATACAGGGGTTATCTGCATTAAAAAAAGGTATTTTACACATTGCGAATTGCCCTGAAAAAAATCACTTTTTATGCCCTAATTTTCAAAAAATCATGGAAAATAGTTTAAAATTAAATCAATTGAAGAAAAATCAACGCTAAATAACTATCCCACTTTTGGTAATAATCAATCCTATTTTCAGGCATGGAATGGGATTGATTCTCTGGTTACACTCCTAAGATTGCAGTTACCATTTTAGGAACGATATGACTAACCATTTTCTTGCATTTGAGAAACCCATTGTTGAACTTAATGATAAAATTGAGGCGCTTATTGCCTTCAAACAGAAAGGGCACCCTTCAGAAATTAAATTAGATGAAGAAATCCAGCTCTTGAAAAAAAAGAGTCATTCGCTGACGAAAACGATATTTGCATCTCTTGGGGCATGGGAAATTGTTCAATTAGCTAGGCATCCATTAAGGCCTTATCCTCTTGATTATATTTCATTAATATTTACTGAATTTCAAGAATTAGCCGGTGACCGTGCTTTTGCTGATGATAAGGCGCTGGTGGGGGGGCTTGCTCGTTTGGATGGTAGGCCGGTTATGGTGCTGGGGCAACAAAAAGGGCGTACAACAAAAGAGAAAGTTATGCGTAATTTTGGTATGCCGTCGCCAGAAGGCTACCGCAAAGCACTCCGTTTGATGAAAATGGCGGAACGTTTCCACTTACCTGTATTGGTATTTATTGATTCTGCGGGAGCTTATCCTGGCGTTGGCGCTGAAGAGCGCGGACAAGCAGAAGCCATTGCTCGTAATATTATGGAAATGTCGCGCTTAAAAACGCCCATTATTTGTGTCATTACAGGTGAAGGTTGTTCTGGTGGTGCGTTAGGCATTGGTGTGGGGGATCGTATTAATATGTTGGAATACAGTACTTATGCAGCGATATCTCCGGAAGGTTGTGCTTCTATTTTATGGAAAGACTCTCAAAAGGCACAAATTGCAGCAGAAGTGATGGGAATGACTGCTCCACGGTTAAAAGAACTAGGCATTATCGATACCATTATTTCAGAGCCTTTGGGTGGAGCTCACCGTGACTATCAGTTAGCTGCAGAACAATTAAAACAACAATTACTCACTGATTTAAATGAGTTAATTCAATTAGACATGGAAGTATTGCTGGCAGAGCGGTATCAAAAAATAATGGATTTTGGATACTGCTAATGCTATTAGTTCAGATTAATAGAGAGTGAACTGTAGGGATTAGAAATGGCTGTTGACCTGAATTTATTGAAAGTATTTATTGCCGTTGCGACACAAGGAAATTTTGTCAATGCGGCAAAATTACTTTCAATGCCAACATCGAATGTGAGCCGTTATATTAAACAGTTGGAACAACAACTTAACAGCCAGTTAATTGAACGTACAACCCGGCAAATGCGGCTAACTGAAACAGGAAATATTTTATTTGAGCAAAGCCAAAGGTTAGTTAGTGAATTAGAGCAGGTTGTGGTGCAAATTTGTCATCCACAACAACTTACTGGAACGTTACGACTAACTATCCCCAGTGAATTTGGTAGTCTATTATTCGCGGATTTATTAGCGAAGTTTGCATTATTACACCCACAATTAAATATTCACTGTGATACACAATTAATGCCTCAAGATGTTATTAGTGATGATATTGATTTATTACTCACATTTCATCGCGGTCACCTTGAGGACAGTAGCTATCACTCACGTTTAATCAAATCATGGCAAAGTGTTGTAGTTGCCGCTCCCCAATTAATTGAACAAGTAGGAAAACCATGTTTATTTAAGGACTTAGCTAATATGCCGTGTATTTCAAGCTTGAGTGCATTGCAGGGGCAACCATGGATATTTATTGATTCAGAGGGTTTACAGCAAAAAGTGATAATTAACAGTAATTATCGAGTAAATAGTGGCATTCTAGCTCACGCTGCCGCAATGAACGGCGTTGGTTATGCCATTCTGGCATTAGAAGCGTGTGCCGAACAGATTACACAGAATAAATTAGTGCAAATAGAATTCGATGGAGTATCACCAGCCCCAATAGAGCTGCGCGCGGTTTATGCGAGCCGTAGTGCATTATCACCGAAGATAGACACTTTTTTACAGTATTTGTTAGCAAATATTTAACTATGCTAAGCGTGGGTCAACACTAAAATCCAGCGGTTTAACGGTATGTATGGCTTTTTGAAATTGCGGGTGCAACGGGTTAATAATTGCATTGTATTCGTAGGGAATAATACAAGAGGGAATTAATAATACTAAGCTATCTTGGTTATTTAGCCATGTAGTACCAATATCCATGGTAGAAGTTGGCGCTGGGTCTTGCTGCCAATCTGTTGGAAGGTGGTCTAACGATAATTTCATCACGTACCTGTCATTGATATCGATGGATAGCAAACTGAACTGGTTTAATAGTAAGTCTTGATTGATGTGAACGAGTATTTCAAGGGTGGCTAATGAAATACTGGTTGAAGTATAAACAGCGGGAGTTCCTTTATGATTCCAACGCCCACCGTAGAGCATGGCTCCTTGACCAGACCATGCATCGTGAATAAAACTGGATTTAACCAATCGATACAAAATCATGAAAACACACCATGCTCAATGCGGCCAATCAAATCAATTACCTCAATGGCTCCACTTTCTGTCGCAATAAGCTCAATAGGGCGTAAATGGCCTAACCCTTTAACGGGGTGATTAAGCCAATCACCTGCTGCATGTTTATCTCCATTAAATAAACGCACTGCCGCATCGAATACGCGTACTAGACGAGCAATTCGTTCGCTTTCATCAGCATTGAGGGGTTGGCCTGCATTTTTGCGACGAGCAATATTGCGTTCATTAATGCCGGATATCCGTAATAATTCAGTTTTACTCATCCCTGACCATTCTTGGATATTGTCTAAAACAGAGACAGACAGCCCTTGGCGTAAGAAGTGGGTCAATTCAATACCACGTTCGGCAGGTAACCCTACATGGCGCCATAGTGGTTTAAAAGATGAAGCAGTCGGTTGAGGTGGGGTTGTGGGGATATAGTTTCTCATTTGAACCTCCTGACATTTGTCATTTTCATTATAGACAAATGTCAGAAAAATGCAAAATTAATGAACAAAAAACAAACAGAGGAAATAGTTATTTATCACCACGTAGACGAATTGTCAGGCCTTTTAGGAAGTAACGCAATAATTGGTCCCCACATTCGCGATAGTTTTTATGTCCTGGTTTACGAAAAACAGCGTTAAGCTCAGGTTTGGATACACGAAAATCAACAAGCTGATAGATTTCAATCATATCTGTATCTTTTAATTCAAAAGCTACGCGTAATTTTTTGAGCATAATATTGTTATTCAGGCGGCTATCAACGTCAGGTGCGGGATGATTTTCATCTTTACCACGGCGGTGATAGATTAAACCATTCAGAAAATGCCCCATTACATTGTCATTGCACTCAACATATTCAGGCTCATTATCTTTTTTTAACCAAGTCACCATTTCTTCTTTTGTAACAGCCAAATCTGCGAGTTTTACGATTTTAACCATTTGGGCATCGCTTAGATCCAACATATAGCGAACACTACGTAAAACATAATTATTAAGCATGGTATTGTATTATCCATTATCTATAAAAGTTAATTGGCTATTTATTGAGTAAGTAAGGCCAATAAAGTATTCACTATGACAATCAATGACAGGGTGAAATTGAAAAGGAATGTATTTTGAGAGGGGCATATTATGAGGGATTAACCAAGATAAAGCAAAGCGTTGAACGATGCTTTATCTTGAATATTAAGTTAACCGATAAAATAAATAAGGGAATAGAAAAATACTAAAGTAAGACCGACAGTTAACAGCATATTTTTCAATACTGAGGCAACAATGACACAGAATAACGCCCCCCATAAATAAGGATTATCTGGGAAGGAGCGTAGATTATGGTTTTCTAATAGGATAACAGGGGCACAAATTGCGGTTAGCAAGCAAGGCGCTGAGTACCCTAGTGCTTGACGAACCACGAGGGGCAGACGTATTGGTAACTGTGGTATTAGGAAAATATAACGTAGAGTAAAAACAACTGCTGTTAAGGTAATAATTAAAAGCCAAATCATTTTTCCTCCTTCAATAAACGTGAAACGGCCACCGATACAAACATCCCACCCACACCAGCGATAACAATAGCACTACTAAAGGAGTACATTGAAAGTACGATGGCGACAACGAGTGAAAAAATAACACCACAAAGCGTACTTATTTTTCTTGTTAGTGGAACGACGATTGCAAGCAAAGTTGCAACCACAGAAAAATCGAGATGTAAGCGGCTCAAATCGCCCACAATATTGGCCATCGCAATCCCACAAAGGCTGGCGATTAACCAAACGATATAAAAACTAAACCCAGCACCAAAGAGATAGGGAAAACTTAAACTTTGGCGTTTAGCTGCGCTAATCGCAAATAATTCATCTGTTAATAAAAAGCCGATACTAAGGCGCTGGGGCGTTGTAAAGTCTTTAACTTGAGGGCGTAATGTCAGCCCATAAAGTAAGTGCTGAGAAGTGATAAAAAAAACAGAGATAACAATCGTGATATAGCCCGCACCTGAATTTAGCAATCCAAGGGTGACTAACTGTGCTGCGCCTGCAAATACCATTGCAGACATCGCCACACTTTGCCAGAAATCGAGACCTGTTTCGACCGCCATTGAACCTGCTAATACCCCCCATGGAATAACAGCAAGATTAAGAGGAGCGGTATGAACAGCTCCTGTCATCATCGCTTTTTGCCATTGGTTACTTTGTTGTGATGCCATTTAAACTAACCTTGTTGTAATTATGAACACTTTTATAATTTGATTGATTTTAAAGATATTAAATATTAGTAGATAGAATAAAATTGCTCTTTTCACCGATCCGATGCCGAATAAAATTCCCAGGGGTAACTCCAAGGGCCTGTTTAAAATGTCGAGTGAAATGACTTTGGTCGGAAAAACCGCATTGGTTTGAGACTTCTGCAGGCGTATTTCCTGCTAATAACAGTTTTTTTGCCTTGTGTAAGCGGGCTTGTACTAAGAATGCGTGTGGTGTAATCCCTGTATGCAATTTAAACTGTCGTAGAAAGTGCCATTGGCTAAAACCTGATATTTCGGCTAATTGGCTTAATGAATGTTCTTGTTCGCAGGTGTTGATGAGCAAGTCACAAATTTGTTCTATGCGTTGCTTTGCGGGTGTTATTTCTGTTAATTCAATTTTAGTGCGGTTGTAACGTAAGGTTAGCCAACTTAAAGAGGATAACAACAAGGTTTCCTTGAAAAGGGTATTACCTGATTGAGGTAATAGATTAAACAATAAGCGGAGTTGGGCGCTAAGCCCTGCATCCTGTATCACTGCAATAGGAAACCAGGGTACCAGCCCTTGGTGCTCTGTTGTTAAACCGAGTGTGAGTTGGGTAAAAAGTTCTGGAGTAGGGTAAATAGCCTGATAAGACCAGCCATTTTCCATTGCTGATGAGCCAGTGTGAATTTCATCGGCATTAACTAAAATTATATCCCCTTTAGGCGCGTAGTGGTTTTCGCCAGTACGGAAAAATTGTTGTGCGCCTTCTTCGATAACACCAATGCAAAACCCTTCATGACTATGGCGAGAAAATTTTTGTTGATGATAACGGGCTTTGATCATTTCAAGGCCGTTGAGTTCCTCTAGATGAAAATAGTTAGCGCTTTCCATGGAATTCCTAAAATAATAATGATTAATAACTCAATATTTTTTAATAAAATGTTAAAAGAAAATAATCTTAGCTTGCTATTAAATGAGGTGTTTTAATTTTATACAGTTTTTATCCAACGTTACTTTTAAATAGCACCGACATTTATGTTATAACGTGAAACCTCACTCAAATCACTATTACTATTCCATTTGTTTTTGTGGTGTTAAATTCTTTGTTATTAACAAATACTGGCATTAATCACTGTCTTGCTAGGTGTTTGTAGTCCGCTTCTGATTAAGTTGGTTTGCGTGGTTTATTGTTCTTGTTAGGTATGTTGCTTCATTGCTATAAAGCCAGATTATTTTGATTTATTGAAATTATATTTTATATTTGCATTATTCATTAGTGATATCTTTTATGGAGTGAATAAAGTCTGTATCATAATAAATATAAAGAAATGATGTGAATTTTTTGTTATAATTTTTATTGAGTTAGCGGGTTTCCTATGCTTGAAAATCTCGGTATTACAAACTTATGGACTTATCTTATCGGTGTTATTTTTATTACATTGGTACCAGGCCCTAATTCTTTATTTGTCTTAACTAGCAGTGCGAAATATGGTGTGAAAAATGGTTATAAAGCAGCATTAGGTGTCTTTACAGGAGATGCTATGCTCATTTTTCTATCATTTTTAGGGGTTGCGTCTTTAGTAAAAACATCGCCTATCTTTTTTAGTGTTATAAAATACGCAGGGGCGGCATATTTATTTTATTTAGGGATTAAAACCTTATATGGCGTGTTACATAAGAAAGAAAATACAGGTGATGTTGATTCAATTATTTTAGAAACCAAGGGTACCTATAAAAAAGCCGTTTTTTTAAGTTTACTAAACCCTAAAATGATCATTTTTTATGTTTCATTTTTTATCCAATTCATTGATCCAGCTTACCCAAGCGCGGGGGTGCCATTTTTTATTCTTGGCGCCATTTTAGAAGCCTGTAGCATGATTTATTTATCACTATTGATTTTTGGCGCGGTTGCCGTAACGAATATGGTTAAACATAATAAAAAGCTATCTAAATTATCTAATAGTTGTATTGGCGCTGTATTCTTGATGTTTGGAGCAAAACTTGCACTAACCGCATAATAGTTTTATCAGAAATAGCCGGCCCAAGCGCTGGCTATTTTTTTATCACTGTTACCCACTCACTAGCTTCCGTTTAGTGTCTTCCTTGCCCGTTTGACGGTATAGTGTTTGCATGCCTGGCGTGTATATCTAGTTAGCATCTCAGTCATTAAAGCTATTGTTGCAGTCAATGAAAATACGCAAGTGACATTAGCAGAGTTAATGCCTTATGACTGGAAGGCCGCGAGGTGTTAAGCTCGAAAATAAAAATACAACGTAGAAATAGTAAAATGGAAAAAAGGGCAATGATAGGATGAACGAGGAAGTTAAACATTTTACGGCAACAGCAATGATCCGTAATGAGCATGGTGAATTTTTATTACACGAACATCAAAAGCTTGATTTTTGGTTACCTCCGGGGGGCCACATCGAAGTGAATGAAGAGCCACAGCATGCTGTTTTTCGAGAAGTTCTTGAGGAAACTGGGTTAGAGTGCCAAGTAGTCAGTTGTGGTTTCCCGTTTGCATCACAAATCCATGATTCATCCCATACACAAGTACTGCCGTTGCCTATCGCTATCTTGAAAGAGTTTATTGTCGATAAAAAGAAAGGTAACCATTGGCATATTGATATGATTTATTTATGTGAGTTATTGCCTTCATCACAACCGCCTTTTGCACCATTTGAATGGGTGCCATTTGAGGCGCTCGCCAAACTCAATATTCCAGCCGACGTGATTGAGTTGGCGAAAGTGGTCAATGAATATTATCGGTTGCAGGGTAAATAGTTATCATGAATGTGGACATGGGTAGGAATGTAAGTACAAGATTAATTTATATTAAAGAATAATAAAGATAGTCCCAATAGAATGAGTAGTGCACCAATTGTTCTATCCATAATAAATTGGTAGTTAAGAATTTTGTTTCGTACTACGGGTGTCGCAAAGAAAATAGCAATTAGACTAAACCAAAGCCAATGAGCGAAAGAAATAAATAGGCCATAACTTAAATTTAACCAAATTGAGTTCTGTGTACTGATAACTTGGCTGTACACAGAAACTACAAAAAACATGGTTTTTGGGTTTAAAGCATTCGTCAAAAAACCATTTTTAAAAGCGTTTAAGGCAGATAATGGCCTTGATACTGCGTTATTTGAGGATATTTTTACTTTATTTGTTAATGATTTAAATCCGATATACACCAAGTAAATTACACCAATAAGTTTAACTATTAAGAATAATGTTGGTGAATTCATGATGACCAGCGTGATACCAAAAACGGTATAGAACACATGAACCTGTACCCCAATAGCGATACCTAGCGCACACAATAAGCCTGTTTTAATGCCATAGGTATAACTATTGCGAGTTACCATAGCGAAGTCAGGCCCTGGACTAATTACGGCTAAAATGGTGATGGTCGCAACTGCAATAACTTCATTCATATTAATTTCCTGAAAGGTAATAGAAACAGACTAAAAATGTATTTACTTTGAAATAATTTGTTTATTTATTGTTTTTATTATCAATGGATTGAATAAAACTAAAAAGCGATTTATCCTGACGCAAATCTGTCAGTTTTTGTTACCTATATATATGAAACTACCACCGTTAACATCATTACGTTTTTTTGATACTGCTGCGAAAGCAGGCAGTTTTGTGAAGGCAGCAAAAGAGCTAAATGTGACTCATAGTGCGATTAGCCGACAAATTCGTTTATTAGAAGAATATCTTGGTGTTGAGTTATTCGAACGAAGGAACCGAGCTGTTTTTTTAACGGCTAACGGGCAAATATTGTTACAAACAACTAGTTCGATATTTGAACAGCTTAAAGACGGTGTTGAAAAGATAAAAAGTAGCACGTTTCCTAATGTTGTTAGCTTGTCTTGTGAACCAACAATTGCAATGAAGTGGTTAATTCCTCGACTTACGCATTTTTATCAACAATATCCTCATATTACGGTACATCTAGTTGCCGCAGGTGGTGTTATTGATTTTACAAAAGCGAACGTTGATTTAGCATTGAGGCGTAATGATTTTAAATGGAATGACAATCTTTTTGCAGTAAAAGTTTGTTCAGAACGCATGGGGGTTGTGGTTCGGCCTGGACTTGATCTTAAGAAAAACTTTGCTCATATACCACAACTGTCGACGACATCTAGACCCAATGCATGGACAACTTGGCAGAATATAAAAAAAGTTACTCTTCCAAATAGTAAAACTATTACATATGAGCACTTTTACTTGTGCATTCAAGCTGCATTGGCGGGGCAAGGAGCAGCGCTTGCATCATTTTTGATGGTTGCGGATGAAGTACAATCAAAGCAATTAGCCGCACCATATGGTTTCATTGAAGATAGTTCTGCATATTATTTATTGTCATCGAAACCTATTGAAAAGGGCAGTGCAGCAGCTATTTTTATCCAGTGGCTAATAGAGCAGGTGAATATCAGTATTGAAACCCTGATTGACGGAAGATAATTACCTATCAAAAAAAGAAGGTTTGATTATAAAGCCAGCGAACCCTAATGAAAAATAAATAATTTATGTCATAACCATTTCTTTGCGTGCTATATTTCTCTGCTAGGTTTGGTGTTTTATGTCGGAGCAAATAATGAGCAAGATACGAGTAGGTGTTATTTTTGGTGGTCGATCAACAGAACATGAAGTTTCGCTACAGTCCGCTAAAAATATTATCAATGGATTAGATCGCAATAAATTTGATGTATGCCTTTTGGGAATCAATAAAGAAGGGCAATGGCATGAATATAACGAATCTGATTATTTATTGCATGGTGATGACCCGTCTCGTATTGCCTTGAATACACCAAAACGTAGCATTGCACTTGTTCCGGGAAAAACGCGAGAACAATTTATTTCGCTTGAAGATACGAAGCCATTGCCGCAAATTGATGTTATTTTCCCTATTGTTCACGGTAACTTAGGTGAAGACGGTTCACTGCAAGGCTTATTGCGTATGGCGAATTTACCGTTTGTCGGGCCGGGGGTTTTAGGTTCGTCGGCCTGTATGGATAAAGACGTTACCAAAAGATTACTTAGAGACGCAGGCTTAAATATCGCCCCGTTTATTACGGTGTTTAAAAATGAACGCGCAACAACGAAATATGAAGCCACTGTGGCACAATTAGGTTTACCGTTATTTATTAAGCCGGCAAATCAAGGTTCATCTGTTGGGATCAGCAAAGTCAGCACTGAATCAGAATTTGACTCGGCACTGGATTTTGCCTTTTTATTTGATACGAAAGTCCTTATTGAAAGCGCAGTAAAAGGGCGTGAAATTGAGTGCGCAGTATTAGGTAATGAAGCGCCTCTTGCCAGTCCTTGTGGTGAAATCGTGTTGCACGATAGTTTTTATGCATACCATACCAAATATATTGATGAGAATGGCGCATCGGTCGTTGCTCCTGCACAATTAGATGAAGCGGTGAGTGATAAAATTCGTGAGATTGCTTTATCAGCATATCGTGCATTAAATTGCTATGGAATGTCCCGTGTGGATGTTTTCTTAACAGAAAATAATGACGTTGTTATCAATGAAATCAACACATTGCCTGGTTTTACGAATATCAGTATGTACCCTAAACTATGGCAGCAAGGCGGTATGACCTATCAGCAATTAATTAGCCGCTTAATTGAGTTAGGAATTGAAAAATTTCAACAAACGGCGATGTTGAAAACGGCATGTAATGAGCTTTAATCGCTGAGATAATACTATCTCGGTAGTTTTTATGACTACCGAGATGTTTATTTACTCTGAACTTGAGCCTTCATCTGTTGTAAAAATAAGTTTGTTTCTTTTGGTGAGGTGAGCCGAACAAACTGAATATGGCGTAAATTGAAATTTACCATATGACTTAGGTTTCTTTTCTTATTTGGATAGTAAGTCTTTAGCAGCCACAAAATTATCGAATCGCGACTGAAAAAGGCATTTTTCCAACATTCTTTATTGCCCGTATTTTCCCACAGCTCTTGTCCAGAACGAATGCGCGCTAATGTGCGTGTAATCGACTGATAAAGGGTTCGAGGCAAGGAGTAATCCAACCAAACCACCATGTCGACTTCTTTCCATTTAATGGGTTGAGTCCGTGTATAGTTGCCATCAAGAATCCATCCAGATACCGCTTTATCTAATGTAGCGGCGAGTTTCTGGTTAAGCTCATCATCTGAAGAACCTTGCCAATTTGCTAGCCAATATAAGCTATCTAACTCAATAGAAGGGACATTTAATAACAAAGAAAGTTGCTGGCAAAGGGTACTTTTACCGCTGCCACTAGTGCCAATAATATTAATTTTCATATGTAAACATCAGACAATTTTGTCACTAGGGTTGATCGGGAAATGACTGAATTTGGAACCATTGTATGAACAATGATCCCAGATTAGATGCCTCTACAAATAACACTATTGCTTTAAATTATTTGCACCAGACATAATTGATGTAACGAAATAATGGCACAAAACCAAATTTTTTATACAGGTCAAATCCTGCTTCTGAAGCATCAAGGAAACAGTGCTCTACACCTTGCTGGCGGCAAAATGCTAAAGCATAATCAATGAGTTGTGATGCATAGCCATTACCTTGATGGCTTGGCTCAGTACCAATATCATCAAAACGGGCTAACGTTCCTTCAATTGTTACGGTCATTGAGGTCGCTGGTTCTCCGTTGACGAGCAACACAAGGTGAAATTGTGGTGCGCCTTGTTGCAAAGCATCCTCATGATAACGCACATATTCTTTAATAACCTGGTCGTGCTCTTCAGATAGATAAAATGCGGAAACAAGTGGCTTAGCCCACAAAGACAAATCGTGATTCGCTAAGACGATATCGACTTGGTTATCAGGCAGTTCAACCTCATTTTGTTTTGCTAAAGTCAACGCCATTGCGGTAGTGACGCTGTCACGTTTGTAACCTAGTGACTCAGCCTCAGTTACCACCTGTTGGAGCATCTCTTCGGGGATCACTAAAGTATGGTTTTTCTTCTGTGAAACAAACAGGTTGTGAGCCTGCATAAAGGCGTGACTGGTCGAGTCAGGCTGCAAATAAATGAAGTTAAACACCGGCGAATTAAGGGGCGTTAAATAGCAAATTGTGTGTTGTGCAATCTGGATACTATGTTCACAAATAGATGTCCAAAATGTTTTTTCAATCGATTGATAATGTCTTAAATAGTACAACGGAATATTCATTTGTCAGTTACCTGATACAAAACGAGTTAATCGATATGGGCCTAATGCGGCTTGTTCTATTCCATGCAAGATTTCATCTTGAGCCAATTGGCATATCAAAGGCGCTAGCGTAATCGCAGCGTGCATACTGATAATATATAAACCTTCAAAATCAGCAACTTTTCCGACAATTGGCATCTCATCTTTAGGCATAGGTCGCATTCCTATGAAAGCGTTTTCAAGATTTAACGTGTTACTACCTATAAATGAATTTTTAATCGTTGTAAGGGCGTTTTGTGCGATAGCCACTGCACTGTGCTCGGGCTTTTCGCTAATATAATCTTCAGCACAGAGTATTTTACCTGAACCTGCTGGTCGTAGCTCCATTTGTGGTGTTGAAATGATATGTTGAACCAATGTTTGTTCGATAGAATCATTGATGTGCGCAATGATAGAGGGAGAGGAGCTAACAGGTAATTCAACATTAAGCGATTACATAAGCGCAGCCGCGCCAGCACCAATAATGATAATCTTTTTTTTATGAGTAGGGTTCATTTAGCCTCAGTATATATGGAAGTCACTAGCAGAAAAATCAGATGGAATTTTAATAGTTTAATGAATAATTATATACATGAAATCTATAAATAGAGCACGATTGTTTCCATTTTTATCAGATACGAACAATCGATGAGGAAAAACGGAGCATAAGGCTACAATGCAGTAGCCTTAAGAGATTCAAAAAATTACACACGGATAAAACGAGTTACAAAAGCAATAATAACTAATAATGCAGAAATTAATAATAATGCAGTTGCCAAGGACAATTGAAAAGCAACAAAACCAATAGCTGCAGGTCCAGCCAAAATACCTAAATAGCCTAAAGTTGAAATTGCAGGTACGGCAAGAGCCTCTGGCATCGTTTTTTGCTTCCCTACAGCAGAAAACATCACCGGTACTATATTAGATGAACCCGCACCGACTAATGCAAAACCTATGATGGCAAATATGAGATGAGGAGATAAAACAGCAATAACAAAACCAAGGCAAGCGAGCAAAGCACCTAAAAATACGACACGAGCAGAACCGACTCGTATAACAATTTTGTCGCCCAGTAATCGGCCAATAGTCATGGTTGTGGCGAAAGCCGCAAAACCTAAACCGCCTAAAGTTTCTTTTAATCCATGGTGTTCAATTAGAAATACAGCTCCCCAGTCAAGAACTGCGCCTTCAGCAAGAAAAACGGCAAAACAGACAATCCCAATAACTAAAACAATGCCTTTCGGGATAGCGATAAGGGGGCCAGTTGGGGCGTTAGCGTAGGGGATTAAACCGTTATAGCAAGCCGCTAATAGAACCACCGCAACAATTGAAATAATCATTGATGCCATTGTCGCGGAAACGCCAAGTAGCAAGATCAAACTCATGGTACCTGCACCTGCTATACCCCCGACACTATAAAAACCGTGAAAACCAGACATAATTGGCTTGTCGGATGACTTTTCAACAATAACAGCTTGAATGTTCATCGCGCAATCTGTTAAGCCAATGAAAATTCCAAAAAATAATAAGGCAACGATGATAAAGTTAACTTGCGATAAAGAAGATAAAATGGGGAACAACAAACAAAAGGCGATAGTGGAAAAAACCATTAAGCGGCGGCAGCCATACTTGGCCGCTAATGCTCCGGTCACCGGCATAGCAATAAGTGCCCCTCCACCGAAACATAATAATAGCATGCCAAGGGTGGCATCATTTGCTCCTGTGTTAAGTTTGACATAAGGAACAATGGCTGCCCAGGCCGCGGTAACAAAACCAGCAATAAAAAAAATAATTCGAGTAGAAATTTGCTCCCTTTTAGCGGGTATTAAGGAAACATGGCTATTAACTTGTTGAGTAGATTGCATTTTATAGGGCTTCTTAAAAAGATAAAATTAACTACCTGTATTTAAGATAGTCAGAATTTGTTCATGAAGATATGGGCAACCCGTTGCTACAACGGCACCACCTGCTTCAGCTCGGCTGCCATCCAATGTAGTAACTATGCCACCAGCACGTTCTATAATAGGGATTAATGGAACAATATCATAAGGTTCCAGTGCGAATTCGACACAAATATCGATTCTACCCGCTGCTAGCATTGCCATTGCATAGCATTCTCCCCCATAGCGAGTCATTAATACTTGTTTCTCTAGCGCCATAAAATGAATGTCTGATCGTGCGGCAATAGGTTCAGGTGATGTGGTATGCAAGATGGCTTGTTCGAGTTTGACGTGTTTGCGAGTAGATAAGCGATATTGTCCGTGAGAGCTACTGGTCCAGCTTCCGTGTTGGTCTGCCCAAAAGCGTTCACCAATATAGGGTTGGCTCATCATTCCCATGACCGCTTTGCCATGCTCAGTTAGGCCTATCAGGTTTGCCCATAAAGGGAGTCCACAAAGGAAAGGGCGGGTTCCATCGATGGGGTCAAGTACCCATTGAATGGGACCTGTACCCGTTATTCCATATTCTTCACCCATGATAGAATGCGTTGGATAATGTTTAGATATCAGTTCTCGCATGGCTTTTTCTGCGAGCTTATCCGCTTGAGTGACTGGATCGAAGCGATAGTTGGCTTTGGGTTTGTTTTCAATAACACTAAGTTCATTTGCTCGATAGTATTCAAGAGAAATTTTACCGGCAGTATTGGCAAGTTCATGTAAGAAAAAGCTATCTGGTAACTGAGAGTGTGTCATTTAGTTGTCCTCGAGTGCTTGAACAAGATAGTGTTTGACATCTTTTCTTGCTCGATTATGATTGCTAAAAAAGTTAATGAGGAAGTGTATGCTCGATTATGTCGCTTTTCCAGAACAAAGGCAAAATAAAATTCGCCAGTTACTACAAGATGAAGGGCGTGTGGTTTGCACGACGTTAGCCCGTGAAATGCAAGTATCAGAGCATACTATTCGCAGGGATTTAAATGAATTAGCACAAGAAGGCGTTTGTCGTCGAGTCCATGGCGGTGCGGTCAGTATGCTTGAGGAAAAGGGCACATTCGAGCAGAGAACGACACAAAACCAAGATGAAAAAATCAAAATAGCGAAGGCTTGCAATAAACTAGTCAAACAAAATACCTGTATTTTTATTGACTCAGGTTCAACTAACTTAGAAATCGCTCGTTATTTACCTTCGGAACTATCATTGACGGTTGTGACTCATTCCCCATCAATAGCATTAGAACTAATGAAGAAGCCACTATGTGAAGTGATTTTAATTGGTGGAAAATTAAACCGTCAAGTTGGCGCGAGTATTGATATTTCTGCAGTGAATCAAATCAATCAAATCCATTTTGACCAATGCTTTATTGGTGGCTGTGCTTTAGATCCACAAATGGGGGTTTCGATATTTGATTATGAAGAATCTAAATTTAAGAAAATCCTTTTTGAACGCAGTAATCAAGTCATTATGGGGGTAACCGCAGACAAATTACCTGGAGTTGCGAGGTATAAGATTGCCAATTGTGAACAAATTTCAATCTTAGTTATGACAACAGAATTGAATAAACAAACGACTGACTTGTTTACTAATATGGCAATAAAGATTGCACAAGCATAGGCCACATGTCTAACTTTTATCTTGTATCATGAGGGCATTTTAGGTGCTATTTGTTATAAAAAAATCAATATAATATCTTCGAAAGGCCCTTATAGACATGATGAGTGCGCGATGAAATTAAAAATGACTACCTTGTTACTTTCACTTTATTCATTGGGTGTATTTGCTCAGGATTTATCTGTGAATATGCAAACCATGCACTTTGCAGGAAAAGAAATAAACTATTACTTAATCCAAAAACAAGCCGAAAAATCAAAGGATTTATTAGTTCTATTACAAGGCTCTGATTGTAAAAGCGTCATTAATAATCCAAACATGCTGAAAAATTTCGGTGTGGTATTTCCTGATAATGATATTTTATTAGTTGAAAAAACAGGGTTAAACAACCTAGTGGGGGCTAATGATGAAGAAGCTTCGGAAGAAGAGTGTCCTGTTGACTATATGTCGAAAGACTCGCCATTAGAACGCGCCAATAATTATGTAGCAGTATTACAACAATTAAAAAATGATTATCAACACATAGTGCTATTAGGCGGAAGTGAAGGTGCACTGGTAACTAATTTAATTGTTGCACAAGAAAATTTTATAACCGCATCCGTTGCATTGAATGTCGGCGGACAATATTTTATTAATGATGTTCTGTATAGTATTGAAAATAATACACCTAAAGAAGAAATTGCTAACTCAAAAGAAGGTTTTAAACAATTTGCAGAAGCGGTAAAACAAAAGCAATTAAATAACGACCAATTTGTCAGCGGCCATGGCCCGAAATGGTGGTATGAGATGCTCACCATTGACAATTTAAAACTTATCCAGTCAGTTAAAACTCCACATTTGGTGATACAAACGATGGCGGATACCAACGTGGATGCTCATGGTACAGACAATATGATGAAACAAATTCGTAATCCCCATGTCAGCTACCGAGCATATCAAGATTTAGACCATTTTTTTAAAGATAAAGATGGGCAGTTACATACTGAACAAATTGTGACAGATATTCAACATTGGTACCAAACGGTGACAAAATAAAGTGGATATACTCGGCTTTATCGTTATATTATTCCCTATTGTCGTGTCACCGGGAGCAAGCTTTGCGATTGCTTTAAATAGTGTGTTAAACCAAGGTATTAGAGGACTGTTTATACCTATTATTGGAACGGGATTAGGCATTTTAACTCATGGTTTTTTAGTTGGAATTGGTTTAAGTAAAATACTGGTTTCTTACCAGTGGGTAATGAATTTAATTGGTATTTTAGGTACATTATATCTATTGTATCTTGCTATTTCATTGATCATTTCAGGAATTAATACCAGTAAAAGAGAAAGCTCTCAAGAAATAAAAAAAATTACGGTCAAAGATGCTTATTTAGCTAATTTACTTAACCCAAAAGCGATTATTTTATATTTAGTCGTTGTTTCAAAATATGCAGGAGCTGACCCGTCACTTGCTAATTTTCTTGTATTATCACTTATCCATATTATCATGATGGCTTTATGGCTGCTGTTTTCTTGCTCCGCTTTAATTATTTCTTCTTCCTCCCTGAGCGTCTCAACATTACGAAAATACATTAATATTGGTGGTGGAGTGTTGCTATTAGCGATTATACTAGAGCCTTATTTTTTTAGGTAAAGTAAAATGCACCTTATTTATTAAGATGCATTTAATAAAATCATTCCGAAATATAGCTGTAGTAATTAAATATAGGTACAAAACCCAGTCTTTTGTAGATAAATAACCCTTCACTGGATGACTCTAATACACACTGTTTAACCCCTTGTTGATGGCAAAGGTATAGCGCATGTTTAATAAGTGAAGTCGCGAGCCCTTTACCTTGGTATTGAATATCAGTACCAATATCATCAAGTCGAGCTGTTTCATTATTAAATGTCATAGTTAAGGTTGAGACTGGTTGCTGATCTGCAAATAAGACTAAATGCACCATATTAGTTTGTTTATCAAGTGCTCTTTGGTGATAACGAATATACTCGTCAGTAACAGTTGAGTCACTTTCATCTGTATCAGAATCGACAGGGAATGCTGTAATTAACGGCTGAGCCCAATCCTTGAGTTGATTATTGCTGAACACAACCTGAAAAGCCGCATTAAGCTGCGGTGGTGAATTGTACTGAGATAAAACGTCTTGCGGTAAAATCATTGCGGTTGATTCACCATCATAGATTAACCCCCGTGTTACTATTTCTGACTCAAATAGAGAACGTATTTGGCCATGAACAACAAGGACATAAGGCTTAGCTTGTTGTTTGAACAGCATTTCAGCCTTCTCGTAATCTGAAATGAGCGCACCTTGGTGGAGGTAAATATAATTAAATATAGGCAATGGTAGCTCAGAAAAGTAAGCACTAGTTTGGTTGCTGATTTTCACTACATTTGCACATATTGCAGACCAAAAATAGTGTTCTTGTTGATAGAACAAATTTTCATTGTTATCCATTATGTATACTCAATTTATAGTAGTAGATAATATTTTTATGGCTTGATTGTATATAAAACGCAATGATCGCTATAGTATTCGTATAATTGAAAGCACGAAAAGAACCATTTTATTGCAATTTATTGGGTTTATAAGAAAATAGGTCTTCCTAGAAAAGACATTGCATAAAAATAAGAGAATTATTATGAATAACGCCCCAGACACGATAACCTTTTTTGAGCGTTTACTTCCACTGGTGGTTTCCGGTAAAAAAATTATCACTATCCGTGATAAAAGCGAGAGCGATTATGTTCCTGGGACTATTGTGAAGGTATACGCGCTGGAAACAGGTGAATATTATACTGATATTAAAATATTGTCGGTAGAGCCCATTTCTTATGATGACATTTCTGAATACCACGCTAAGCAAGAAGCCATGAGTCTAGAGACGTTGAAAGCGCTTATCAAAGAGATTTACCCAAACGAGCAATATTTATACGTAATCACTTACCAATTGCTGAATAGCACTGACTGATCACGAATATAGTTTTTTGGCAATTTGTAAAAATGCCTTTGTTGCCGGTGATGCTTGGTTCTCGTTAATAACAGCAAAAGCAATACTACGCTTAACTGGTGGGCTAAGGGGGTTCACCATTAGTGGCTGCGGGTGCAAGGGTATTTATTGCACTAAATCCGCTGAGTGCGGTTATTGTGGGAACTCTATTTCTTAATGAACTACTCAGTACAGTGACCTTTATCGGCGGAATATTAATTTTTGGAGAATACTTATTGCGAATAAAAAATAATATAAAAATAGGCCAAATTAGAGGCCTATTTTAAGTTTATTTGAATTTTTCTTGATGTTTTAAAATAAATTCTTTTAGTGATGTTGGCGCTTTACCCGTTATAGTTTGAAAATTATCAAAAATTATTCCTGAACGGTCTAATTCCCCATTGGTAAAAGCGACATAATGGTCATAGATACTTTTCATATAAGCGAGTTCTAAATTATTTTTAACGGCATGTTGCCAAAACTCATTGGGATTTTCTGCCTGATAGCTGAAAGGGATCCCCAATTGTTCTGTTAATAATTCAGCTATTTGTGTGTAGTTTTTGTCTTCATAACCAAGACGATAAATTTGGCTTGCATGCTGTTGCGGGTTAAGTAAGCAATAAGCCGCTAGTTCAGCAACATCGGCACAGTCTACCCAACTGAGTACTGCATTGCCAAAATAAGAGCGCAAGACACCTTTTTGTAAGTTTTCATCTCCTTGATAACCCAGTAAGTTTTGCATATAAGATTCGGGGCGAAGGTGAGTAAATTGTATTCCTGACCATTCAATATAGCGTTCAATAAGCTGGTGCCATGCCCAATGGGCCACTTGAGCGCTATCGTCCCCACAGGCACCTAAGTGCACGATATATTTCACGGCCGATTTTTTTGCAATATCAACGAAGACCTTACTTTGTACAAGCATATCAATGGTATAGCCCGTCATCATGAAAACGGAATCTATACCCTGTAAAGCGGTTTCAATAGTATCTGGCTTATCATAATCCATAACAACAGTTCGATAAGGTGTGTTTTTCAACTTAGCAGGATCTCTAACCGCTAAAACAATATCATGATAGCCTTTGTTCTGTAATGATTGGATAAGGTAATGACCAACCTGGCCTGTCGCACCAGTAATAAGAATTGTATTTTTCATGAATATCCTATAGTTACAATATATTCAGTTAAAGTGTTTTGCTCATAATATATTCAAGAGATTTCTGTGTTTCGCTTGTAAATAACATTTCTTTTAGAATATGCATATCGTTTGACTGATAAAATGCCATTGCTCGAGTGTTACTTGCGAGAACATCTAGCCATAGCAAAGAGTCACCTTGTTGTTTTGCGAGCGCTTCAATAAATTTAAATACGGTTTTTCCATAACCTTTACCTGTAGCGCCAGGAGAAAAGTAAAGCTTATTTAACAAAGTACCAACTAAATTAGTTTCAGGTATACAGGAGTGATAGGTTAGTTTTACTAAACCGATTGGGCTCCTATTTTCAATAACATACCAATCAATATGCTGTTGATTAAGGTCTTCAGTGATTTTAGTTGTGCTGTATTCTTGATTTAAATATGAGTTAAGTTCATTTTGGCTATTCCATAATGTAGCAAAATGATGCAAATAACTTTCCGTACCTATTTTATGTAGCAATAACGCGTCGTGTTTCGTTGCTTTTCTTAGTATATGGGGAACTTGGTTCATAAATGTTTTCTCCTGTGCTTTATCAGTGTATAGCAATCAATTGATAAATGTCATAGAAGAGGAAAAATAGAGCATTTTTGGTATTAGAGAGAAGATAAAAGGACTATTTAGCCCTTTTATCTGATGATGATTATTTAATTGTTTGGCTAATATCTGAGTAAGCAAATAACGCTTGGGCTCCACCTGTATGAACAAATAGAATGGGGGTTTTTTCTTCAGAGTTTTCTAAGTAGTCAATTAATCCAGCCATGGCTTTACCGGTATAAACTGGGTCTAATAAAATACCTTCTTGCCTCGCTAATAAATTGATTGCTGCGAGGCCTTTTTGGTTTGGCATTCCGTACATGGGGGTAAAGAAGTTATCCCATAGTTGTACTTTGGGTGTTTTAGTTAGATCCAGCCATTGAGCCAGTTCGGATTGCAATTTTTCAACTTTAGGGGCTTGGTCTTGTTGTTTTCTTGAAACGGTGACACCAATTACTTGGCTTTGTGGTAATAGTTCTTGCAAGCCAATGGCAAGCCCTGCATGCGTTCCGGCACTCCCGGAGGCAACAATAACTTTGTCAAATTCTATATGTTCTGGCTTCTGCTGAGCTATTTCAATAGCACATTGAATATAGCCTAAGGCACCTAATGCATTTGACCCTCCAACAGGGACAATATAGGCATCTTTAAGAGAAAGTGTTTTTATTAATTCTTCCAGTTGAGATTGCGGATCGGTTAGTTCGTCACACATAACACAACGAGTGGCAAATAAATCAGTTAATAATTTATTACCATTATGAAGAAAGTTAGGATTATCGCTTTAAATTGGATTTTCTAACAATGCAACGCATTCAAGCCCATGCATAGCGGCAACTGCGGCTGTTTGGCGGACATGGTTTGATTGAATTGCCCCCGCAGTAACAATAATTTTTGCTTTTTTGGCTAATGCATCAGCCATTAAAAATTCTAGTTTACGCAGTTTATTTCCCCCCATGGCAAGGGGAGTCATATCATCACGCTTTATATAAATCTCACGACCAAACTTACGCGATAAATTATTCAATCGATTAAGCGGAGTCGATGCGTTAAGTAAATCTATTTTTGCAAACTGTGCTAGTCGTTGTTGAAGAGACATCTAAATTCCCAATAATTAATAAGAGAAACCAAGGTAAAGGTAAATAGCAAGAACAATACTGGCAGTCACTAGTGCATAAGGCATCTGTGTTCGAATATGCTCAATATGTTCGCAGTCTGTCGCCATTGATGCAACAATAGCATCCGCAGAAATTGGAGAGGTCATATCGCCAAATATTGAGCCAGAAATTGCTGCACCAATCATATATTCCACAGGCATTCCTACAGATAAACCTAATTGAACTCCGATAGGGATCATTATTGCGAAAGTACCCCAAGAGGTGCCTGTTGCTAAAGACATAATGGCGCTAATTATAAAGATAAAACCAATAGAAAAACCTGGGGCCATAACGCCTTGAGTGACTTCAGCAATATAAGCACCTGTATTTAACTCAGCAGAAACATTACCCATTAAAAATGCTAAAATCATAATGGAGCTAATTTTTAGCATATTGGCATAACCGATAAACAATTCTTTAAAGAAAGCATCAATATTTAGTAACCGTCGACCGATAAACCAACAGAAAGATACCATAGTACCAAACATGACTCCCCAATATACGGATGTCGAACCGCTTCCTTTACTAAAGTCACCATCACCTGTGATATATAGTGCGATAGGGACCATTAATACTGTAGATAAAATAGGTATAAAGAAATTTAATGAAGAATGAGCATTAGGGTGGTCAATAATCTCTTCTTCGTTATCCTGACGTTGTAATTGAGAAATGTTCCCAGCAATAAAATTTTGTTGGTATGTATCTTCTGCTTTTTTCATGGGACCCCATGAAATATTAGTAAATACATAGAATAGGATCGTTATAATGGATAACCACGCCATTAAATTGTAACCAATCGACGTAATTAAAATATCAAAAGGCTCGCCTTGAATCAGCCCTTGGGAAATTTGTACCCCAATTAACCCCATTATTACCGCTCCCCACCCATTGATGATGGCAGAGGAACAAACAGAAACACACGCAGTTTGGATAATATAGGACATTTTTTCAGGGGCAACACCATATTGTCGTGCGAGATTTTTAGTTGAAGCTCCAGCGACTAATTGGTTAATTGAACTTTCAATAAAAATAAGAGAAGTAATGATAATGGCGAGCAACTGAGTAGATTTACGGTTTTTAATTAATTTTGTCTTATTGGTAAGTAACTGAACTAAAGCACGAACGCCACCTGTAACCACAACAAGTCTCATGATCCCACCGATCATAACCATAAAGACAATTGTTCGCGTATTTCCTGCAGATGAAAATGTATCAATAATACCATCAACGGTACCTTGTACACCTAATAATACGTTGTGGTCATGAATGACAGTAAAACCAACGAGTATTCCTAACATTAATGAAAGCATGACTTGGCGAGTTAATATCGCCAATATTATAGTCACAATGGGAGTGATAACGGTCCAAATACCATAGTCCTGCATGTGTTTACCTGTGATCCGAGAGAAAATATGAATTTTATAATTGTTGAAAAATCATAGCATTAATAGGAACACGGTAGAATAATTTTATGTAGTTTGAAATACGTTGTGACAATAAATTAATAAGAAAAAGGCCAAACAGATAAATGTTGGCCATATGTATAGATAGAATCAAATATTACTGTCGAGCTTGCCACTCTTTAGCTGTTATTTTACTAATATCTTCTGTTTTAGTTTCGCCAATTAATTCAATAAATTGTGGTTCAAGAGTTGCATAGTATTTGAAGCCACATTTTTCTTGAGCAATTTTAGATTGTTCGTTACCTTGAAAGTAACCGCACCACAAATTATCTAATTTTAAATCAGTGAAAGCATGGTGAATGATGGCGTTAATTGATTCTGGAATAATGCCTTTTCCCCAGAACGGTACACCAACCCAATAGCTAACTTCTGCGTCATTTTCACCAATAGGAAAATTACTTTCATGGCTGAATGATAAACCAATCAAGCCAATAGCTTGGTTCTCATTTTTTAACGTCACAGCGTAAATTTCATCACGCATAAAAATATTTTTGATAATAGAAAGACTTTCTTCTTCGCTTTTGTGAGTAGGCCAACCTGCGATTGGGCCAATTCTTTCATCTTTTGCATAGAAATATAAATCCGCGGCATCTGTTTCTTGCCAAGGACGCAATATTAACCTATTTGTTGTAAGTACCATTTTATCATCTCCTCATTACGCTATCTCCTAACTTGAAAGTTATTTTAGGTATTTATAGAAATAAAATAAGGGCATAACTTGTTCATTTTAGGTACTTATAACAACTTATTTGTTATGGTAGTGCGATATGGTGCAAATTAAAGTACAACGATCATGATGCATTTAAAAAATTATCAAATTGATTTGCCTGAAGTCATTCGGATTGGTGAAAGCCATATGGATAAAATGCAATTTAAACCGATTAAAACATCTTATGTGGCGGTTTGTGTGTGCAAGCAAGGATATGCAACATTCAATATTAATTTCAAACGGTATCCAGTACGAAAAAACGACATAATCGTTTTGTACGATGATTCCTTTGCAATGCTACAAGCCAAATCACGCAAATTTCGTTTGGAGTATTGGTTGATTGATAAAAAGCTAGCAGTAGAAATTGCTTATGCATTACCACATCAACTTTTTGCTTTTTTTAATGACTTCCCTGTGATTTCAACGCCATTAGAAAAAGCTGCACTATTTGAAAGCTGGAGATATATTCTTCTAACTATCGTGTCTAACTGGAGTGGTCATGGGCTATTACAATTAAAAAATCATTTGCAAAATTTATTTTTAGAAATTAGTAATCATGCACAACACACTTCTATCAAACCAGAAAATAAAAGCCGCCAAGAGCAACTGTGCTGGCGTTTTTGGGGCTTAATTACGACCTACTGTAAACAGCATAAAGAAGTGAAATTTTATGCGGAGCAATTGTCGATCACACCATTTTACTTATCTAAAATTAGTCAAAGTTTTTTTAAAGACTCACCAAAGGTATTGATTGATAGGCAAGTGATTCTAGAAATAAAGGCATTATTAGAAATTGGTAATTTATCCATTAAGCAAATTGCGGATGAATTAAACTTTGAAGATACATCTTATTTATGTCGCTATTTTAAACGGCATACAGGGATGACGTTAACGGGATTTAAAAAACGTATTGAACAAAAAGAACGGAAAAATAAATAATATTAATGTGGTTCAATCTTTGTTGAGTATTTTTTTATAAATTCAATGAAACAGCGTAAGCGTGGTGAAACAGCTTGGTTACGATAGTAAACGGCATTTATAGGTTGGCGAGTTTTAATGGTTTTCTTTTCTAATACTTGTACTAATTCACCACGAGCGAAAGCGTCTAGTGTGACGAAATCAGCTGAACATAAAATGCCTGCACCTTGAACTGCAAGGTGAAATAAAACTTCGCCGCTAGTGCCTGAAATATCAGGTGAAATCTTAAATAAATCCCCATCATGAGTTTTTATTGGCCAAATATTTAATGAATCAGGTTGAGTGAAGCCTAATAAACAGTGTTGTTTTAATTCTTCAATACTTTCCGGTACGCCATATTTTTCAAGATAATCAGGGCTGGCAACGAGTCGTTGTCGACTAAAACCTAATAAGGTGGCATTGAGTGAAGAATCTTTGAGGACTCCAATACGAAAAGCTACATCAATTCGTTTTTCTAACAGATTAGTAATTCCTTCATAGTTATGGATCTCAAGTTCGATTTGCGGATAAAGTGCATAAAATTGTGGAATCAATGGGGCAATAACATGAGTCAAAAAGGGAGTTGATGCATCTATCCGTAATTTACCTGAAGGAACAGTCTGTCGTATTGAGAGCATATCTTCAGCTTCTTGAGCTAGTTCAACTATTTTTCGCGATTTCTGCAAAAATGCAGCGCCTTCATCACTAAGTTTAATTGAACGAGTTGTTCGGTAGATTAACGTCGTATTTATTTTTTCTTCAAGCCTGAGCAATAAACGACTTACTGTCGATATTGTCATGTTTAATTGCTCTGCTGCTGTGGTGATAGAACCACAATCTACAACGCTAATAAAGGCCTGAAGCTCTTCAAAAGTTATTTTCATTATTGCATATCCGGCAAAAGTTATTTTCACCTTAACGCCTTTTTCATTGAGTATCAATGTGAAAAAATTCTGCTCATTAATAAAAATGTTAATAATTTATTTCAATAAGGTTTTTAAATGAGAATTAACACGGCATTACTAGCATTAGCAATAGGGGCTTTTGCTATTGGAGCAACAGAATTTTCACCAATGGGAATGCTTCCTTATATTGCTGACAATCTTAAAGAAGACATTCCTTCTGTGGGTGTGATAGTGGTTATTTATGCCCTTGGAGTTATGGTTGGTGCACCTATTATGACGCTATTGTTAGTCAAAAGGCGCCCTAAAATAGCATTAGTATTTTTGATGTCGATCTTCACTATTGGGAATGTATTATCGGCAATGTCACCTGATTTGGTGACCCTGTCACTTTCTCGTTTTATTACCAGTTTAAATCATGGTGCATTTTTTGGATTAGGCGCAATTGTTGCGGCAAGCGTGGTTCCTCCAGGAAAACAAGCAAGTGCAATAGCGGCTATGTTCATGGGGTTAACAATAGCCAATATTGGTGGCGTACCTTTGATGACGAAATTAACACAAGTCGTAGGATGGAGGCAGGCATTTTATTTAATTTCAATTTTAGGCATTTTGACGATTATAAGTTTAATTTGGGCTTTACCAAATAACCTAATGGGGACAAAAGTGGATGTAAAAAATGAATTGCGTATTTTACGGCGCCCTCAAGTCCTGTTAGGCATGTTATCTACTGTGTTAGGTGCGAGCGCAATGTTTACGTTGTATACCTATATTACACCAATGTTAATGAATTTTATTCAGGCTTCAGACCAAATGGTCACAATAATGTTAGTGATTATCGGTATAGGCTTTACTGTTGGTAATTATATTGGTGGGTTATTTGCAGATAAGTCACTTTTTAGCACTTTAATAATATTTTTCATTATGTTGGCATTAAGCATGGCTATATTCCCATTTATTGCGGTAAATGCATTTGGTGCGGGTGTCGGCCTAATGGTATGGAGTATTTTTAGCTTTGGTATTGTTCCTCCTATTCAAATGTTAGTCATGAATGCAGCAAAAGGTGCGCAAGCCTTAGCGTCCTCCGTTAATATAGGTGCCTTTAATTTAGGAAATGCCATTGGCGCAGCAATTGGTGGGATAGTTTTATCCTATGGGTATAGCTATTCAATGATTAGTTTTATGGGGGCACTAGTCGCTGTTTTGGGAATTATGGTTATTCTGGTTGTTTTTCGCAAAAAATCCGATTCTAAAATGGAAACTGAAATTGCATGCAGCTAATTTTATTGTACTTATTCTTCATTTGATAATTAATGTAAAATCACCGTTAAGTGGATTAAAAGGATCCCTCGCACGGAATAAATAAAACTTGAATTAAAAAGCAATGTTCGGAGTTTTTTGCAATTGTAGTTTGTCATAATTAATGCAATTAACTAAAGAAGGGCGACATGATGACAACTAAAAATTTGTGGAATACGCCAGAACAGAGATGGCAAGCGGTGGTTGAAAGGAATAAAGCCGCGGATGGTCACTTTGTTTACGGTGTAAGAACCTCTGCTATTTATTGCCATCCGTCTGCTGCTGGCCGTTTACCAAATATAAATAATGTTGAGTTTTTTGATAATGAGCAACAAGCGATTGAACAAGGCTATCGTGCAGGAAAACGCTTTCGGACAGAAACATCACAATTAACCCAATTTTATCAAGAGCAAATTGAGAAAGCTTGTCGTTATATTGAACAGCAAGAGCAAACGGTGAGTTTGGCTGCATTAGCTAGTTACATTGGTATGAGTCGCTATCATTTCCACCGTTTGTTTAAAGCGCAAATAGGGTTAACACCAAAAGCCTATGCGGATGCATTTCGCCATAAAACCTTGCAACAACGGCTTCAAGAAAAAAAACGAATTACTGACGCTATTTATGATGCGGGTTATCAATCAAATAGTCGCTTTTATGAAGCCTCATCTCAACGACTAGGAATGACGCCGAGTGAATGGAAATCAGGAGGGGGGGGCAGTAAAATTTACTTTGCTCTTGCGGTTTGCTCATTAGGGACACTATTGGTTGCACAAAGTCCGATAGGTGTTTGCGCCATTTTGTTAGGGGATGACCCTGAGCAGTTATTGAATAATTTACAGGATAAATTCCCAAAAGCAGAGCTGATTGGAGGAGATGACGGCTTTGAGCAACTGGTTGCTCAGGTGGTAGGTTTTATTGAAGCACCTGAAATTGGATTAAATTTACCATTAGACATTCAAGGCACTGCATTTCAACAACGCGTTTGGCAAGCTTTACGTAATATTCCAGTAGGGGAAACAGTAAGTTACAGTGATATAGCAGAAAAAATTGGCAAGCCTAGTGCCGTCAGAGCGGTAGCTAATGCCTGTGGTGCAAATATGTTAGCTGTCGCTATTCCTTGTCACCGAGTGGTTAAGAGTAATGGTGACC
This sequence comes from Providencia sp. PROV255, assembly GCF_028478065.1. Classification (NCBI taxonomy): domain Bacteria; kingdom Pseudomonadati; phylum Pseudomonadota; class Gammaproteobacteria; order Enterobacterales; family Morganellaceae; genus Providencia; species Providencia sp. PROV255. The sequence goes on along the minus strand of NZ_JAMPMI010000008.1, from coordinate 67,913 downwards.
TTTCAGGCTATCGTTGGGGCATTGACCGAAAACAAGCGCTATTGTTAAAAGAAGCCCAGTATAAGGCAGATAATAGTTAATGATAGCTAAGGGGATCACGGGTAACCATAGTATTCATATAATTATTTCTAGTGAACTACCTTAATTAGAATATTTAAAATAAACAGCACCTATATTAATATATAATAGGTGCTGTTTAGTAAACACAATATAGTATCTAGAACTAAAGTTTTACTTTTAGAAGTAACATGCCAATATAAAGAGTTAGTTGAAACCCATTTTCCTGCTAATACTCGTATTTCGCGGCCACAAGGAGGATTTTCATTGTGGGTTGAACATCTACCGGTTGATAGTCGTAAATTACTCGATATTCTACATCGTAATAAAGTCACCGTTTTAACAGGGGAACATTTCTCGACCGGCGGATGTTTCCTTAATCATTTGCGAATAAACTATGCGCTTCCATTAATCGCAAGGCGACGCAATGCAATTAAAATATTAGGGGAAGCATTAAAAGTCACAAGCTTAAAATAATATAAAACCCCTTATTCAGTAGATATGAGTCATGAATAAGGGGAATAATAGTCATTGAATGGTGGGTTTCGGTTGACTATTTTTAGAATAGAATAAGTAAATCACATAGAGAAGTGTAAAACTGGCCGTGTAACCTGTAAAAATCATCCAGAAGGTTTTCCAATCTACTATACCATTGACGGTATTAAGCTCGATAACCCAACCACATAATACCGCCCCTAAAAACGTACCAAATCCATTGACTAATGTGGTGAATACGCCTTGTGCTGTTGAACGAAATTCGGGCGCAATTTCTTTTTCCAAAAATAGTGCTCCTGCGATATTAAAGAAATCAAATGCACAGCCGTATACAACCATGGATAAAAATAATGCCAGTGTACCAATCGCAGTGAAATCACCATAAGCAAATAAGCCTAGTCGTAAAATCCATGCAATCATACTCATAAATAAGATGGTTTCAATTTTGAATTTTTTGAGTAACAGCGGCAAGAGTAAAATAAAGACAATTTCTGAAAATTGCGATATCGATAAAAAGATAGTGGGGTATTCAGAAAAAACCGAGCCTCTAGCTTCAGGCATTAATGCCATATCTTGTAAAAAGGGAACGCCAAAGGTATTGGTAATTTGTAAGACAGAACCTAATAGCATGGCAAAAAACAAGAATACTGCAACTCGCCCCTTTTTAAAGAGTAAAATAATATTTTGACAACTAAAGCTAGATTTCTGTTCTTTTTTCTCAATTTTACAGGCCTGTGTTGAAATAAAGAAAATAGAAAAGATACTGAGGACCACGGATGCGATCGCACCTACATATAATTGATAAAAACTCATTTCCAATTTTAATAAGCTAATTGTCCACATAGCAACAATAAAACCTACGGTGCCGTAAACGCGTATTTTGGGAAAATAAACATCCGAATCGAGTTTTTTTGCGCTCAACATCTCAAAAACAATGCTATTACAAACGGAAATAGTTGGCATATAAAACATTAGGTGAACTAATGTCATAATAAATAGCAAGGTTATTGAGTCACTATGCGCCATTGCGATCAAAAATACAGCAGAAATAATATGTGAAGCAATATACACCAGTTTTCGGTTATTAATTTTATCTGCAATAAATCCGATAATAATCGGTGAACATAAAGCTGAGATGCCTAATGTACTAAAAATCAGGCCAATTTCACCACCTTTGAAATGTAAGGTATTGAAGAGGTAAGACGCAAAAGTAACCAGCCATGAGCCCCAGATAAAAAATTGAAGAAATGAAACGAATTTCAGCCGAGCAGTGATATTCATGTTTATACACCTTCCGTTAGCCTAAACATGCTTTAATGTAATTATTAAATAAACTGTTCTTTTCAATTAATTTAATAACTAAACATGGAAGCACCCATCTTGTTATTGTTTGAGCATTATAAAATAGTTAATGTGAGTTTTTTTTGATATGGAAGAGGCAAATCATCGATTAATTGTAGGAATTAGTCCCTTTTTATAGGAGATTTCACGTATCAAAATAAAGATATAATAAAATAAGTGTGAGAATTAACTCTTCTGAATTCAAGATGATTAAATGATAGTTAATATATATTTAACTTAGTCGGTATTACTTGAATTTAATTAATATTTAAGATTTAATAGGTATCTCTTCAGCCTCATACTTTCAGTATGCTATCCCAATTAATATCTCAATTTTTCCAGTAGTCAGCTTGACTGCGCCCTAGTGGCTTGCTACCAAAAAACTTACCTCAACTACTTTTTTAAAATTCAAATTTTATAAGTACCAATCATAAACAATGGTTGGAAATTCGATGTATATCAAAACGAGAATATTATGATATCTACTCATTACCTGCTGCTTTTATCCGCAGTAGCGGTATACCTTGTGGGTACCGCAGAATTCATGTTATCGGCGATTTTATCGCCGTTAGCAAATGTTTTTCATGTTCAGCCCGACCAAATTGCTTGGTTGATATCAGCTTATGCATTGGCCTATACCTTGGCAGCGCCTATTATAGGTTTCTTATCAGATCGAATTGATAAACGAAAAATTGTACTCATGGCTCTTTTGTTATTATCACTTGATAGCTTGGTTATTATTTTTGCGCCTAATTTATTGATTGCACTAGTTTTAAGAGGATTTGGTGGATTAGCATCTGCCGCACTTGTTCCGGTTATCTTTGCCCTTATTGCTGATGTGATGAGCGAAAGTAAGCAAGCTGCAGCAATGGGAAACATTATGATGGGAATGACTGTCGGTATTATTACCGGGCCTATCATCGCTGGGGCATTAGTTCAGTATTTTGCGTGGTACGCGCCATTTATTTATACCGCGGTAGGGTGCTTAGTGGTATTCATCATAGGGATATTTACGCTACCTCGTTCACAAAAAGTAACCAGTAAAAAATTATCTTTCATAGCGATTAAACAAAAAGGTATTGTTCGACTTATATTAGCGAAAGGTCTATGGAATGGGGTGTCAGTCTGTATGTTTCTGCTTGCGGGTGAAATATTAAGGCAAAGATCACACTTAGAAAGCGTTGAAGTTGGCAGTCTAATGGGATTATTCGGGGTCGGATTATTATGTGGCAATGGTTTGGTTGCAAGAATAGAGAGGATTAAGACGTCAAATAATACAAAACTCATTGTTATTATTTTAATAATCATGGCTGCGATTATGTTATTTCTTAGTGGGTGGCTTTCGTTAATTGGTCATGGCTTATGCTTAACTATTCTTGGGGGGATGTTGGGATTAGCATCTCCCATAAGTACCTCAATGTTAGCAAGGCAAAGTGCAGAGAATAAAGGTTTTGTCTTGTCGATATCCGAGAGTGTGAACAACTTGGTTTTATTATCTGCACTACCCGTATTTTCTTTATTTTTTTCGAAAGGTCACCTTGTGATTTCTATGATCATGATTGTTATATTCTTGAGCTCCGCTATTTTTTTAGTTTTCCCGACAAGACAGAGAAAAGACAGAGAATAAAAAGATAGTAGATTGCTTATTTTTCTCCACCGAAAATGGTTTTTCAGTGGAGAAAAGAGTGCTATTGGGCAACTAATAGTTGTTTCTTTCTTAGACGCATTCCATTTAACATGGATAGCCAAGCTAAAAATGTAATAAACATAAGAATAATAAAAATAAAATAGGGTGGAAGTTCTGTTAATACAACCCCTGTTAACATCGGATTAAATGCACCACCAAGCAGCCCTAGAGATTGGGCCGAAAAGTAACTAGCCTTCATTCCGTCTGGTGCAATACTATCAATCAGCATATATTCACCAGGGGCATAAATTAATTCACCCAGAGTGAAAATAAAGGCACCAAGAGCCCAAAGGTATAAATTTTCATGGGCATACATAAAGGTTGCCAACCCTAAAATAAAAAATAGACTGCCTAATGTCATTAATTTTCTTAAATTATCTGGGGTGATGCGTTTTCCGACGGTATATTGCAACGTCACCACGACAATCGCATTCACAGGCAAAATAACACCAATAACCACTTGAGCGAAATCACTGTCCGCTACAGTAATGGCGTACTGGGATATCCAAGTCGTAAAAGTACCGAAAACTAATGAGCCTAAAAACGTTGATAAAATAAACCAAGCTAGCACTTGGTCTCGTAGCATAGCGACAGGGTTCCATTTACGGATTTGGCCTTCTCCTAATGGTGTCGGCTTTATGCTCTGTACAAACCTTTGTATAAAAAATATCGGAAAAGCGGCAGAAATTGCGGCTAAATAGAATGGCAAGTTAATACTATACATTAATAACCAAGTACCAATTGGTGGTCCAACGGTCCAGCCTATATTAATAAAGGTATAGTTTAAGGAAAATATTTTTGCTTTTAATGCAACGGTGAGGGTATCTGCGAAATACGCTTTTAGTACCGTAGAGAATACGGAATAAGAGCAATTTATTAGTGAAAAGAAAATAATAACTAAAATTGCATTATTAACGATAGGTATTGCAATAAACCCACAAATAAAGGCGATAACAGCAAATAACATACAGCGTTTTTTGTCTACGCGGTCAGCTAGCATGCCAAAACCCATGCTAAATAAAACACCGACTACCATAGCCATTGACATTGCAACACCAACAATATCAATAGCCATTTTATATTCACGGGTCAGGTAAATAGCCATGAAGGGCAATGTCGCACCACGCCCAATAGTTAAGAGCAGTGACGATGCAAGTAATGCACTGTTTGATATATTAAATTTAGATAACATGGCACACAACCTAACTCATTAATTGTTGTTATAGATTTGTTTCAGACGTTCTGTAAGCTATAAAATACCTAAATTTACTGCGGTGAGATATGGTGATTAATGCTCAAAATTGAAAACAATATTTTGCTGATGCTAATGTACCATTCTCAATTAAAAATCTGGTAATATGAAATACAATCTTGATAATTAAATGTTATATGCTGTTGTAATCACCAAGAATTTAAAGTGAGTTATAAGGCGAAGGAATCTTGACGTTAAAATAGAAAAAGGTGCAATTTTGCACCTTTTCGAAAGAAGTAAACATTATAAAGCGGCAGTATATACTCGGCGGCTAATATCTAAATTAATATCTTGGTGCTCACCTAATTTCACCATACCATGTGCAGCCAAGCTATTGACTAAGGGCTCAATAACATCTTGATTCAGCTGGTAGTCACTGAAACGAGTACCCACTCGCATTTTTTCAAAGAACTCTCGAGTTAACTCAATGGATTTGAGTGCTTTCTCTTGTTCTGTACCTGACGTAATTCCCCAAACTCGTTCGGCATATTGCACTAATTTGGCCTGTTTTTGGGCTAATTTTTCTGTCAGCATGGACGGTAGAACAATCGCGAGTGTTTGTGCATGATCCAAACCATACAACACAGTAATTTCGTGACCTAACATATGGGTAGACCAGTCTTGTGGAACACCAACACCGATTAAACCGTTTAAAGCCAATGTGGCTGTCCACATTAAATTAGCCCGAATATCATAATCTTTCGGAGTCTCTAGCGCTTTAGGTCCAATTTCGATTAATGTCTTCAATAAACCTTCTGCAAATGCATCTTGTACATAGGCATTTACTGGATAAGTCAAATATTGTTCAATCACATGAACAAAAGCGTCAACGACACCATTACTGATTTGACGAGCCGGTAAGGTATAGGTTTTGACTGGGTCAAGAATAGAGAACTGAGGAAATACGTGGTCACTCATAAATGCAAGTTTAGAGTGTAGTTCTTCACGAGTAATCACAGAACCTTTGTTCATTTCAGAACCTGTAGCAGGTAATGTTAATACAGTTCCAAACGGTAGCGCAGTATTTATGGTAGTGCCTCTATTGGTGACCACTTCCCACTTATCACCTGGATAATTTACCGCTGCCGCAACAAATTTAACGCCATCAATGACCGAACCGCCACCAACAGCCAGCAAGTAGTCAAAGCCTTCCTTTTCAATTTTATCGACCGCTTTTATCAAGGTTTCATAACGAGGATTAGCCTCAATTCCACCAAAATGATCGAATGTTCGAGATCCTAAAGCTTGCTCAACTTCATTTAAGGTTCCTGTTTTTCTTGCACTTTCACCGCCAAATAAAATAAGAACCTTAGCATTTTTAGGGATAACTCGGTCAAGTTCACTGATTTTACCTTCACCAAACATGATACGAGTGGGGTTATAAAATTCGAAATTGTTCATATATGGCCTTCGCAGAAAGTAGAAATGAATCCAAATAATTACATGCATATAATATAATTACAAGTAAACATAATATAATCATTAAAATGATTGTGTATCATATCGATTTGATGGCTTATATTTTAATAGAGAAATTATCTTGAGCGTTGTTAGTTGTAGTTAATCTTAATTGTTTTTTATATATTTTACTGATGTGGCAATCTTGTTAAGTTGAAGATGGGTTTTAATTTGACAAGGAAAGAAAATTTAGATGATAAATATAAATGATAAGAAAACTAATGATGAAATAATTAATAAAGATGATGATTTTATATTTTTAACAGAACACATAGATGGCAGGCCATTAGTAGGGGAGCAGTCCTCCGAACTTAAAAATATATCTAACTGGTTTAATCCTATAGATGAATTCACAAGGCTTACAATTTTTCATCATTTAATGAGTCGGCCTACAAGTGACTCGACATATAATTATCATGTTTTAATCCAAATAGGAGGTGATGACTCAGCAGCTAAATCAACGGGGAGATTATTAGCAAAATTTCCTAGTAATTCACTTGTTATACAGTTTGATATTAAAAATGAACAGTGGAAAGTACTACATGGTGATTTACAAACTCAAGTTAAAGGGAAAATACGTTGGGCGGTTATTGGCCATGGTCAATATACTGGACGTAACCAGCAAAGCCACCTTGAAGGGTACCAAGCTTACCAACTTATTACAGGTTTGAAGTATCTTAAAAATGATGTACTGAAGGCATATCCACCTAATAAGATTGTTTTGGCAGGCTGCCAATTAGGACGCGGGGGGGTAAATGAAAACTTTGTTTTTAGGGCAAGTGTCGAATTAGCTAAGTATGGAATATACCTTCCAGTAGTAGGTTATAATCGACCTATCGGTATCACGAGTGACAGTAAAAAAATAACTTGGCCATATAATTTAGCAGGGGAAAAACAGTCTACTAAAAATTGGCGGTTGGAAATTAATATTAACCAAACTAACCAACAGAGCTATATTAATGGAAAGCATGCCAGTTTATATTTTATCGGTGAGCTAAGAAGTGGTGAGTTAGAAGTTTGGCAGTTAATCAAAGATGAGCATTCTACTGCTATGGATATTTTTAGGGATCCAAATAATGAGTATAAAATCGATATTGATTTGATTAAAAAAGTGGCTTTTAATCATGATGCATACGCTATTTTTAAACAGAAGTTAAATGCGAAAGATACTCAATTTAATAGTGATTTTAGAAGTGAACTAATTCGTGAATATGAAAATGTTGGAATATTAGAAACACCATTATGGTTAATGATTAATAAAATCAATGTGAATGCTAATCCGCAAAAAATCAACGATACTGTCAAAATTATTATTCGCTCAGGAAGAGGCGTTGTAGGCAAAAAATATGCTGAAGATCTCGTTAATGAGCTCCCTAATAGCACATTATTGTTTCAATTAAACCCGAATACAATGGAATTTTTCTCAGAGTATGGCGACATAGAGCATTTACTAAAAGTAACTAAACAACAGTGGATATTAATAGACAATATTCATTCTGAACCTGGTTTTATTCAAAATTATGCAAACTCATTAAATGTGTTAAAAACAAGATATGGTTTTAAAATGCCAGAAAATATTATTCTATATTTAACCGATAAAAAGGCACTTTTGACAAAAGAAGAAAAGGTGATTTTTGGCGAGGAGTTAACGAGTAAGCTAAAAACAAATGGGATATATACTAAAGTTTTTTTAGAAAATAATTTTGAACCAAGACATAAAATAAAAGCATTACTTGAAGATATTAGTCTAGGTAATTTACTAGCAGAGCATATTGATATTAATAAACATCTTTATTTAAAAGGGTATTTTACATTCCAAGATGGAAGTGTCGATAAGAACAAAATAAATATTGCAGCATATGACCCCATTATCAGTAAAAAAATTAATAAAATTTGTGACGCTGAGAATGAAAATGATTTCTCTCATATGTGGAATTCAATATTTATTGATGATGACACCACTAGCATTAAACAGCAAGCTATTGAAGTAAAAAATATTTTGGAGTTTTTGAGCCTCCAACCTGAAAAAATAAACTACTTAGGTAAGCAGTCTATAAAACGTTTGAGTGAGCTATTCCCTAGTGGGCAAGGCTTTAATCATGCAGAAGTTTTAAAACTAGTCCAAGATCCAATGAAATTAAGAGAATATAATCAATATATTGATGATTTTTTAATCCTCTATATAGATATTAAAACTCCATTTGGAAACGAAAAGTTATTAAAAGAAGAATTTAGATTAACTTTAGATTTACATGAAAAACGAAAATCGAATTATGCAGCATTATCTCAGTTATCATATAAAGTGGGGTTCAATGTTACAGTAAATAAATTGCCAGTTGAAATACATTCATTTGAGAATATCTGCTTTTTACGCTTTTTACAGCATAGCAATTTAGCTGACGAACAAAGTTTGCAACTTAATGAAAAATTTGAGGTTTTAACCAAGCTAACACGTAAAAAAGAATTAAGTAATATTACCAATAAAGAGCAAGAAGTGCTCAATAGATTTGATGAAATATATCAATCGAATCTTGATTTATTAGGAGCTATTTCTAATGAAATTAACGAGCAATCTCACATATTATTATTTGATAATATGGAAAATAATCAGATTATCACTTTTCAAAGTGATAAGGAAATATATACAATTACAAGCTATTCACGTAATGATAAGTATTTTTTAACTTTATCTGATACGACAGGTGTTGAACTTGTTATTGGCCATTCAGAATTTAATCAGGCAAAGAAACACTTATCTAATGTTTTTAATGATTATATTAACCAAGAAATAATGCAAGAGGATGGCTCAGTATCAACCAGAGGAAATATTGCGGGATTTAAGCACAAAGTAGGCGAAGCCTTGTTTGGTGAAGTGCAAATCATAAATACAGAGAGTGAAGCATACCTCAGGATGCGGCAAAGCATAATGAGTGAGCTAGATATTTTTTTTAAGTCATCAGCAATATCAGTGATTGATGATACGGAAGTTACTTTTGGCGAGCAGGTAACATCATTAAATAAACTTAGAGATATTGGGGCAACAATAAATGGTGAGCCACTAGATTTTAAGCATATTCAGGTACTTAACTGGGAGGGGGATGTTAAATTTAATCCTGATAAATTAGCCTTCCAACTAACCTTTTTAACTGAGGATCTAAAAGATACTAATCTCATTAAAATGCTTAATAAGAGTTTGCAAAATGACCAAATAACACGACGCATTGATGTTAACTCAGAGATCCAACCACGGGCAGTACTACATGAACAATTGCAAATTATTCAGGGATCACAACTTGATAATCAAGCAGGTGTAGATAAAGCAGTGGGGGATTTACGGCGCATCGGCATGAAATTACCAGCCTATGCCAAAATAGCTAATTATTTCGGACAAGGAATCGGTTCGACAGGGATATTTTTAACGATCAACTCTGTTTACCAGTTGATTGATGAATTAGATAATCCTGCTCTATCAGAGCAAGAAAAAAGGGAGACACAGAAAAACCTTGATTTGGCCTGTGCAAATGCATTTTTTAATTATGGGGATATGGTCTTGCAGCCCATTTTACTTAAGCTGGCTTACAAGCAATACGGGTCATTTAATGTATCATCAAAAATTACAGCTCGTATTACAATTATATTTAATTTAATTGGAATGGGATTAGATATTTATCAAGCTTGTGAAGCATTTGAACAACTAGACAGGGTTACAAATGATAAAGAGCGCCAAGACTTAATTGTGAATGGTTCTTTGTCAATTGCTAACATTATTGTGGGTGGTGTAACTATAATTGGTATAATCATTGGCTCATCGGTAATACCTGTCGTTGGTTTAATTGTTGCGGGTTCCTTATTAATTGGAGGGATGGTATATACAGGTATTCGCGCAGTAGAAAAAATTGAAGATGAGCTCGGTGAATCTCTATGCTGGGATGAAAAAGCCAGAGAAGGTATTCGTGCTGCACTTGGTTTCCCTCCTTCAGACAACATATTAAATCGATTTAGTTATAAACAGCATTTAGCACACTTCAAAAATATAAATTGGCAACAAGATTTAGATATGTTCAAGTCGTCATTTTTATATCAGGGTTTCGATGAACACTTGCAATTGGTTGGTAAACCGATCCTTGTTGAACATATCAAACATTATATTTATTATAGAAATAACTCAAAAATAATTAGTAGTGTAGAGTTTGTGGATGTGGATAGCCGTGGACCTCTTAGTCATATTGATAGTGATGAAATAGGGCCTTACTATACCATCGAACAAATTAATTTTATTCGGGAAAATTATCATTATGATTCTCAAGATAATCGTTGGATAAAAAGCTTTCAAACACAGAGAGTCAATGAACTGAATTTTAATTATCGTTTTAGACTGGTGAATTAAACGCCTCCTATCGCGTATAAGAATATTGGCGAGGAGGTTGCCAATGACATTCTTGTGCTTAATCCTGAATATGATAGTTTATTACTAAAACAATTTTTACATAAAAACGAGCTAACTACTTCTTATAACATAAAGAAAAAACAGTCAGTTGCTACACAACTAAGTTCCTTATCAGCATCAGAGCTACGGCTATTTCAGGCTAGAAATAATTATACCAATACGATCCATCCTGATATAAATAATGATATTAGAGTGAATAGACTAGGAGAAGAGTTTTTAAACCAGCCTATTGATATTGCAAGGGAATTATTAAGTGAAAATGCTAGGGTTATTTATGAAGGTATGCAAAATATTGGTTACCGATATGAAAATGAAGCCAAACAAAAAAACATTAGTTTTAACCCAGGGAATGGAATAGATGTTATCGTTGGGAAAAAAATTCAAAAAATTTATTTAACATCAATGCAGGGAGTAAATTTCTAGTAGGCGGCGAAAAAGATGATATTACAAATTTATCATTATTATTTGATAATAACATTGAAGAAATTAACGAAATTTATTTTGATGGTAATGGAGGGAATAATAGTATAATCATTAAAGACTTTCCATCCAACAGTAAAATAGATATCGATTTGAACAAGGGAATGTCAGAGGTGGCCTTCATTAATCATAAAGTTAAGAAGATTCATTTGCACAATGTTAATGATGTGATGCTAATTGGAGATAGCTCTACGACAACAGAATTATTAGGTAATAAAGAATCCAACACATTAGATGCAGGGGCAATGATTGCATTTATTCAAGGTATGGAGGGGGATGACCATTTAATATTTGAATCAGGGATAGTCAATGGTGGAGAAGGCGATGATAACTATTTTCTACGTCGTGTTGACTGGCGCAATAATCAAGATGAATTAAATGATGATTTATTAGAATTATCAGCTGTAATTATTGAAAAAATACAAGGTCAAAGTCGAGTGAATTTAGGGTATATGTTAAGCGAAATAAAGGGGGCCAGTATTTCGGGTAATGATCTCATATTAACTATTGAAATGAAATTGGAAGAGCCAGAAACGAAAATTTTAACACTGAATGTTACTTTAAAAAACACGTATAGAATCGATAGTAATGGTAGGGGAATATTTCACAGGTATCAATTATATACAAGGGACGGATTTGTATTAAATACTAAGCTAAATAATTTGGATTTAAGTGCTTCACACATTATAAGTGAAAATATTTTCAATATTACTTATCAGGGTGGCGCTAGCTCTACAATGAGTATTGATGAGAGTGAAAAAACAATTTCAGTTGATAATGAAATATATGATCAACCTTTATGGGGGGATTTTAAATTTCATGGGTTAGCGAGTAAGTTAGAGTATAAAGGAGAGAATAACGATGGCCACCTTTTAATGGTCAGTAGAAACAGTTATATTATAGTTACCAAAGGAAGAGATGTTTATCAAGTTAACCCAGATCAGATTTTTCAAGGTAAAATCATTTTTGACTTTTCAAATATTAAACCAGAAATGGAAAATGAGTTTGATATGACCATTTTATTACCTTATGAGAATGGGTTTGATATCAAGGCATTGGGGAAATCAATATTTTTATATGATAAATTCAGTAATGAAAAAATTGAAATTAGCTTCGTTAATTTATCATACCAAATAAGTAAAGAAATTCATATTAAAGACGGTCATGGAAATTTATTTAGGATAAAAATGGGGCAGGATTCTTATAATATTGAACCAATTGAATGTTTGGAATTACCAACAGTAAATAATGATTACATAAAAATCCCTAAAGGATATAATTTTCGTTATCCTATTTTAGATACAAACAATGGTGATGACCTAATTGATGACAACAGCATGATAGGGAATATCATAAATTCAGGGGAAGGTAATGATATTATTATTTCAAATGGAGGAGGGAATGTTTTGTATGGAGGTAACGGTGATGATTATGTATATGGTGGTGAAAATAGTGATTTAATTCTATCTGACTTGGGTAATGACAAACTTGATGGACAAGGAGGAGATGACCACTATTTAATTGATGGAAGTAAAGGGGGCGGTAATACAGAAATATTAGATCAAGTGGGATTTAATAATATTCATTTATTTAATTTTAAAACACAGTATGAGGTCATAGACGAACGGGAAGAGACTTATCATCTTTATACATCGCAATCTAATTTGCGTACAGTCAAAGTAAAAATGCCCAAAAATAATGAAAATAGCAATAATCAAGTCTGTCATCATCAGCGGTTACCCTCCCATATGCCCACCCATATTCATAATGATGGAATGGCACATTTAGTTCGCTACCTTGCTGAACAGCGTCAATATAAAAAAGAATTAACGCCAGAACAGATTTGGCACCCTATGGATGAGTTTAAAAATTTTTCTAACGAGTTAAGCTTTTCATCAATTATTGATACAAAGACAAAAAATATACATATTAGTGAAAATACGCCATTTAGGCGCTTGTTTATTCGAACAAAAGGACCAGAACAAAAAGTTTGGGATAGAAGTGGGGTCGGGCGGGTATTTAAAGCGCAAGCGGTAACTGGAGCCATTTCAATTCCAGATGGTATTTACGGAAATAATGTTCTTTATGCATCAATAAGTGATACCAATTTATATGGTGGTGAAGGGAATGATGTCTTCATTTCTAATGGTTCAAATGGGTTGTTAACAGATGCTAGCGGAAAAAATAGTTTTATTATCAATGGCGAAATTGTAGGCTGGAATTCGTTGTATAGCCTTGGCGGTGAAAACACGATTTACCTAATTAATTTTAATAAGGACGTTATTCGAGAGGAACCTGACCACCGAAGTAATGCAACTCGATATACTTATACTTCAGATCATGGACGTAGTGTGAAAATATTTCAGTATCCGAATACGATAGCTCCCACTGTAGTTCATGTGCAGTCTTTAGAGGGGCAAAATGAGCATTCCACCCAACAAAAATTAAATCATTTAGTGGAGACGTTAGCGACACTACGCCTACAAGACGAAGAAAACTGTATTGGTATTCAGGATATTGAATATTTACAGAAGAATTGGGAGCCCACCAACCTTGTTGATAATTATATGAAAAAAGCAAGTTAGAAAGGAGGCGTAAACCACAAGGCTCCAAAATACAGAGATTTTTGTGGTTTTTAAGTAATTATTTAGCCCAAATCATCTTTATCTACAGAGTGTTGTACTAAAATAGTGTGAAAATTAATGCTAGAATTTAACTATTAAATATAACAATTTTTAAATAAGTTATTTTTGTTGTAACGGGAGAGTGTAGAGCAATGAGACGTTTTATTAGTTTAGAGCTGCCTCCTGAACCCATAATTAACGGTCAGTGCGTAAGAAAACGCCTGAAAAATAGCATCTGTGATAATTGTGCCATCAGCTGCCCTGTTGGCGCTGTGTCATTTAGCCATATGGATGCAGAAATTAATAATGAATTGTGTTTTCAATGTGGTAATTGTTTATTTGCTTGTCCTGTCGATGCTATTGAAAATATCAAACCTCACGAACGCAGCTATCAAGGGGAGTTTCTGATAGTAAAACATGACGAACCCATTGCGAATGCGGACGAACTGATTGTTTGGCACCGGCAATATGGCATTCGTGGTATGCAAATTGCTGAACCCTGGGTTGATAAATGGTTGCCAACGATTGCGGCATTAAATTTAAAACTCAAAATATTACAAGAACCTATTTGGCAATTACGTATTGTTCAGCCTGAACAAGTCGATAGCGGTCGTCGGATGATGCTATTTCGTCAAAAATTGGATTCAAAGCCGTTAGATAAGGGCCAGGTGAAAACAGGATTAAATGCAAGAAAACAATTTTACCCTGAAGATAGCTGGTTTAAGGTCGAATTAGACACAGAAAAATGCATTCTTTGTGGTGCTTGTGCCAAGATGTGTGATGAGCATGCGATAGAAATTGAAAATAACCAATTTTTGATAGATGAAAAACGTTGTACTGGTTGTATGAGTTGCCAAGTCGTTTGTTTTCCTAAATCTATCCATGTACAAGCATATACAGCCAAAAATAGCGTACCAAAAATTTTCCATTATTATGATGCGCAGTGTAATACCTGCCATTTACCTTTTTCTTCTTGGGAAGAAAATACCCATATTTGCCCAATTTGTGCGCAGCATAAGAAACAAGGGTGGTTATAATAGTAACTAAGGCTCATTTTCAGAGCCTTAGTACGCGAATTTATTAATTTAAATGATTAATTATCAGTTTAGCGATTTGTGGATTAATCATTGGTGGCGTTTCATGGCCCATACCTTCAATAACTTCCAATTTTGCATTCGGAATATTGTTAGCAATATCTTGCCCTGCGGCTAATGGGAAGAGCGGGTCGATTGAACCATGAATAACTAATGTGGGTACATTAATGTGCTGTATATAAGAACGCAAATCTCCGGTGACGGCAACAGCCACAATTTGGCGTTTAGTGCCTTCTGGTGAATGATTGCGTGCGAGTGATTGCAGTATATATTCACGATAATAATTTTCATCAAATGGGCCAAACGTTGAGCTGATCCGGCGATAAAACGCAAGCTGTCCTGACAAATATCCTTCTAAATCTTCTTTTGGGTTAGCACTTGGGCTCATTAGCATTTGCATAACATCGGGAGCACTTTGTGGCAGAGTCGGGTTCCCAGTCGATGACATGATTGCACAAAGAGATAATGTACGTTCAGGAAATTTCGCTGCCACTATTTGGGCTATCATCCCTCCCATGGAACGACCGATAAAGTGGGCTTTATCAATAGATAACGTATCTAAGAGCTGGATAATATCTTCAGCCATATCGAATAAGGTATAAGGAACAGCGAAAGGCTCACCTTGTTGCATTTTTTCAATCAATACCCCTAAATCAATAGGTGGGAACTCATTGATATGATGAGATAAACCCGCATCTCGGTTATCTATACGTAACAGGTAAAAACCAGCATCTGCAATTTCCTGACAAAAGTCTGACGTCCAACTAATGTTATGGCCACCTAAGCCAGGAATGAGGACTATAGTCGGGTTATCTGGTGTACCAAATGAATCATAAAAAAGTGGAACTGAATTGGTTTTGGTCATTTTTCTTCCGGTATCTTCATTAATAGTGCTATTTATATGCCGTAGTTTCGTTGCAATTACGAGCCATAAAAAATGGCAATGATTACCTATGATATAATCGAAGTTTATCATGGTAATCATTTTATTGATGAAGAATGTCAGATTAATGTGTTTTAAGGTGATAAATAGCGAGTGCCAGTAGCGCCGTTGTGAGTAATAGAACTGCGATGATGAGGTTAGCAGATAACCCATATAAGAAGACAACCATGCTGCCTAAAGCAGAACCCAAAGCAATGCCTGCATTAAAAAAAGCAATATACAGTGAGCCCGTAATTTCAATATGTTGAAGACTGTGCGTAATCATCCATGTCATCAATGTGACGGAGACACCACCATAAGCCATTCCCCAAGCTATAATAGTTAGGCCGCCAATTAATGTTGTCAGGGGTAAAATAGCAAGCAAAAATAAGCAAGCAATAATGATTGTTATAATGATAAACAAGGATAAATTAAGCTTTTTCCCCGCCGTTAAGCCAAAGATAAAATTCCCCAAAATGCCCGCGATACCATAAAAAAATAGCATAATGCTAAGTTGTTCACCTGTTGCATGAATATTAGCGACTAATAGCGGTCTAATATAGGTAAACACCATGAAATGCCCTGATACCAAAAGTAAGGTAATGGCTAACCCAAGTAATATTGTTGGGCGTTTTAATTGTGCAATAAAAGCGTTAGCAGAAGGTGGTGTGACCGTCGGTAAAGAGGGTAAAAGAACTACCATTAACAATAATAAAATACATGATAAGGCACTCATTAAGAAAAATGCGCTGCGCCAATCCCACCATTCACCCATAAAAACGCCTAATGGAATCCCCACTACCGAGGCAGCAGCCACTCCACCAAAAATCATTGATGTTGCTAAATTAACATGTGCTGATGCCACTAAACGCGGTGCTATTCCACCTGCGATCGCCCATATAATGCCAATACATAAACCAATAAATAAGCGGCTAATTAATAGCAATGTAAAATGAGACGTGATTGCCGCAAACAAGTTACATACAACGAGCAGCAGTGCACCAAAAATCAGCAATTTTTTACGATCAATTTGTTCGGTAAATAAAATTACCAATGGTGAGCAAATTGCAGCCACGACAGCAGGTAAAGTCATAAGCAACCCGCTCAAACCGATAGAAATAGAAAACTGATTGGCAATAGGGGTTAATAGGCCGACGGGTAACATTTCAGTGGTCACAACAATAAAAGTGGCAAGGGTT
Source organism: Providencia sp. PROV255 (assembly GCF_028478065.1). Taxonomy (NCBI): domain Bacteria; kingdom Pseudomonadati; phylum Pseudomonadota; class Gammaproteobacteria; order Enterobacterales; family Morganellaceae; genus Providencia; species Providencia sp. PROV255. The sequence continues at coordinate 50,857 of NZ_JAMPMI010000008.1, read as the reverse complement.
AAGGTCAGTATTGCCCCCCATGAACGAAGTGTGCTGATGCTATTTGAATGTTTAATGCATTGTGAAAACATATTCTACCTAACTAAAAATAAAATTGTTGAAATAGCATATAGGGGACATGATAGGAGATAAATATATCAAATGTAGAAATATTGGGGATAAATCGTGTCTAATTCAGCTTCTCTAGTGATGGATAACCTACTTGATTTAAAAGTCTTTGTGGATGTTGTTGAAACACTGAGTTTCACGAAATCGGCCGAACGGCTAGCACTATCGCGTTCAGCGATTGGGAAATGTATTGGGCGACTAGAACATCGTCTACAAACTCGCTTGTTACATCGAACGACACGAAGTATTCATTTAAGTGATGAAGGTCAATTGGTGTATGAATCTGCCATTAACATATTACAAGAGATTGAAAGAGTTGAAAATATATTAAGCCAAGGCCAGCAACAACCAAAAGGATTATTAAGGATAACGGTACCTGTGGTATTTGGAAAACGTTTCATTTTACCTCTCGTTCAACGTTATCTAGCACAATGGGAACAGGTTGAGGTGGATGTAGATTTTAATGATGACTATTGTGATATTGTGCGCGATGGTTTTGATATTGCGATCCGTATTGGCGGAATGGATGATAACCGTTTAGTCCGTAAAGTCTTAGCCCCACATCGGTTAATCACGTGCGCATCCCCTGAATATCTCCAGCAGCGCGGTGAACCAGTAAACCCGCAAGCTTTACAGTATCACAGTATGCTGGTGTTTAGGCACCGAGGATATAATGTGTCGTGGAAGTATAAAATTAATGGGCATTTGCAAAATTATCCAGCTCAAGGGCGTTTAGTATTAAATGACACCGAGGCTATTCTCGCCGCAGCTATAGAAGGACAGGGAGTGTGCCAGTTAGGTGCATTTTTAGTGAGTGAGGAAATCAAAAAAGGCCGATTAGTGCCAGTGCTAACCGAGTTTTCCCTGCCTGAGTCACCTATTTGTGCGCTATACCCGACAAAACGTTATTTACCCCCTAAAGTTCGTGAGTTTTTAGCGCTAATTGATGAGTGTTGGGAAGGAAGGGCAATTTGGGAGTGATTATTACGCTAAATAAGTCTGTTTTCAGCTAATTCCGTAAAGCAATTAAAAATCATTGAGATATGATAAATAGTAAGCAAATGGTTTGCTTGAGTAGAATTATTATTAATATATTTTTAGGTTTTATATGATTTACTTTATTTCAGATACCCATTTTTGCCATTCAAATATTATTAACCTATGTGACCGACCGTTCAAGAGTATCAGTCACATGAATGATACGTTGATTCATAACTGGAATGCGTATGTTACTGAGCATGATGAGATCTACATACTCGGTGATTTTTTATACAAGGGGAATGGCGCGGATGCGAATAAAATATTACGTCGCTTAGCAGGGAAAAAATATTTGATCCGCGGCAATCATGATAAATTTTTGGACGACCCTGAATTTGACCAATCGTTGTTTGAATGGGTTAAAAGCTATTATGAGTTGGAATATCAAAAACAAAAATTAGTGTTATTCCATTACCCAATATTAGAATGGCAAGGCTTCTTCCGTGATGCAATTCATTTATACGGCCATGTTCATAATTCAGGGAAAGACCCAGAGCAGTTTAAGCGCTTAGCGGTGTTAGGGCCCCGTGCTATTAATGTCGGCGTGGATGTAAATGATTTTTTCCCCATCAGCATTAAACAGATATTAAAAAAAGCCAATCGTTAACTGTCTTTTTTCGCATACAAATAAACCGAGGCTCTTGATATTCCTAAGTGCTGAGCCACTGTTTCCATAGATTTTTTGATATCTAACAGGCCTTCATTGCGTAGCACTTCAATTAAGTTTTTTCTTTCGTCTACTTTCAATGTGCGTGGTGTCGCAGCTAAGGTGGCTGCATATTGGTCAATACGCATGCGAATGGCTTCTGCACCATTAGGCTCAATATGCTCTTTTATTGGGCTATTACCCACGTCAATAAATTGCGATAACATACTTTGCATACTTCTAAATAATGTCATATCCAGATTTAAGCACAATGCGGCAATGTATTGTCCTGACTCATCTTTAATACCAATCGAAGTGCTTTTTACTGGGCGCCCATCAGAAAATTGGTTGGCATAATTAGCAATAATATTCGGAAAATCTGCAGATTCAATTCTTGCATGGCCGAGTTCGGTAGTAGGTTCACCAACTTGGCGACCAGATAAGTTATTATGAATAGAAAGGATCGAGTGTTCCGGATTTTTAAGGTCGTGTACCACCACTTCACAAAAAGGGGCAAATGTTTCACTAAGACCTTTCGCAATAATTTCAACTTGAGCCAGTATTGAATTATCTTTTTGACCTGACATGCTGTTTCCCTTCATCCATCAATTGCTAATCCCTAATTTTAACCTATTTTTAGTATTGCTAATAGATGAAGGGCGGTGTTCATTATGAAACTAATTACTTATAAAACTAATTGTGCAAAGTGCTGAATATCAACATTACCACCGCTGACAATGACCCCCACGCGCTTACCTTGGAATTGTTCTTTGTGGGCAAGGGCAGCAGCATAGGACAAGCAACCTGTCGGCTCAACGATAATTTTCATGCGTTCAGCATAAAATTTCATGCGGTCAATAAGTTGCTCGTCGGTTACAGTGAAAATATCATCAACCTTGTTTTTGATAACAGCAAAGGTGTAGTTACCTAGATGTTGGGTTTGCGCACCGTCTGCGATGGTTTTTGGCGTATCAATGTGCACAATTTCCCCTCGATGAAATGATTGTTGCGCATCATTGCCGGCTAAAGGCTCAACCCCATAAATTTGGCAGTTAGGTGATAATTTTCTGGTAGCAATGGCACACCCTGAAAGTAGGCCTCCGCCACCTAAGCAAACAAATAGGGCATCCAATTCACCCACTTCTTCAATCAGTTCTTTGGCTGCGGTACCTTGGCCAGCGATGATATCAGGGTGGTCATAAGGAGGAATAATCGTTAACTCTTGTTGAGTAGCGAGTTGTTGGCAAAGCACTTCTCTGTCTTCTTTATAGCGATCAAAGCGGATAACGGTGGCACCGTAACCCTGTGTAGCAGCCACTTTCACCGCAGGTGCGTCATTGGGCATAAGAATAGTGGCAGGAATATGCAAAAGTTGCGCTGCTAAAGCGATACCTTGTGCATGGTTACCGGAAGAAAATGCAATAACGCCCGCTTTTTTCTGCTCGGGGCTTAACAAACTCAACGCATTAAAGGCTCCTCGAAATTTAAACGCCCCCATACGCTGAAAGTTTTCACATTTAAAAAACAGTTCGCCCCCAAATTCTTTATTTGCGGTGGTTGAGGTGAGAACAGGGGTTTTATGTGCAAAACCCGCAATACGTTGTGCTGCTGCGTCTACATCTTGATAAGTCGGTAATATTAATCCTGACATGATATAACCCCAATGAATAATAAGTAATTAAGCAGACATCGCAATCGCTTCAATTTCTAATGCTGCACCAAAATGAAGTTCAGCAACGCCTGCGACAGCACGAGCTGGGCGGTGATCGCCTATCCAACTAGCATAAATCTGGTTGAATAACGGCCAATTTTCCATATCTGTTATATAAACTCGAACTTGAACCAAATGCGCTTTGCTACAATTAACAGCATCTAAGCATGCTTGTAAATTAGCAAGCACAAGCGTGGCTTGCTCTTGGAATGCTACGTCAGTCATCGCATTGCCTAACTTATCAACGGGTAATTGCCCTGAGATAAAAACCAATCCATTAGCAGTAACACAGTGTGAATAATGCCCTTTTGGAGCAATGAGTATCGGTGCATTCACACATTCAATAAGTTGACTCATATCTGCCTCACCATGCACAAAATACGTTGACTAGATTTTTAGTCTAATATTAGATTTAGTGTTTAGTCAACGTTTTCTTCGCGAATAAATTTGATGTAAATAGCAATAAACTGTTATCAGAATTATCGTCAACATAATAAAAAGAAAAATATAGGTATAAGGCAGTTAATTAAATAATTTATTGGGTAAAGTTTAATTATAAAGAGTAAACCTATAGCTATATCCCTATAGGCAGAATTTAAAATCGCAAGACGGGTTAAATGATATATCTTAATTAAAAATGATTAAGAATAATCAAATTGTGACGATATGATTAAAATGATAAGAAGTTGTTATATAAATACTTTTAGGGAAATCAGATGGCAAAGTTCACATTTAATCTTCTTTCAATTTTTGGGAAAAAAGAATCACCCGTTGCAGAACAATATTTACAAGAAGCGCTTTTACCTTTGTCTGTCTTAGATGAAGAACTACCTAAAACCGTTTTAGAGTATGTATTAGATGGAAAATCGCCAGAAGTATTGGTTCAATTAAGCCAATTGGATAACGAAAAAGCGGTTATTTTGCTCGATAAACCCGGTACCGTAGATTGGTGGTGGGGAGGAAATAGCTTTAATTCGAGCCAATATAATAAATTAATTCGCCAAGGGGCAAATGCAAGACATAAACTATATTCGAAAGTGGGCGATGGGATTACTTCATCGCAAATTGCCCGTTTTGCAAAAGTATTAGCGGCGGCGTGCCAAGATATTAACATCAAAGTATTAACACCTGAATTACCATCGTGGGTAAGTTATTTAATGGGCGATGCCTTTGCAAAAACCTATGATAATTCGCGGGATACTAAGTTAGAACACCGTAAACATTGGCATTTTGACCTACTAACTGAAATCATCGAACAAGAGACAGATAAACCGGCTAACACTATTTTATATATCATTTTCGATCGTCATCATTTATCTGATTACCATTATGATAACTTAAATCGGTTATTTGCCATTCCAGGATTCAAAGCGTATTTAATCGCAGAACAAGCATTTATTAAGCAGACGTTAGTGAATAATTTATCTGCTGCAGGGCAAATTCAGTTAATCAACACACTGAAGAAAGACGTTGAGCTTTATACGCTTTTTGCTGATGTATTAGTTTCTTTTGCTACTAGTTCGTTAAAAACAGTGCGTGCAGCCGCGGAACCCACAATGGCAATTTTACCTGCACAATCGGTTACGCAACACTTAACTCAAATTTTAACTGGAGGTACGCCAAAACAGCGTACCCAAGCAGCAGATTTGTTTGCCCGTATAGGCGAACACAGAGAGATATTAGCAGCGGCATTGACAACGGAAACCAATAAAACCGTACTGAAAAGTATTGAAAGTGCAATTTCGAGATTTTCAGTCATGGATACCGCCAGCCAAGTTGAAGAGACTGAATTACCTGAGTTTATTGAATTAGAAGATACACCGCTGCCTGAAAGTGCAAAAGATATCTTAGTTAATAATTTCAATGAAATGCTGCAAAAAGCCAAGGAAAATGCAGAAAGTGAAATTGAAGAAAACAAAAAACAGAAGCACAGCTACAATTGGGCACAGCGACATTATAAAGAATTCCAAAAACTCAATGCGCAAGCCTGCTGTAAGGTGATTGATAAGCTGAATTCAGGTAAGGAAATTATTACTGACCATGAATATAGCGTGGTGAAATTTAAAGAACGTATTACTAACTTGCCCGAATATAACTTATTCCATGCATTACGTCTGATCAGCCATAACCGAACAAATGAGGAACATTTATCCCATTACCATCTTACACGGGAAGTTCCACCGCGAATTCTTGGGCAAATTGAATTGCGTCAGCTAGAAAAAACGTTAACACAATGTCATTTTAAAAACGCAACACGGTTGATTGCAGACCTTTGTTTACGCTCATATGCTAATGGGTTAGCAATTTTTAACCAGCCAGCACAAGTTTGGCCGTTTTTCATTCAATACCCAGATTTTATTGCAGAAGCATTAGGTTTAATTCCTCAACAAGAAACGCAGCGTTATTATCAAGAATATGATGCGGCGAGTGGAATTGATGTCCTTGCAATGTTACCGACCATTCCAGCACGTTTTATTCCACGTATTATGGAGTTGGCTCTTGGGGAAAATAAAACCCACCGCCTGAGTGCACAAAAATTACTAGAGACATTACCGAATATTCACCTCAACGCGGCAGAAGGGTTAGATTCAGGCAAACAAGAAATTCGTGTCACCGCAATTGAATGGTTGGCTCGTTTGAAAAATCCAGAGTCATTAAAACCACTCTATGCCTTATTAAAGAAAGAAAAACGGGAAGTTGTACGGGCGGCCTTGTTAACTGCACTGGAACAATTTGGTGAGGATATTTCAGGTTATCTTGCGCCTAAAGTGTTATTAGCTGAAGCGCAAAAAGGGCTAAAAGCGAAAGCGCCTGCTAGTATGGCATGGTTTAATCTCGATTCTTTGCCGGCATTAACTTGGCAAAATAATAAACCCGTAGAAGCCGATATTATTCGCTGGTGGGTGGTTCTGGCCGTTAAATTAAAAATGCCAGCGGGTAATGGATTACTTCAACGTTATATTGGTTTACTTTCGATAGATAGCCAAAAGAAATTAGGTAGTTTTATTTTAAATAGTTTTATCGGGCAAGATATTGCTGGGCCGTCATTAGAAATGGCAATGACAGAAGCAGAACGTGATGCCCCAAAACGCTTAGCTAATTATCAAGATTGGGTGAAACGCTGGCCTGAATATTATAGTCAGTATGAAAACTATACTTTAGAGCAGACGTTTAATGAGATAAAAAATGAAGTTCTGCGCCGCTATTTAGGCTCCGCTATTAGTGATAAAGGAATGTTAGCGCTGATTTGTGGTATTGAAGGGCACCTTGCCGTAACCACATTGCGCAACTATATGCGTGATCATTACCAACGTCGCGCACAAATTGAAGCCATGATTGATGCGGTGGCGACAAGCAATGACCCTCTGATTATTCAATTATTATTGTCACTTTCTCGCCGTTATCGTACCGCGTCAGTTCAAGAAAAAGCGCGCGGACTTGTTGCTCAAATTGCTGAACGTAATGGTTGGAGCGCGGATGAACTTGCAGATAGAACAATACCGACTGCCGGAATGGATGAAACAGGTATTTTGGCACTCGAATATGGTGACCGTACGTTTACTGCGAAGCTGGACGCACAGCAAAAATTAGTCTTATTTAATCCAGAAGGCAAAGAAATCAAAGCATTACCCGCTGCACGTAAAACCGATAACGAAGAATTGGCTAAAGAATCTAAAAAGCTATTCACTGCGAGTAAAAAAGAACTCAAGCAAGTCATTGAACTGCAAACGGCTCGTTTATATGAAGCGATGTGCGCAGAGCGCCTTTGGACAACCGCAGATTGGCAGGAATATATCCAAGCGCACCCGGTGATGCGTGGCCTTATCGAAAAATTAGTTTGGATAGAAACGAAAGAGAACAATATCCTGAATGTGTTTCGTCCATCGGATGATGGCAGTTTATTAAATTTAGATGATGACGAAGTGACGTTATCTGCTGACTCTTACATCAAATTAGCCCATGCTGCATTGGTCAGTGAAGATGAGCGAAAAGCGTGGATAACGCACTTTAAAGATTACAAAGTGAAATTTTTATTTTCACAAATGGAACATAAAATCCCTGCTCTGGATCTGAAATTAACTGAAATTGAAGATCGTAAAGGGTGGTTAACCGACACCTATACCTTGCGTGGCGTCTTGACAAAAATGGGTTATCAACGCGGGCAAGCAGAAGACGGTGGGAGTTTTACCCATTATGCAAAACACTTCGCCAGTTTAGGTTTTTATGTCTATATCGAATTTAGTGGCAGCTATGTGCCAGAGGAAAATATTCCAGCGGTCTTGTTTTCATTAAGCTTCGAAAAATCACAACAAAGCTCATGGAACCGCAGCTATATCGAGTTAAAAGATATCCCACCTATTTTATTAGCTGAAAGCTATGCGGATTATTTAAAAGTTGCGGATGCGTGTGCAGGTTTTGATCCTGAGTGGGAAAAGAAAACACCTTGGTAAGTGGGTTTAACGTAGGATTTTAGAATGACTAAAAGTAAAACAATAGAAGGGAATATTCTGCGTGAAAGCGCAGAAATTCGTTTTGCCGATGAATTGGCGCGTTTAACCGAAGCAGATAAACAGAACCCGAAACCACAAGGGTGGTTGCGCTCACCTCGTGCTGTTAGGCAATTTATCTTAGGTGATGAATCACTCAATATTTCTGCAAAATTTTTTGGTGATGATGCTTTAGTTGACCGTGCAATTGTGACGTTATTAGGTAAACAAGGGTTAATGTTAGTCGGGGAGCCTGGGACGGCAAAATCCATGTTATCGGAGTTATTAGCCGCTGCAATTAGTGGTGATTCAGGTTTAACCATTCAAGGAACCGCGGGCACAACTGAAGATCATATTAAATATTCATGGAATTATGCATTGCTATTAGCTGAAGGCCCAACAGAGAAAGCATTGGTTAGCTCGCCGTTATACCAAGGTATGCAAGAGGGGAAAATTGTTCGTTTTGAAGAGATCACGCGCTGTCCTCCTGAAATTCAAGATGTGCTGGTTAGCTTGATGTCAGAAAAGCAAATGATGATCCCTGAAATGAAAGACAATGCACGGATCAGCGCGAAGCAAGGGTTTAATTTAATTGGTACAGCAAACTTGCGTGATCGTGGCGTTCATGAAATGTCATCAGCGTTAAAACGTCGATTTAATTTTGAAACGGTACGGCCTATCCAAGATCCCGCATTTGAAATTAAGCTGATCAATAAGCAATTAACCGCAGAGTTAGCTGACCTCAATGGCCAAGTAACCATCCCAAGCAACGTGATCGAGCTGTTGGTCACCACGTTCCAAGAATTGCGTTCAGGAAATACCAAAGATGGGGGCAGCATTAAAACGCCAGACGCGGTGATGTCGACAGCTGAAGCCGTTAATATTGCTTATGCATGTGCACTTGAAGCCCATTACTTAGGTGATGGCATACTCAATGCAGGAGCAGTTGCACGCCAGCTTATTGGTGTGGTTTTAAAAGATAACGCAGATGATATCAAACGGATGCGTTATTACATTGACAATGTCGCGAGAGAAAGGGCGAAACATAGCCAAGAGTGGAAAGCTTTTTTTGATGCTTCGAGGGCATATTGGCAATAAAGTTTCATAACAAGGTAGAGCCACTATGGTTCTACTAACCCCTCGTCATGATGATTGAATTAGTACTAGGCCATTTAAGACGAATAACCCTTAGGGAAATCAGCGGTGAGCTTGCTATCTATACCTTTACCAAAACGCATTGAAAATGCATTACACAACAGGCAACAACTTGAATCAGCCGGTATCTACTTTGCACCTATTCGGCATCATAGCCCCGCATGTGCATACAGCACGTTGTCGTTGATTGAACAAATCGAACCTGACTATGTTTTAATCGAGGGACCCGATAGTTTTAATGGGCTACTGGCGAGCTTATTACATCATGATACCCAGCCACCTGTCGCTATTATGGCACAAACAGAAGTAAAACCCGCACAAGTAGGAGATAAAAGTGACGTTGTCACTCGATCTGCTTATTTTCCTTTCTGTGAATATTCCCCTGAATGGCAGGCTTTACAAATCGGCCAACAACACCAAGCCCAGTTGCGTTTCATTGACTTACCATGGACAGCGCAAGTTAATGAAGACGAAGCCAATGAGTTGCAATCTCAAAGTTTGCAGAAAGAACGCTATTTAGCCCATAGCCTATTTATTAGCCAGCTTGCGAAAAAAAGTGGTTGCCGTGACCATGATGAATTATGGGAGCAAATTTTTGAATTACGGGCGATTGAACAACTCGCGGATTGGCAGACATTTTTCATGGATAGCTTTATTTGGTGTGCATTGGCACGGCTTGATTATGAGCCCCAAGTCCTTGAAGCAGAAGGCTCTATACAGCGTGAGCGCTATATGCAAGCGCATATCCAGACCATTAAAGCCCAGCACCCACAAGCTAAAATTGTGGTGGTGACGGGAGGATTCCATACTCTTGCGCTTCTTGAAGGATTAGAAGAGGTTCGCAATCAACAATTTAATCTTTCTGCGGCACAACAAAAAGCGTTTATTCAACAACAAAAATTGGGTGAACAAGACAAGGCTTGGTTTATCCGCTATAGCTATGACAAGCTCGATGCATTAAATGGCTATGCATCCGGCATGCCTTCTCCTGCATTTTACCAACAATCATGGTTGTCATTATTACAGCAACGCCAAGCACAGTTAACAGGCGATAACCAGCCTACACAGGCTTATCGAAACCGTTTAGGTGTTGCCTATCTTTCTAAAGTTGCGAATGTCTTACGTGAAAAGCAATTTGAAGCAGCTCCTGGATTTTTATCGGTTAAACTGGCTGCAGAGCAAAGCATTCGCCTTGCCGTCTTTCGTGGGCATGCAGGCCCTGGGCGTTATGACCTGTTGGATGGGTTACAAAGCGTTTTTATCAAAGGTAGCTTAGATGAAAGCCAAATTGAACTTTGGCAGGAAATAAAAACCTGCTTTTCCGGCTTTTTACTCGGAAAAATTCCCAAAGGGACCGCAACACCTCCGTTAGTCACTGAAACTTATGAAATAGCAAAAAGCTTTCGTTTCAAACTTGATGATACTTTAAGTAAGGTGAGCCGCTTAGATGTTTATCGTAACCAACAACATCGTGCGCGCAGCCGATTTCTGCATTTACTAGCATTTCTTGATATCCATTTTGCTAAGCTGCTCTCTGGGCCAAACTTTTTGTCGGGTAACCAAATGGATTTATTATTTGAAGAATGGCAATACGCATGGACGCCTAATGTTGAGGGGGAATTGATTGCATTATCGGAAAAAGGAACGCAATTAAAAGCTATCGCGCTAGCCCGTTTGTTTGAAATGGAAAAAAACCTAGAACAACAAGGGGTTAGTCGCTCAAGCCAAAGTGCGGTTGCACTCCTTATGCAAGCCGCGTTAATTGGGTTACATCAACGGATGCCCGCATTATTTTCTTTGTTGGATGGTTATATTCAGCAGGATACAAAGTTTGAATCATTGATTGCTTGTGGTCATAAACTGGTTCATCTTTGGAGGGGGCGTCAATTCTTTGATATTGAAGATAATTTTGCTATCGAAGCGCGTTTAGATGCCTTATTACAACAAGCATTTTATTGTTTTGCTCAAATTACACAAGGGGATGAACAGCAGCAAGAGCCTCATTTTTCAGCATTACTTTCTTGCCGTGAATTAATCACTTTTATGCCTGAAATTAATAACAGCCATGACTACACCAATGATTTTTATCAGGCATTAGGCCGTTGTGAAGGTCAGTTAAATCAGACACCGCTTTTAAAAGGCGCAGTGGATGCTTTGCGTTACCTTGGGGCGAAAATTGATGAAACCGTCCTGACAGATGAAATTAGGCGCGCGTTCAGCACAGGCAGTGATCCTGAAATGGCAATTGGCTATTTTATCGGTGTGATGCGAACAGCACCAGAGTTAGTCTTACGCATACCATTATTAATTGATATGTTAAATCAGTTGCTTAGTGAATGGGATGAAGGGCGTTTTATTCAGGTGTTACCTGATTTACGGTTTGCGTTTAGCCAGTTAACGCCTAAACAAAATGCACAAATGGCACAATATGTGGCACAAGACTTGGCGATTGAGGCAAAAGAACTCACATTGCACCAGACAGAATTTAATGAACAACAGATGATGGAAGTGATTCAACTCGAACAACAATTACAGAGCCAGCTGATTGAACTAGGGTTACAGGATTGGTTTGCTCGTGCTCAGGATGACAAATAATGAGTCAGAAAAATACGACATTAACCCCTGAACAACTTCAATTGGCTAAGCGCTGGCGCTTAGTCCTCGGGCAATATGCCGATAACGCGCTGGGCCAAGCCACCTTTAGTGCTGAAGAGTTGAAAATAGAACGTTCTTTGGATTTTTTATATCGCCGAGAATACCAACGTCGAGGCTTAAAACAAGAAGCTGGACGCCACGGCTCCTTAGATGCTTCTCAATTAACGGCGGTTAACTGGTTAAATCAAGCACGTAAATTATTTCCTAATAGTACTTTTGAGCGGATGCAATCCCAAGCGTTAGAACGTTATGAGATCAGTAGCTTACTAAAGGATCCACAGGCGCTCAATGCCATGGAACCGACAAAATCCCTCGCTAAAGCCTTGTTAAGCTTACGCGGGAAAATGAATGAAGAAACCCGTGATGCCGTTAAAAATATTATACGTAAAGTAGTTGATGATATTTTAAGTCAAATGCGTAACCAATTTCGTCACGCATTAACAGGGCGGCGTAACCGTTTTCAACGTTCACTGATCCCAAACAGCCGTAATTTTGATTGGCGAGGGACTATCGCTGCCAATTTGAAGAATTACGATAAGCAAAATCAACGGTTAGTTATCAAAACACCCCATTTTAATTCTCGTCAGCAACAGCATTTACCATGGGATGTGATCTTGTGTGTGGACCAAAGCGGCTCGATGGCGAGCTCTATTATGTATGCCGCGGTGTGTGCGAGTATATTAGCGGCATTGCCGACAGTGCGTGTCTCTTTAGTGATTTTTGATACTCAAGTGGTAGATTTAAGCCATCTTGCGCATGATCCCGTTGAAGTGTTAATGACAGTGCAACTGGGCGGCGGAACAGATATCGCTAAAGCCATGCAATATTGCGAAAGCTTAATACGTAACCCAAAACGTACCGTGATTAGCTTAATTAGTGATTTTGAAGAGGGTGGCGCGCTGAATCATTTACTCAATTGCACACAGCGTTTACATAGCCAACAAGTGAAATTATTAGGTTTAGCTGCGTTGGATGACGAGGCACTCCCTGTTTATGACCCTGAAATTGCCCAAAAACTCGCAGATAGAGGGATGCATGTTGCAGCATTAACACCGGAGCATTTTGCGCAATGGTTAGCAGAGGTCATGCAATGAGTTGGAAAAACAGTTACCTACAGTATGACGACGACGCATTAGTCGTATTAGCGAATGTGGGGTTACTCAGGCGTGCACGCAAAGATGTTGAAAACCAAAAGGTTAATCCAACGGACTTAAACCTTGGGACATTCACGAGTGATGGGCAATGTGTCTCTTTAGATGCGCAAGGGATCCAAAAAGCCACTTGCGATTGCCCAGCAACGGGATGCTGTAAACACATTTTGGCAGCAGTTTTATGGATTCAATCGAATACAGCCGCAGAAATGACTTCAGCAGAGCCGGTAGCTAGTGAAACGGTGCTAAGTGAATTATTAGCATTATTACCAGAAAGCTTAATTAAACAAACACCGAAACCTGATATTCGTTTAGCGTTGAGATTTATGCAGGTATGGCAAGATAAAGAGCTGGTTTATGAAGCACATTCTAGCCAGTTAAAAATTATCCTACCAGAATATGATGAGCCAATTATTTATATGCGAGGTAGTGGTTTGCAGGGCATGATTTCATCAATACCTGAAAAACAAAAAAATGCAGTTCATCTCGCTATTATTGCAAAATTAATGCATCAGCATGGCCAACCATGGCAATGGCCAGAGGAGATAACCGTAGGTCAAACTCATCAACAAGAGCTGACCCAAGACGATAAAATGGTGATGGGTTCAGTTGAGCAATTCATTCAGGATATGTTACGACAAGGACTATCACATATTAGCCAAAGCAGTGCTAGCCAGTTGCAATTACTAAATATGTCAGCACGTGCGGAAGGGTTGCCTCGCTTAGCCAATTATATGAAACGCCTTAGCCAGCAAGTTAAACGCTTAGCCGATAAACATTTTACGATGGATGAAGGGCAAGTTTTACGGTTAATTGCTGAAATATCTGCTTATATGTATCAATTATCAACAGCCAATGAACATCAGCTTATGGCACTCAAAGGGTTACAAAGACGGCAGTATACCGACCAACCCATAGAGTTTGATTTGCTGCCTATCGATGCGAATTGGTGGAAAACAGATAGCGGTGCGATCGGTGCTACATTGAGTTTTTGGGATCAACAAAATAAAAAAATTATTCAATGCACACAGGGGCGTGGAAATAGCCTTGACCCGACGTTTAACCGACAAAATGTTTGGCAAACCTTGGCGTTATGGAAACATACCGCAGTAAGTTTGATGAAAAGCCCCTTTAAATTGCATTTACCAAGGTTATCAGAGGAAGGGAAATTATCAGCTAGCGGTGAAAGCTATGCAGTTAGCTGCAAAGAAAAAGGATTAACAACTGATGATTATCTTAGCATCAAAGCTGAATTTGGTTATACCGACTGGCAATCAGCAGCTAACGAATTACCGACATTTATACAAGAGAATAGGTTTTCGCCCATTTTATTGCATATTACTGATTATGAGCCGCTCTATTGGGATGAAACCGAACAATGTGTATTGTGGACGGTGATTGATTCACAAAAAAACAGGGCGTTTTTACGGCTAAATTGGCAAGGAAGTGATGACCATAAAATTGAGGAATTGCGTTTTATTACAAAGCAGCAATGGCCAATTTGTGCTGTGACGGTGCAGGTGAGCCATTCACAAGAAGTGCTTCAATTAATCCCCAAAACATTATGGTTAAAAAAAGAACATGGTATTGAGCTGTTCTATTTAGATTTTGAAAGTACACCGCGTAAGAAACAACGTTCTGGTTTTTTTAATAAAATTATCGAATATATGGTGAAAAAACAGCAAAAAAACCAAGTTTTTGTACCTGAATTAACGTTGGCTAGTCAGCTTGTTCGGCCGCTACTTTCGGTATTAGAAACTCAAGCATGTACAGGAAGGCAGCGTTTATCTCAGACTCAACAAGATGAAATAGCGTATGTCGTTAGAACACTTGAAGATTTGGGGGCGCTTTGGTTGGCTAATCAGTTCAAACCTTTGGTGGCTTCCGGCGCTATACAACCCCAATTACTTTTACAATTAGTTTATTTATGTGACCATTTTGAACGGTTACAAATGCCATTACCTTTTCAATTTAGCCAATAACATGAGGGGAGGTATTCCCCCATGTTATGTTCAACACAACGTATTATTATTCATTAGATTCAAATGACGCTAAGAATGTCCGTAATAACTGGTTCAACGCATGTTGCTCTTGTTGAGACAAGTTAGCGACGAGGCGAGCCTGGTTTTGTGTGTGTGCTTCAATAAGTTGGTTGATTAACGTTAACCCTTCGGGAGTTAATGAAACCAAAAAGCCGCGGCCGTCATCAGGGTTAGTATGGCGGCTGACTAACCCCGCTTTTTCCAATTGGTCTATTCGGTTGGTCATCGTTCCTGATGTGACCATCAACGTTGATAACATTTCTCCTGGGCTCAGTGTATAGGGGGCACCTGCACGCCGTAAAGTCGCAAGTACATCAAAGCTTGAACGGTTAAGGCCAAACTGAGCGAAGACCTTTTCCATTTCCCGAGTTAAGTGGAACGCGACATTACCTAGCCGGCCAATTAGCCCCATTGGGCTAATATCGAGGTCAGGGCGCTCTCTTTCCCACTGTTGAGTGATTTTATCTATTCTATCCATAGGCAAATAATGGCGGTTATTTATCTTGACGTCAAGGTAAAGTGCACATATCTTGACTTCAAGATAAATTAAGAGAATAGAAATATGAATCGTATAACGGTTTTAGGGTTGACAGCATTAGCACCAATTGTGTGGGGAAGCACATATCTAGTGACAACAGAGATGTTACCCGCAGGGATACCATTAACATTGGCGGTATTACGCGCGTTACCTGCAGGATTACTATTGATACTTGTGTTACGAAAACTCCCCGAAGGCATTTGGTGGTTGCGGGTAGTGGTATTAGGTGTTTTAAACTTTTCTTTATTTTGGTGGCTATTGTTTATTGCTGCGTATCGCTTACCTGGTGGTGTCGCCGCAACGGTTGGCGCTGTACAGCCATTAATTGTGCTATTTTTAAGCCGCTGGCTGTTAAATAACCGTTTATCTGCGGTATCCATTATGGCATCAATAGCAGGGGTATTCGGGGTAGCTATATTGCTCTTAACACCGAATGCCGCCTTAGACCCTTTAGGTATTATTGCTGGGTTAGCAGGGGCATTTTCAATGGCTGCGGGGACGGTTTTGAGTCGCCGGTGGCAGCCACCAGTCAGTGCTTTAACCTTTACTTCATGGCAATTAACCGCGGGAGGATTAGTATTATTACCGTTTGCCATTATATTTGAGCCGGCTTTACCAACGTTAAGTTCACTAAATTTAATTGGTTTAGGGTATCTCACGCTTATTGGCGGTGCATTAACTTACGCCTTATGGTTCCGCGGACTGGCAATATTAGGTCCAAGTTCAGTGGCGTCACTGGGTTTTTTAAGCCCCGTGAGTGCGGTGGTTTTGGGATGGTTTTATCTCAATCAACAGCTTAGTACCTTGCAATTTATCGGCATGGTTGTCATTTTACTCAGTGTGTGGGCGAGTCAGCGAGCGGAAACAAGAAAAGTCACTCTAGCTTATCAACGTTAAAGTTAACCCTGTAGGTTGCTCATTGAATGTGATGAGCAACTTTTTTTCCTGTGTTAACATTCATTAGAGCATTCACTCAGACTATTAAACAGTGGCTAATATGTTATTTCCTGATGAAGATAATTCCGTACAAATTGCACCAGAGGCTTTTTTACTCAAAGGGTTTCTACTGGGGCAAACTGATGCATTATTGCAGTCATTAAACAACATTATTGCAGCTAACCCCTTAAGACATATGACGACACCAAATGGCTACTCAATGTCTGCCGCAATGACTAACTGCGGTGACTGGGGTTGGGTAACTGATGAAAAGGGATATCGCTATAGTCAGCGTGACCCTGTCACTAATGAGCCTTGGCAACCCATACCAATTTCCTTTGTTCAATTGGCCACTTCTGCAGCGAGCACTGCTGGCTTTGATCATTTTATCCCTGATGCTTGCTTGATTAACCGCTATGCCGTTGGTGCTGCGATGGCATTGCACCAAGACAAAGACGAAACTGATTTTACTCAGCCGATTGTCTCTTTTTCTTTAGGGTTACCCACAACATTTGATTTTGGTGGAGTAACTCGAGATGCGCCCAAAGTTGCTATTTATATAGAGCATGGCGATGTTTTGGTATGGGGAGGCCAGTCACGATTAAATTACCATGGGGTGCGTCGAGTTAAATCAGGTGTGCACCCGCTGTTAGGCCCGTATCGATATAACTTGACGTTTAGGCATTCTCAACCCTGAATTCACCTTTTACAGTATGCCAATTTATCAATGAAATAGACTATGAATGACTTAATATTTAATTTCAGCAACTTAAATAATATTAATCGTTAACTTTGGTATTTATATAGCAAAAATATCATTGAATAATGAATTGGAACCCCCTATAAATAATGGCTATAAATTAATATAACTAGTTATTGATAGGTAAGTGAATGTATAGCTTTTTAAATGATTATAACGAAATAGCTCATCCGGCAGTTATGCAAGTCCTAAATAATTTATCAGGGAAACGTTTCAAAGGTTATGGCACTGATGAGATTTGTCGTCGTGTAGCAGATAAAATTAGATTAAGAATTGGCCAGCCTAATGCGGAAATTCATTTTTTTAATGGCGGTACAATCACTAATCTAACCACGATTTCCCATGTTTTACGACCACACCAAGCGGTTATCACTGTAGACAGCGGGCATATCGCAGTTCATGAAACAGGGGCGATTGAAGCAACCGGCCATAAAGTTATTACTGTTGATTCACTATCAGGCAAATTAGCGCCAGAACATATCATCAAAGTACTGTCTGAGCATAATGATGAACATACTGTCCAACCTAAGCTTGTTTATATTAGTAATTCAACTGAAATTGGCACCGTTTACCGTAAAGAAGAGTTAGTTGCATTACGCGAGGTTTGTGATGCTCATAACTTACTGCTATTTATGGATGGCGCTCGCTTATCTTCAGGTTTAATGTCGAAATATAGTGATTTAACGATTGAAGATGTTGCGCAGTTAACTGATATTTTTTATATCGGTGGAACGAAAATTGGTGCATTAACCGGGGAGATATTGGTGATTGTAAACCCAGCACTGCAATCTGATTTTCGTTTTAGTATTAAACAAAAAGGTGGGTTACAAGCCAAAGGTTGGCTGCTTGCTGCCCAGTTTGAGCCGCTGTTTAATAATGATTTGTATTTTAAATTGGGGCGTCATCTTAATGAGATGGCTTCACAATTAGCTTCATTTTTTGCCGAAAAGGGATTTCAGTTTCTTGCGCCCGTTGAATCAAACCAAGTTTTTGTTATTTTCCCAGATGCACTGGCGAATAAATTATTAGGGCATTATCAATTAAGTCAAATATGTAAACCGACACCAGAGACCACCTGTATTCGTTTTTGTACCTCGTGGTCAACAACTCAGCAAGATGTCGATAAATTAAAACAGACTTTCCAAGCTCTACTTTAGATAATTCATTAACCCAATAAATATTTCCTATTTTTCGCCTATATTTATTGGGTTTTATTTATCATGGTGGCGGTATATTGAGGATTTTACTGAGCAATTATATTGTTGGTACTGATACAATATCCGTGCCAGCGAAAGGTAACACCGAGCTAATCTTTCGTGAGTAATAGCCCTGATAACAACATATCTATGGCATCGACACTTTTCTTTAGTCGCTGTTGACTATCACCTTGCGAGATCCAATAAGCTGCCTCAGCGAGCCCACCATTAATTAAAAAAGCCAATGCATGGGTATCAATACTTTTAATAACGCCATTTTGGACTAGCTGATGAAGCAGGTGTTCAATTTGTTCAGTACACTGTAAGTTTGATTTAGCCAAAAAATCGCCTAAAACGGCTTTTGCGTCACGCAAAATAATTTGTTGATACTCCGGTTCTAATGCCATTTCTAAGTAGGCGTGACAACGCTGACAAAAACTATTCCATAGGTCTTCAGTATGGAGAGTAATTGCTTGTAAACGGGCATTCATTTGTGAGTCAATTTGTTCAACAACGGCAGTAAATAAACCTTGTTTATCACCAAAGTGGTGGTAAAGGGCTCCGCGTGTGAGATTAACGCTTGCTGCTATTTCATCCATTGAGGTTTCTGCATAACCAAGCCGGCTAAAGTGCTCTCGTGCTGTAGTTAATAAATTTGCACGTGTTTCTGCCATTTGAGCTTGCGTTCTTCTTGCCATTAAAAGCCTCTTACATACATAGCGTATAATTATTTACATTCAATGTGTATGATTATATCATGATTATACATACGCAGAGTATGTATAAATAAATTTCATTTTGGAGCTCATATGATAGGTCGCTATCAGCAGTTATTTCAGGCAAAAGAAAACCAACGTTTTGTGATAGCAGGGTTACTGGCACGTTTATCGTTACCGATGATGGGGATCGGGATCATTACCTTGTTAGCGCAACTAAAAGGAAGCTATACCTTAGCAGGGCTTGTTTCTGCAACTTTTGTCTTAACTTATGCGTTACTATCTCCACAAGTTTCTCGCTTAGTGGATAAATATGGTCAATTTCGCGTCTTGCCAGTGGTGACCGTAATCAGTGTGCTTGGTGTGTTTATTATTATCTTAACTACGTGGTTATCATTACCCGATATCGGCTTATTTATCGGAGCTTTATTAACGGGGGCGATGCCCAGTATGTCTGCCATGGTAAGGGCTAGGTGGACTGCGCTGTATAAAGATCAACCCATACTACAAACAGCCTATTCATTAGAAACCGTATTTGATGATGCCACTTTTATTGTTGGCCCTCCGTTATCTGTCGGGATCACTGTCGCTTTATTTCCTCAAGCAGGTTTACTGGTTGCGGCAATTTTATTAGCCGTGGGAATGGCTTTATTTATTTCACAGCGAAGCACAGAACCCAAAGTTGTGGCGCATGACTCTCTTGTATTGGTGAATAAATCAATTATTTCAATGATTGGCTTGCAGTTGTTGATTGTATTAATGATTGCTTTAGGTGTGATTGTTGGCAGTGTGGATATTTTAAGTGTCACGTTGGCTCAATTACAACAGCAACCAGCGATGGCCAGTTTAGTGTTATCGGCCTATGCGATCGGTTCATGTGCGATGGGGCTTGTATTTGGCGGATTAACCTTTAACACACCGTTATCACGTTTATTATTCCTCAGTGGCTTAATGACGTTTCTTTCTATTGTGCCAATGTGGTGGGTGGTAGGTGTTTATTCTTTGTCTGTGGTGGTGTTTATTTCAGGATTGTTCTTTGCACCGACGATGATTATTGCAATGACATTAGTTGAGAGAATTGTTCCACGGAATAAATTAACAGAAGGAATGACATGGTTACTCGCAGGGTTAAATATTGGCGTTGCGATTGGTGCGATGCTAACGGGCAAAATGGTGGATACCTATGGTCCTTATGCAGGTTATGCCGTCGCAATCTCTGGTGGAGTTTTAGTTTTCATTTCAACATGGCTGAGCTACTTACGGGATAAAACACAACAAAAAATGGCAGTTGAATGTGAGGAATACCATTAAAAACAACGAAAAAATAAACCATGTAGTGATAAAATCATAAAAAATAATTTAATGAGGTAATTTCATGCATTCTCCAGTCTTTCGCACTGCCACACTTGATGATGTTGACGCCTGTTATGCGATTGAAATCGAATCCTATGAAGGGGATGAAGCGGCTACAAAAGAAAAAATAGCAACACGAGTTCAGCAATATCCAGACGGTTTTTTATGTATGGAATTAGCCGGGGAAGTCGTTGGTTTTATTAATTCGGGTTGTGCATGGGATGTTGTGATGTCGGATGAAGAGTTTAAAGAACTCATTGGGCATGACCCACAAGCACCAAATGTCGTTATTATGTCAGTAGTAGTACATCCCAAATATCAAGGTAAAGGCTATTCATCTTTACTGATGAAAAGGTTTATCAATGACATGAAGGAGATGAATAAAAAAACGATTCATCTTATGTGCAAAGAACGCCATATTGACCTGTATAAGCATTTTGGCTACCAATATATTAAACCATCAGAATCTGACCATGGTGGAATGACGTGGCATGAAATGGTAATGAAACTGTAAACCTATTTTCTCAAGCCCACTATTTTGAGGCCGTCTGAGTGAGCTTGGGAGTTTTTCCATACGAAGTATCTAACGTGTAATTTTGTTGTCTGATATGATATCTCATCATAGATAATCACCATTTGGGAAGTAATAATGATAATTTGGGTTGATGCGGATGCCTGTCCAAAAGTAATTAAAGAAGTTTTATACCGAGCAGCAGATAGGGAAAAAGTGCAAATAACATTTGTTGCGAACCAACGCTTAACAGTACCTCCATCTCCTTTTTTAAAAACCTTGCAGGTGCCCGCAGGATTTGATGTAGCGGATAATGAAATTGTATTACGAGCTCAAAAAGATGATTTAGTGATCACTGCAGATATCCCATTAGCCGCAGAAGTTATGGAAAAGGGCGCCAATGCATTGAATCCTCGTGGTGAACGCTATAGCGAAGCGACTATTCGTGAACGTCTTAATATTCGTGACTTTATGGATACCATGAGAGCCAGTGGCATCCAAACGGGAGGGCCTGCAAGTCTAAACCAGAAAGACAGGCAACAATTTGCTAATGAGTTAGATAAATGGCTGTTGCAACGTAAGAAATCACTAGCGTCATCATAAGCCAGCACATTTTTTGATTTAAGCTCAGAAAATGTGCATAGTAAAACAGAATTACAATCTATACCGTGTCTATAATGGTTAACCTTAAATTTTTGAAGAAAAATAATGGACCCATTACACAGTATTATCATCACGCTATTCTTATTTATACTGACCTTTTTTAATCCTGGAGCAAATTTGTTTATTGTGGTGCAAACCACATTGAGCTCAGGTAAAAAAGCAGGATTAACTTGTGGTTATGGTGTGGTGCTAGGCAATGCCATTTATTCGGGGCTCGGTTTATTCGGTCTTGTCACATTAATGGCTGAATTTGGCTCATTATTTTCACTGATTAAAATTCTTGGTGGCTTATATTTGCTTTATTACGCGCTAAGTGTATTTAATAACAAAACGCAACTTAATCTGTCCACCGAAAATACTACGGAACATTTCCCATCTGGTATCTATTTTAGGCGGGGGCTAATTTCTGATTTATCAAACCCCCAAACCGTTTTATTTTTTATGAGTATTTTTTCAACGACCATTTCGCCATCAACACCATTATGGGCTAAATTAGTCATTTGGCTGGGAATAGTTATTGCATCATTAATTTGGCGGATTATTTTATGCCAAACATTCTCTTTAACCTCAGTTCGTAGAACCTATTCACGAGTTCATAAAGTGGTCGGTAAAGGTGTTGGGTTAATTCTAGGGGCGTTGGCAACAAGGTTGATTTACCAAGGGTTCAGCGAATTGGCTATGAAGAAATCACCGTTCTAGATTTACTGATGAAGAAGTCATTGCTATATAAAATAGCCTCAGACTTTGCGATGAGGCTATTTATAGTGGAATAAAATGAATTCATTGATGCGTTAACCAATGTTCAACTTCTTGATAATTACCGCGAAAAATGATGCGGTGTTGTTTTTTACTTAATTGATAGCGATACATTGGGTCATAATACTCATTCAACAATGGGATTAACCACGAAAAATGTGTCTGGGTATCTCCGGTTGTTTTTTGGTCTGCTAAAGCACGCTCAAGTAAATGCGTCAATTCGATTGTCCGCTGTGATCCTAACCGTTTACGGATGGCAAACAGACCATGATGTAAATAGTCGCTATATTCCTGCCAGCCACGCTCGAAACCAAAAGTCGCTATAAAATCTTGCGTCATACGGTCAAAATATTCATATTTTAAACGCTCAAGACGCAGTTCAAAAGGGTCATCAATAATAGCGATTGGCGCTTTTTCCATTTGTGCGCGTAGTTCAAGTGGCAGGCTATTTGCACCAATGGCACGTCCTTCATCTTCCAGTACCCAACGCTGACATTGTTGGGCTTTTTTCAATAGCGTAACTGCTAAATAATTTTCAAAAGTGGCTTGAGTGTGCTGTTGTTGTAATGTACGACCAAACGAAGAGCCACGATGATGTGCGAGACCTTCTAAATCAATTCCGTTCGCTAAATGATGTACGAGAGTGGTTTTACCATTACCCGTACAGCCTCCCACTAAAATAATAGGACGTTGAACCAATTCATTAACGGCATCAATTGCTGTTTGTCGTAATGCTTTGTAACCACCATTGATGAGAGGGTATTCAATACCGGCCTCTTTTAACCAAGATTGCACGATATGTGACCGCATACCACCGCGTGCACAGCAAATATAGCCATTCATATTTTGTTTACAAGCTGCTATCCATGCAGTGATCCGAGCCATTTTAAGGTCACCACTGACAAGCTGGTGGCCTAATTCAACAGCTTTAGCCGAACCTTGTTGTTTATAGCATGTACCAACAGCTGCGCGTTCATCATCATTCATCAAAGGCAGGTTTATGGTATTCGGCATTGACCCTTGTTGAAATTCGATAGGCGCTCTGACATCGATAAGTGGTGTGCCAGTGGTTAAGATTTGACGAATATTTTGCGAAGAAGTGGTTAATTCCATAATAACAGAGAGATTCTTTAAAGTTGCAATGGGTTTACTATACTCTTAATCCTATTGCTTGGCATTAATGTTAGGTTTAAAACGAGGGTTAGTATTTTACTGCGTAATAATGATATATTGTCGTTAGGTATTTTAATATGAGTAAGGGGTAATACTATGAAGATGCTAACGATTCAAGAAATGACCGAAACTCAAAAAATCCAAGTGCGCACGAGACTCGCGCAAGAAAGGAAGAAACTAGGCCGTGAATTAACCAATTCTGAGCAGAGCAAGGTAAGAAAACAAATTATTACCGAAATATCTCAAGAAGTCGAAAAACAAGCTAAAAAACGACGAGCAGAAAAGAAAAAAGATAAATTAGTACCCAGTGATATAACATACAGTTGGTCTTCACAAAATCACAAAAGAGGGTATCGTTAATTTTTAATCAGAGTGTTCCGCTAGTGATTTGCGTTAAGTGATTGTAATTTTATGCAATTCAAATCATTAAAAGATCTCTAAGATGAAAAAGATTACGTTATTATTCTTGTTATTTAGTAGTTTTGCTGTCGCAAAATCCCATTATCATGGGAAACCATCCCGTAATGATTCTGTTGTTGTGCATGTTTGCGCTTTATCTCCTTTTTCTAATTTTTATGCAGAAGCTGCAATGTCCGAGCAAACAGCACGAAACAAACCCTCTCGGCGTTGTGAATTAGGGCAAGGGCAAGGCAGTATTTTTTGTAAAGCTCAAGATGCGAAATGCAGTACCAGTAAAATTGGTTGGGTCTAGTGGGGAACACAATATAATCGGATTATTCGCTGTTTGCTCTCTTTGCATTTTTTGGCGATATAGGATCCCCAAGTTAAAGCAGAAGCCGACTCTCGGCCTTCTTGGGCAAAATTGCCAACGACCTTGTATTTTTCTATTCAATAAATTTCCTTTTTCTAGCGCTCTGGCAACTTCACTAAAAGTAACTGGTAATCCATGAATGCTATGAGTTAATACAACGGCTTTCAGTATCCAGCGGTGGTTGTTTAACTTCCACGTGACAAAAGTAGCGGTGGCTGATAGATTATCTATTCATATAGATATTCATTTATCTATTCATAAACCTATTCACTGAGTGATTAAATCATGACAAATAGACTTGAAATGATTCGTCAATTATTGCGTCGAGAGCCAGCAACGGCAAGGCAACTCGCTGATATAATGAATATTAGTCAGCCAACCATTTCTCGAGCGTTAACATCACTTGGTGAAGACATTGTTCGAATTGGTTCGGGCCCATCTATTCAATATGCTTTGCGTGATACTTTTCGCGGGTTTGACACGGCACCTATTTATCGCATCAGTGAAGAGGGAACCTTAAGGCCACTAGGGAAACTGATCCCAGTTTACCCCGGAGGATTTGTCATGGAGCAGGAAGATAATGTCTGCCTTTATAGTGATGGCCTGCCATGGTGGTTGTTTGATATGCGTCCACAGGGGTATCTTGGTCGGGCGTATGCATCAACTTATTCAGCAGAACTTGGTCTACCAGCTAATCCAGAACACTGGTCAGATAGCGATATAATAAGGGCTTTAATAACCCATGGTCATGATGCAGTAGGAAACTTATTAATTGGGGAGCAGGCAAAAAAGCAATTTTTGAATATGCCTTCACCGACACCTGTTGATCGAGCTATAACCTATCCCTCACTAGCATTGGCTGTCAGTTCTGGAGAAGCTCCAGGCTCATCAGCCGGTGGAGAGCAACCAAAATTTTGTACTTATACCGATCGTGGTCATGTACTCGTAAAATTTACGGCGCTGGACGATAACGCAATCAGCGAACGGTGGCGCGATTTATTGCAAGCTGAACATCTTGCGTTAAAAGTGCTTGGTGTAGAAACAGAAGTTTTTGATTTTGGTGGGCAGCGCTTTCTTGAAGTTCCTCGGTTTGACCGACTAGGTTCAATGGGGCGCATAGGTCTTTTCTCTTTACAAGCTCTAGAAGCTGAGTTTGTTGGCAAAGCGATGAAACCTTGGCCTGTATTGGTGAATGACCTTGTCAAACAAGGGTATGTAGATGCCGATGCCGCCATTAGTACTGCGCGACTTTGGGCATTTGGCATGTTGATAGGAAATACGGATATGCACCATGGTAATTTATCATTTATTAGTAGCCATGGTCGTCCATATCAGCTTGCGCCAGCCTACGATATTTTGCCTATGGGGTTTGCTCCTAAATCGGGCGGTGAAATCGTAAACTCACTTCGAGTGGCAACTCTACTTGATGGGATCAGTGGGGATATTTGGCGAGAGGCGTTAGCACTAGCGGAAGAGTTTTTCACCTTGGTAAATAATTGTGATCGGTTATCAAATAATTTTGGCCAATGTCTTACTGCGTTGCGTAATCATCTTGATGAGGCGAGGTCACGCATATCCCGTTTGGAGTGAGGCTCATTGGTATAGATGTCAGTATTTTTCATTATTCATGAAAAGTTAATTGCTTATGTAACCGATCGCCAAAATTGGGTTACGTAAGTTTTTAACCATGAAATTTCAACCCGATTTTGTGAAAGGGGTAATAACCAGCGGGGCGGCCGTAATGCCTAAACCTTAAACATCATTAAGGTAGATTTAAGGCTTAAGTAGATATTTGTTATGTATGATTGTGGTCATTAGTGAGGCGTTAATATTATCTTGGCTTTTAACGTCGTGAATTACACCATGGGTCATTAGGATATGCTCCCGTATTATCAATCGAATTGTTTTCTATCATATCCAAATAGAGTAACTCAACTTCAGTTCTTGCCCATGGCGTGCGACGAAGAAACTTTAAGCTAGATTTAATACTTGGATCTTTGTTAAAGCAGTTTATTTTTATAATGCGTCCAAGTTGGCTCCAACCGTATCTATCAACCAATGCATTAACTTGCATTTCTAGTGTAACTCCATGTAAAGGGTCTTTCGATTTATATTCACTCATTACGGCATATCCGAAGCATAGGCAGGTTATTATTAAGCGCATATAAATAAGCTGAATACCAATCTAAGTCAATAGGATGTTAACAATGACTGAACGAGCAAGGCCTATTTTTGCCCTGAAATTCCATTTAACATAATATGCATTATGCGAATCTAAGTGTGAAATGAAGAAATCCAGCGTATTGGCTGGTTAATCGTGTTGGTTCTTTTTTGGTTTTAAACCCAATTTGACTTCATAAATCTTCCGTTTTGCAATAACTTCTATGGGTTCTTCAATTACTCTGATATCTGTTAGTTCCCATGCTAACTAACCTAATTCATATTATGATTATTGTGAGAAATGAATTCTGGCAATATGTTACGGATATTCCCACAAAAGTTATTGACCGACGTTTGACGCCAAACAAGAATATGACGGTGTATTACTTCTATAATTACCCGCTAATTTACTCATATAGATGTGGTCACATGGTTTACAAACTGAATCTTAACTGGCCTGAATTTTTAGAAAAATACTGGCAGAAAAAACCCGTTGTATTGAAAAATGCATTTCCTGATTTTGTCGACCCTATCACACCGGATGAACTGGCGGGCTTAGCCATGGAGCCGGAAGTTGACAGTCGCCTAGTCAGCTTTATTGATAACAAATGGGAAGCGAGTCACGGCCCGTTTGAAGATTTCAGCGAATTAGGCGAAAAAGGATGGTCACTACTGGTGCAAGCGGTCAACCATTGGCATATGCCAGCGGCCGAACTGGTAAAACCGTTTCGTGTACTACCCGAGTGGCGTCTTGATGATTTGATGATCTCCTATTCGGTGCCTGAAGGTGGTGTTGGACCTCATATTGATAACTATGATGTTTTCATCATCCAAGGTATGGGACGCCGCCGCTGGCGTGTGGGCGATGCCCTACCTATGCGTCAATTCTGCTCACATCCGGCATTATTACATGTCGACCCATTTGAACCGATTATTGACGTAGAAATGGCGCCTGGAGATATTCTGTATATTCCGCCGGGATTCCCTCATGATGGTTTCACTTTCGAAGATACCATGAACTATTCTGTCGGCTTTCGCGGGCCAACAGGACGTGATCTGCTGAGCAGTTTTGCAGACTATGCGCTGGAACAGGATTTAGGTGGCATAAATTATAGCGATCCTGACCTCACGGTGACTGAAAACACAGGCACCATGAAACCTCATGAGGTTGAACGTCTACGAGCCATGATGATTGAAATGATCAACAAACCGGGTGATTTTGAACAGTGGTTAGGCCGTTTTGCAACGACTCTACGTCATGAATTGGATATTGCGCCTGCGGAACCGCCATACCAACCGGAAGAAGTGCTGAGTGCACTGAATGATGGTGAAAAACTGATCCGACTGAGCGGTTTGCGTGTGATGCGTATTAATGAGCACTTTTTCGTGAATTCTGAAAGCTGGATTACCACAGAAACAAAGGGTGCGGATGCATTGTGCCAGTTTACGGAAGTCGACAGCAATGAACTTGGTAAGGCACTGAATAACCGAGATTTTGTTGCGCAATTAACCGAATTTATCAATCAAGGATATTGGTATTTCGAAGAATAAGTCGCCCCTGCCCAACAAGATAAAACACCTGCTGATGGGTGTTTTATCCCTTCTGTCCTTCTACTTTTGTCAGTTTTTAGGTTTTATCTGTTATCTAATAAAAGTCAAATAAGCTAGTTTTAGTCATTATCTTACTTAGCGGTACTTCTGATTGGAGTTAAAAATGACAGTTCCTACTCGGCTGGTCAGCGGCTTATTATTCGCAACACTTTTGGCTTCTCAACACGTACGTGCTGATGCTGAAACAAAACTAAATCAAGATGTTAAACTAAATCATGCAACCGTGTTTTTGCGCGGTGCTACCTTAGACAACAGTGTGACACTGTCACTTAATAAGGGGCAGACTGAGGTTGTTCTTACGAATATAGCAAGCAATATTGACCCTCGAACGCTTTCAATTGACTTTGATAATAGTGATGTGACTATTCGTTCCGTAAATGTACAAAATGTGGCAGTTACACCTACATACCCCGCCAATATTGTTGAATTACAAGAACAACAAAAGGACTTAGTTCAGCAAGTTGAAAACTTAAACATTGCAATTAAAGTCGGTGAAGAGCAATTAAGCTTATTGAAAGATCAGCGCTTTTTTGGGGAAAATAACGCGCAATCATTAGAACAGTCCTCTCAAAAGTTAGACTTTATACGTCAACAAATGACTTCAATATTGCATGAACAACAAAAATACCAATTAGAGATTGATAATTTAGAAGAAAAACTTGCGATATTGCAAACGCAGATCGATGAAAAAATGCCCTCGTCTGTTGGCCAGCAAACTCAGATTGTCATGTTGGTCGATGCGGCTAAACCAACCATTGCACAGCTACAATTGTCCTATTTAACGCCTGATGCCGCGTGGTCACCAAGTTATGACATTCGTAGTCAGGACGTTGAGTCGCCAATCACCCTCACGTATAAAGCCAATTTAATTCAAAATACAGGCATTGATTGGGAAAAAGTCAATTTGACCTTATCGACGGTTAACCCATCAAAAAATATCACGCCTTCTGTTTTACAGCCTTGGCGCTTATCCGTTTATGATGATAATGCTCAAATAGCGCGTCAGGTTCGAATGAGGATGCCTGCAGCCCCTGTGGCAATGTATCAAGAAAATGGTGTTAGTGAGAAGAAAAAAACAATCAATTCAGGTATATCAGACTTTGTTACAACGTCTAATAATGGTATCAATTTAAATTATCAAATCGCCCTGCCTTATTCACTAAAAAGCGCGAACAAGCCGAATACTGTCACCATCAAACAACAAAATCTCGATGTAAAATACAAATATACCACCACGCCAAAACTGATTGAAGAGGTGTTCTTACAAGCAGATATCGACAATTGGCAATCACTTAACCTATTGAATGGAAATGCTAATATTTATTATGGTAATACATATATTGGCAACGTTATGATTAATGCAAATCAATTGGTTGATACATTACGAGTTCCTTTTGGTGTTGACAAGAGTATTCAAGTTTCCCGTGAACCAAATGAAAAAATAAAGAAAAAACCGAGTTTTATGGGATCAACAATCCAACAAACAGAAAGTTACTTGATCAAAGTAAAAAATATGCATGCGAAACCAGTTGAATTAACGGTTTATGACCAAATTCCGCTAAGTGAGGATAGTGAGATAAAAGTGTCTGAAATAGAGGATAAAAACGCAGTTACCAATAAAAGTACAGGTGAAATAGCCTGGGATATTACTTTAGAGCCTAATGAAGAAAAGCAAATTTCATTCAGTTATACATTGAGCTATCCAAAAGACAAACAAATATTAGGGTTATAACAATTTTTGTAGTTAATGTTAGATGGCGTTAGAATAACGCCATGCTGACACAACAATAACAAATTTGAGGTTTCCATGATTATATTAGTAACAGGCGCTTCTTCTGGCTTTGGTGAATCAATCGCTCGTAAATTTATTCAAAATAATCATACTGTTATTGGTACAGGGCGTAGAACTGAACGTTTAAAAGCCCTACATCAAGAATTAGGGGATAAATTTTATCCATTAACATTGGATGTTCAAGACAGAAAAGCCATTCAATCTGCAATCGCTAATTTACCTACTCACCTCAAAAACATTGATGTCTTAGTCAATAATGCCGGTCTTGCATTGGGCCTAGAGCCTGCTTTTGATGCAAATCCTGATGACTGGGACGTCATGATTAATACGAATACTAAAGGCTTAGTGAATATGACCTATGAGGTGTTGCAAAACATGGTAGCCGAAAATCATGGTCACATTATTAATATTGGTTCTACTGCGGCAAGTTGGCCCTACAAAGGTGGTAATGTTTATGGTGCAACCAAAGCCTTTGTGAAACAATTTTCACTTGGTTTACGTGCTGATTTACAAGGGAAAAAAATTCGAGTTACCGATATTGAACCAGGCTTAGTTGGTGGCACAGAGTTTTCAAATATTCGCTTTAAAGGGGATGACGATAAAGCAGCTAGCACTTATCAAGGTGCAGATGCCCTG
Source organism: Providencia sp. PROV255 (assembly GCF_028478065.1). Taxonomy (NCBI): domain Bacteria; kingdom Pseudomonadati; phylum Pseudomonadota; class Gammaproteobacteria; order Enterobacterales; family Morganellaceae; genus Providencia; species Providencia sp. PROV255. Next base: position 20,291 of record NZ_JAMPMI010000008.1, on the reverse strand, counting down.
ACCCCTGAAGATATTGCTGAAACAGTGTATTGGGTTGCCACGCTACCTGCTCACATGAACGTAAATACATTAGAATTAATGCCTGTTTGCCAAACGTTTGCAGGTTTAACCGTACATAAACAACTTTAGATTTTAGTACTATTCTATACAGACGCACTAGCACACTTTTAGCTATACTCAGATTATCAGTCCTGTTTAGTAAGGAATTACCATGAATTCACACAAAATGTTGAAAACTGGCTTAACTGCGTTATGTTTTTGTCTCCCTCTACTTTGGGCTACGTCGTCTCCTGCTGCACAATCGACAACATCATGTACTGCAGGTAGTACTTGTGTTTCAGTAGGTAAAGGCGATGACTCTCTTAATAAAGAGCAAGCGCGTCAAGAAAAGGAACAATGGGATAGTACCCGTATGTTGCGTAATAAAGTTAATACGCGTACTGAAAAAGAATTTGATAAAGTAGATGCCGCTTTTGATGCAAAAGATAAATGTGAAAAAAGTCTTAATCTAAATGCTTATTGGGAGCCAAGCACCAAACGTTGCCTTGATGTGAGTAATGGTCGTCCAATTAGTAATCCATAACCTGATAATAGGTTGCCTTATGGAGTTGTTGTTCAACAAGGAGATAAGATGAAAAAGAAATTATTTTTACCCTTATTTGTACTGATGTTAGCGCCCGCTTTTGCGCAAGCTTCATGTGAAAGTGTGATTGAGGAAATCAAACAAAAGATTATCAATAATGGCGTTCCTGCTGAAAATTTTAGTTTGGTCGCAGTACCTAATGATGAAGTTGACTCATCTAAAGGTCAAGTTGTAGGTCACTGCCAAAATGATTCTTATAAAATCATTTATACCCGCCATTAGTCTATATTTTAGGTAAAATAAAGGGCGCTATTTGATGATAGCGCCCTTTTTCTTTGTTGGGTTATTAATGCAATTAATTAGGAATAGCGATAAGCTCTTGCAGTTTATCTGTATTGAGATAATGCCCTAGCTCTCTTTCTTCCGGCCGCAATAAATATGGGATTTCCCCAATTAATGGGGCCTTAATATGATGTTGTAACCGATCAATTATTTGAGCATAGTGCGCTAACCCTGGGTTGATACGGTTTGCCATCCAACCGATTAATGGTAATCCATCTGCTCGGATTGCATCCGCAGTTAATAGTGCATGATTAACACAGCCATGTTGAATACCTACGACTAAGATAACACCGACCGGCTGGCCTTTTAACCAGTCTGCATAAAAAGTATTGTCATCAAGCAAATAGCGCCATCCCCCATTACCTTCGATAACAACCATGTCACATTGATGATGTAAATGGTCTAGACCATGCTTTATTTTATTGAAATCAATGCTGTTCTCATGGCTGTAATTGTCCGTGATACGCACAGGATTAACTTCATCGTAGGAAACTAGGTCTTTAGAAACACTGTGAATTAGCAATGCATCTTTATTTCTGATTCCTTCAGGGGTATCAATGCATTGGTCAGCAATAGGTTTGTAGCCCACGGCTTTAATTCCTTGGCTATTTAGTGCTTGCAGGATGGCAAGCGTCGATACTGTCTTCCCGACATCTGTATCTGTCCCGGTAACAAATAGATTGATCATGGTCTTTTTCTATCCTGAAGTGACAGACTTATACAGCAATAAGCTGCAAAAATGATATGGATTCAGTTTATTGGAATGGGTAAGTGAGAAGTTTGCGTTAGCTCAATTTTGTGTACGATAGTGTAAATATTATCGAATTGTTTTAGCCTTGTAATAGTTGTAGTAGAAGTGAACCATCGTATAACGCTCGCTGTATTAATGAAGTTTCACTATCTTTGATGCTAAATGTAGATTTTTCTATCACTAATGTAGACGAATACAGAGGAATAGAAAGTTTATTTATATGTTTATGTAAACATTTTAAAAACAGATCAGAATCTTGATTCAAAGGAGAATTAACCAAAATGAGCTGACTACCCAATAAATTTACCATCAGTGCTAACGGTTTTGCCAACTGTTGTGCAACTTTATTAATAAGATAAACACAAAGACTGTCGTTTAGAATTGCGCCAGCGCAAATTTTATCCATTGAGATATCTTGCTGATGCAAAAATGAATCTGGGTAGTTTATTAGCAAATTATTAGCTTGTTGTAATATTGCAGGAATGGACGTATGGGTTTCTAAGCAATCATAGCTACCACAGTAGCAAACGTTATTTTGTTCAGGCTCACATTGAGTATGGCCGAATAGAATAGGCCGATGGGTATTCGTATCCAATGTTGTCCCATGGTTTAATACCATGACATTAACAACATTTTGTAGCTGTAAGTAAATGATATTTTTTTCTTTTCTTTTTTCCTGATGGGAGAAGAGGTCCATTAAGGCTAAAGCATCCACTGGCGGATGTAAATAAACGGGTAAACCAGTTTGCTTGGTAAGATATTCTGCGATGGCAAGTTGGTGGATTTTAAAAGAAGAATGCTGATAAATAACGCCAGTATGAGGGTCTAAAATACCATCAATAAGGATACTTATCGCGGTGACTCTTTCTAATATTTTTTGCTGGCTGGCAAAGAATTGACTAATTAATTCAGAAAGAAAATCGATAAATTCGCTATTTCCTAGCGGTGTAAATGGATACTCTGTTTGAGCTAAGGTAACTGCGTTAATTTCTTTCAGAGAAATCGTGAGTTTTTGGCCTTCGATACGAATAGCTAAAAATTGCCACCCTTCACTTTCAATGACTAACCCGACTGCTGGGCGTCCGCGCAGACCGAGTACCGGAAACTCTAATTCTTTAATTAAGTGAGCATCCATAAGTTCACGTGTAATTTTGGTGATACTAGCGGGCGCAAGCTGTGCTTGTTTTGACAAAGCAATACGCGAAATTGGACCATGTTGATCAATGATACGGTAAACAATACCCGTATTTAATTGTTTGATTTGGTCTATATGGCCAGTTTGATTCACCATGGTAATAATTCAATTCCTTTATAAAGCAATGAGTTATTATGCCTTAATCTGTGTATGAATGATTTCATTTACATTAAAAGTGTGAACTTGCTCACTTTTGGTTACCAACAATGTTGGCCATCAAAAGATTCGTTAATTTTTTTGCGACGGAGGGCAATGTTCTACGTGTATTGTAGACTAACCAGACTTCAGATGAAGCATTAAGATTAGTGAGTTTTAAGTATTTTACACCATCAATTTTCATACGCGTGAATGATTCTGTAATCACTGATATTCCCATACCAGCGGAAACTAATCCCAAAATAGTCATGGCTTCCCCGGCTTCTTGAGAAATGGTTGGAACCACTCCCGCAGATGTTAGTAATTGATTTATTTCATCATATAATGCTGTACCAACATCGCGCTCAAAGAAAATAAAAGGATAATCAGCAAGTTGTTGAATATCTACGCCTACATCAATAAATTCTAATAATGGATGTCCCTCATAGACGGCTACCATAAAAGGCTCTTTAAATAATAGTTGATAATCCAATTGTTCTGGTAATACCGTATTTCTCATAATACCAATATCAATTCGCCCCGTAATTAATGGCGCTATCTGTTGTTTGGTATTCATCTGGTGCATATGAATAGAAACTTCAGGGTAAGCTTCTCGATATTGCCGTAAGCTCATCGTAACTTTGTGCATAAATGGCGTAGTTGAAGTAAAACCAATGGATAACTCTCCAAGTTCACCCTTTTCCATGCGAGCTGCTTTTGTTGCTGCTGCATCGACTTGAGCTAAAATTTGATATGCTTCTTTTAAGAACATAGTCCCCGCTGCCGTTAAGGCCACATTTCGGTTATTTCTTTCCAATAGTTTTGCATTAATTTTCTCTTCAAGTATTTGTATTTGCTGACTTAAAGGGGGCTGAGAAATATGCAATCGTTCAGCAGCTCTACCAAAATGAAGTTCTTCCGCGACAGCAATAAAGTATCGAAGATGTCTAAGTTCTATACTCATCGTTTGGTTAATACCCATTAATATGTTTAAAGTATTATTATGAATAATTAATATATTAGACAAAAAACTAAAAAGTTTCTATTCTTTGATCGAAATCAAGTGTGTTGGTATGACAAGGAATAAACATGGAACACTCACAAAATAGCCTTACATCTGAGCAACCTAATGAAGGAATAAGAACACCCTTACAGGGACATACCACACCAAAAAAACATTACATACAAAGAGATGACGCGCTGTATTTACGTGTGACCTTATCCTTTTTTACCGTTGGTTTTGCCACATTTGCTTTGCTGTATTTCGTTCAGCCAATTTTGCCTATGCTGTCAGAAGATTTTAACATTTCCCCTGCAACAGCAAGTTTATCATTATCACTGAGTACAGGCTTAATGGCATTAGGGTTATTAATTACTGGGCCAATTTCAGACGCAATAGGCCGTAAGAATGTGATGGTTATTGCATTGACCTGCGCTGCATTATTTACTCTACTCAGCTCAATCATGCAGAGCTGGCAAGGGATCTTAATTGCCAGAGCATTAGTTGGTTTATCGCTAAGCGGTGTTGCTGCAGTAGCTATGACCTATTTAAGTGAAGAGATCCACCCTAGTTATGTTGCACTATCTATGGGGTTGTATATTAGTGGCAACTCGCTGGGAGGTATGAGCGGCCGGCTAATGACGGGGGTGATCGCAGATTTTTATTCATGGCGTGTTGCTGTCGTTATTTTAGGTTCGTTAGCCTTGATTGCCGCAATTGGCTTTTGGCGCTTACTGCCCCCTTCTCAACATTTCCGCGCGAGTTCTTTAAAACCTAAAAATCTATGGGTTAATTTACATCTACACTTTAGAGACAAAGGTTTACCTTTTCTATTTATCGAAGGCTTTGTCTTGATGGGTGGTTTTGTCACAATGTATAACTACATCGGATATCGTTTACTTGACGCACCTTATTCATTTTCTCAGTCTACGGTTGGCTTGCTATCTGTTATTTATTTAACAGGGACTTACAGTGCGACTAAAACAGGAAGCCTAACTCAAAAATATGGGCTTGGTCGTATATTGATAGCTTCTATTACCCTGATGTTAATTGGTATTTTAATCACATTGTGTTCGAATGTGTGGTTAGTTTTATTTGGGATGACGGTACTAACAACCGGTTTTTTTGCTGCGCACTCTGTTGCCAGTAGCTGGGTGGGACGTAGAGCGAAACGAGCACGAGGACAAGCTTCTTCTCTGTATTTATTCAGTTATTATGCAGGGTCAAGTATCGCAGGTACAGTCGGTGGTTTATTTTGGGAACACTTTGGTTGGACGGGTGTTGCGCTATTTATCGCTGGCATACTGTTTATCGGTCTTATCATCGCTTGTCGTTTAAAATCAATTTGTTATAACCAGTAAATTAGAGGCTGATAAAGGTTAAACTACCATTTTCTCCCGTTATTAGTAGATGATATGAGTGTCTATTAATAACGAGGAAACCCAATGAAATCATTCTCTATAAAATCATTTTTATTTGCACCATTGCTTTTTTGTTGCAGTTTTGTGGTCTGGTCGCATGGCTATGTTAAGTCCCCTGAAAGTCGTTCATACTATTGTAAGTTAGGGATAAATGAGCAATGTGGCCCAGTGCAATATGAACCGCAATCCATTGAAGGCAAACAGGGCTTTCCCAAATACGGCCCAGCCGATGGTAAAATTGCCAGTGCAGCTAATGCTCTTTTTTCTCCCTTAGACATACAAACTACTGTTCGGTGGCAACGAGCTATTATAAATTCACCAAATGTTAGGTTTAAATGGCGCATTACTGCGAAACATAAAACAACAAAATGGGAATACTTCATCACTAAACCAGATTGGCAACCCAATTCGCCGTTATCGCGTAAACAGTTTATACTAACCCCATTTTGTAAATTTGAACGTGTAGAAATTCCAGGGGAGAGCGTGGAGCACAATTGCGTATTACCGAAGAATCAAAAAGGTTACCATGTGATTTTAGCAATTTGGACAATAAATGATACGGTAAATGCGTTTTACCAAGTCATTGATGCAGAAATAAATTAGTGTAAACGTAAGTCATAATAAGAGAAGGACAAGTGTTAAAATACCCACTTGCCCTTTTAGGCTTTATTTTTTATTGATAAACACGATAGTTAATGTTAATTATTGTTTACCACACATTGAATGTTGTAACTAAATGACAAATAAACAAGACCTGATTAATACGTTTAATGAATTGGAATCACAAATAAACCAATTTAGCCTTTTGCTATTGGAGCAATCAAAGCAAGTACCATTTACAGCCCATGTATTTCAGTTACCTTCGGTAATCAAAGGTGAAGAAAATAATGAGATAGAACAAATCGCAGTGGAAACGGTGGTGAGCCATGATGCAGTAAAAGAAACAATAAAATTAATTAACTTGTTATTTTTACAGAATAAATCTGAAGAAATTAGCAATAAAGCCGCTATCCGCTTACCTGGGGCAATATGTATACAAACCAATTTACAGGCGTATCGTGACTTTAATTCATTAATATCAAAGATCAATGAGTTAAAGATGCATATAAAAGCAATAGTCACTCAAGTTAACGAGCCACATCGATTCGAATTTATACGTAGCAGTTTACATGGACTGCTAACACTAAATACTTACCGCACCCTCACCTCATTGGTTGATATCGATACGATTAATTTTGGTTGGGCGAATAAAAAAGTCATCAATAAAGTGACCAAAGAAACAGTACTAGACCGTTTACAAGCAAGTTTAGAAAGTGGTCGCTCCCCTCTTCATTTACCTAAAGAACACTGGCTTTTACAATTGGAAAATGAAATTCGGTTAATTGATTCCCTACCCCATAATGCGGTTTTGAAAACTCAACGTCCTGTCAAAGTTCAGCCAATAGCTCGAGTGTGGGATAAAGAACAACAGAAACAAACGCAGTTTGCCTGTGCAACCCCTTTGTTTGTTTTTGCGCTCGAAAAAACAGTGGCCGAAATTAAAGTAGGTGAACTCCCCGATTACCATGCAAATAGCATTGTTATTCGTAATCGCCCTAAAGCAAAAGCAGTTGAATTATTAATACCACGCTTAAATTTGTATATTGAGCGCTAAAAAAACACCCATCTGTAAAACAGTATGGGTGTTATATACTCGCTCGTTTAATTGGCTAGCTTAAGATTTCATGCTGCCCACCATATCTTCTGGACGAACCCAATCATTGAATTGTTCTTCAGTTAAATAGTTGAGTTTCAATGCAGACTCTTTCAAAGTCAGCCCTTCTTTGTGCGCTTTTTTAGCGATTTCTGCCGCTTTATCGTACCCAATGTGAGTATTTAAAGCTGTTACTAGCATTAATGATTCATGAAGTAATTTTTCAATACGCTCACGGTTTGGTTCAATTCCAATCGCACAGTGCTCATTAAAGCTACGCATACCATCCGCTAACAAACGAACGGATTGTAAGAAGTTATCAATTAGCATTGGGCGGAATACATTCAGCTCAAAATTACCGGATGCACCACCAATATTAACAGCAACGTCATTTCCCATCACTTGTGCGCATAACATGGTTAATGCTTCACACTGCGTAGGGTTAACTTTACCTGGCATGATTGAGCTGCCTGGCTCATTTTCTGGAATTGAAATTTCACCAATGCCGCAACGTGGGCCAGATGCTAACCACCTAACATCGTTCGCGATTTTCATTAAAGAGGCAGCCAAACCTTTTAAAGCACCGTGTGCGTGCACAAGGCTATCGCACGTTGCCAATGCTTCAAATTTATTAGGCGCTGTAACAAATGGCTGGCCAGTTAATTCTGCGATTTTTTTCGCAACACGCACTGCATATTCTGGATGCGTATTTAAACCAGTTCCTACTGCTGTACCACCTAACGCTAATTCGCACACATGCGGAACAGCGTTTTCAATGTGTTTTTCATTATGCGCCAACATTGCAGCCCAACCTGAAATTTCTTGACCTAATGTCAGTGGGGTTGCATCTTGTAAGTGAGTACGACCGATTTTTACGATATCTTTAAATTCTTTCGCTTTTGCATCTAATGTTTGATGCAAAACTTTCAGTTCTGGGAGAAGATGTTCGCGGATTGCGACAACCGCAGCAACGTGCATTGCCGTTGGGAAAACATCATTTGAACTTTGACTTTTATTCACATCATCATTAGGGTGAATAAGACGATCATTGCCACGTTGGCCACCGAGAATTTCGCTACCACGGTTAGCTAAAACCTCGTTCATGTTCATGTTACTTTGCGTACCAGAACCTGTTTGCCAAATGGCTAGTGGAAATTCCGTTGGATGTTTGCCAGCTAAGACTTCGTCAGCAGCAGCAATGATTGCATCACCGCGCTCTTTGGCTAATAATCCAAGATCCATATTGACACTAGCAGCGGCTTTTTTTGTGATAGCGAGTGCGTGAATCAACGCAACAGGCATTTTTTCTACAGATATACGGAAATGTTCTAAAGAACGCTGCGTTTGCGCGCCCCACAATTGGTCAGCAGGTACTTCAATTGGTCCCATTGAGTCTTTTTCAATGCGAGTGGCTGCCATTACTATCTCCTTAGGTACATACACAGAATAATTGATTTTAGAATCATCTGCTTGCAGGTAAGCAAATAACCGAGCAGTATAATGCCACAAATTGAATTTCATTTATGAGACTTGGTCGAGCTTATTGTACTGTAGTGAAAAGGAAATCAGTTGATTTTTATGAAAAAGAGAATTTTGCTATGCTTAAAATGATAAACAAAGTCCAAAACTATGACTGGGGCAGTAAAACAGCCCTGACTAAGCTATATGGGATTTCAAACCCTGATAACTTACCTATGGCTGAACTTTGGATGGGAGCTCATCCAAAAGCAAGCTCTGAAGTTCTCGATGAGGAAAAAAATCAAAGCATTCCACTTAATGTCTTAATCGAAAGTGCTCCTGAAACCTATTTAGGCCAGCATGTCGCACAAACTTATCATCGTTTACCTTATTTATTTAAGGTGTTATGTGCAGCTCAACCGTTATCTGTTCAGGTACACCCAAATAAAACTTATGCTGAAGTTGGGTTTGCCAAAGAAAACTCAGCCGGGATCCCATTAGACTCCCCAATACGCAACTATAAAGACGATAACCATAAACCTGAATTAATCTTTGCATTAACGCCTTTTAAAGCCATGAATGCGTTTCGCCCACTCGACGAAATTGCACAATTGCTGGATTTTGTTTCAGCAGCACATCCGGATATTCAGCTATTTGTTCAGGACCCAACTGAAGAAAAATTATCACGTTTATTTGCACAAATTCTTAATCTGACAGGTGAACAAAAAGATTTAGCGCTTGGTGTATTGAAAGCCGCGTTAAATAGCCGACAAGGTGAACCATGGAACTCGATAAAACAAATGGTTAGCATGTACCCTGAAGATAATGGGCTATTTACCCCACTTCTTCTTAATATCGTTGAATTAGAGCCTGGTGACGCGATGTTCTTATATGCAAGAACACCGCATGCCTATCTTGAAGGTGTTGGGTTAGAGGTGATGGCAAATTCCGATAATGTGCTGCGTGCCGGGTTAACAAACAAGCACATAGATATTCCAGAACTGATTGCTAATATTGACTTTAAGCCTACGTTTGCAAAGGATTTATTAAGCATTCCCGAAAAATCTGGAAATATCTGGAAATATAATATTCCAGTAGAAGATTTTGCATTTAATATATATTCTATAGACCACTCGGAAGTTGCGCTATCTAACAATAGTGCCTCAATTTTGTTCTGTATTGAAGGCCAGTTAGTTTTGCATTCAGGTAATGATGAAATATGCATTAATTCAGGTGAATCTGTTTTTTTACCGGCTTATGAGAAAAGCATAACCATTAATGGCAGTGGTAAACTAGCCCGAGTATTTAACAAATAGAGTCATATTCTGTATTTAACCGTCTTCATTCAATGAATGGCGGTTATTTAAAACTTTTATAAATTTATAAGTACGGCAATAACGTACTGAAAGGATGGATGTTTATAATGAAAAAGTCATTAGTCGCGGTTGGTGTTATTGTTGCTCTGGGTGCAGTGTGGACCGGAGCTTCATGGTATACAGGTTCTAAAGTAAAAGATGAACTTGATAGAGTAATCCTCAAAACCAACGATTTTTTTGCTGTAAATGTGCCTGAGTCAGGTTTGAATTTTAAAGTAGAAAATTATGAAAAAGGTGTTTTTTCATCTAAAGCGGATATCGTAATCACCTCTGCTGATTCTGCATCACCAGACGACTCTATCGTATTTAAAACGAATATTGATCATGGTCCATTCCCATTATCACAAGTCGCTAAGTTTAATTTATTACCAAAATTAGCAGCGACGCAAATTGAATTAGCTAACAACGCAACAACAAAAGAATTGTTTGAAGCGACACAAGGTAAACCATTTATTCATGGTTCTGCGGTCATTGGCTATAGCAAAAGTATTGATACCAATTTAGAGCTGATCCCTGTCGAGTATAAGAAAGATGACGTTTCATTATCTTTCAGTGGTTCTAAGTTTGATGTATCAACGACTTCCGACCTTGCTGCTGTAGATGCAACTTTAGTCACTGATAATTTAGTTATCGGTAAGAAAGATAACTCTGAATCTATGACACTAAAAGGCTTAAAATTAGTCTCTAATGTGACAAAATCACAATATGGCTTCTACACCGGAACCCAGTCATTTGTTATTGCGGATACAGATTTCGACATTCCTGAAACCAAATTCTCTTTTAAAGATTTCAAAATTTCAAGTGACACCTCTATTACTGGCGAAGATGTGAAAGGGAATATTTCTTATAGCATCTCTGACTTAAAAGCATTAGAGCAAAACTTAGGTTCAGGCGAACTGACGGTTGCTATTGAAAAATTAGATGCAAAAGCATTAGGTAAATTCGTTGAGCAATATAATGAAGCTTTAGCACAAGGTTTAGCTAATGGCGACCCAACTGAAGCAACAGAGCGTTTAGCTATGGAAATGATGTCTACGACATTGCCAGAGCTAATGAAGAGCAAGCCGGTATTCACGGTTAGCCCTTTCTACTGGAAAAATGAAGCTGGCCAAAGCTCAATTGACCTAAACATCACATTCAATAAATGGAACCAAGACGAAATTACTGCGTTAGCAATGTCTAACAAAGTTGATGAAGCTATCAAGCAGCTCATTACTTCTTTTGATTTCAATTTAAAACTGAATAAACCAATGGTGATCGAATCAATGACTCAAGCAATGATTTTAGATCAAGGTGTTCCAGTTGATGCTAACACGAAAAAAGAAATGAAAGGCATGGTCACTTCTGAGTTTGAAGGTGTTCAGCAAATGCTGACTTCAGATATGTTCTCTTCTCCGTTTGAAGAAATGTTTATGACGGATGAAGAACGTGCTGAAAAAGCTAAACAGAAAAAATCACCTTGGATGATTGATAGCGAAAATGATTTAACTATGACTATCAAATTTGCAGGTAATGACCTGACATTCAATAATGACAAATATACCTTAGCTGAGTTCCTCACTAAGATGAAAGTGATGTCTAATCCAGAAGATGCATTAGAATATGAAGCAGTACCTGCTCCAGATGCAGAACCAGCACCAGGAATGGAAGTTGAGCCTGAATTAGCACCACAAGATGCAGCGCCAGCTAACTAATCTAATTGATATAATTTAATCACAAAAGCCAGTTAATATTAGCTGGCTTTTTTATTTTCATCGCAAAATAAATGTGATTGAGATCACATTTAAAATGTAATTATTGATCACGTTTCACATTTTTCGTGATTTACAATTGCCTTTAGCGAAATAAAAGCCAAAATGAGGATAGAAAATAGATAAAGGATCATTCCGTGATTAAAACACATTTACCTTTAACCGATTTACACCGCCATCTTGATGGCAACATCCGTCCAGAAACAATTCTCTCCTTAGCAGAGCAGCACCATATTCAATTACCTGCTTCAGAGCTTGAAGCATTACGCCCTCATGTTCAAATTATAGGACAAGAAGCTGACTTAGTCGGTTTCTTAGCAAAACTTGATTGGGGGGTCGCTGTTTTAGCAAACTTAGATGCCTGTCGCCGCGTGGCATTTGAAAATGTTGAAGATGCTTTTAATGCAGGTATTGATTACGCAGAGCTGCGCTTTTCCCCTTATTATATGGCGATGAAACACCAATTGCCTGTTGAAGGTGTCGTTGAAGCCATTGTTGATGGTGTACGTGCAGGGTGCCAACAATTTGATATTAAAATTAATTTAATTGGTATTTTAAGCCGTACTTTTGGCCAACAAGCCTGTACAACTGAGCTGCAAGGATTATTAGCGCATCGGGATCATTTATGCGCATTAGATTTAGCGGGAGATGAGCTCGGATTCCCTGGAGAGCTCTTTGAGTCACATTTTATTAAAGCTAGAGATACAGGGTTAAATATTACTGTTCATGCAGGTGAAGCGGCTGGTGCAGACAGTATTTGGCATGCTATTAAGGTATTAGGCGCACAACGAATTGGTCATGGCGTTAAAGCAATAGAAGACCCTGCTCTAATTGAGTATTTAGTAAAACATCAAATTGGCATGGAAAGCTGTTTAACGTCGAATATTCAAACAAGTACAGTTCCATCCTTAGCTCAACACCCGTTAAAAAACTTTTTACAACAAGGTGTTCTGGCTTCAATTAATACAGATGACCCTGCAGTTCAAGGGATTGAGTTACGCCATGAATATGAAGTAGCTGCCCCACAAGCTGGTTTAACGGCAGCAGAAATAGAACAAGCACAACGAAATGGTCTGAGTATGGCATTTTTATCGGATAGTGAGAAAAATGCGCTGTCAAAAAAAGTCGCCAATCGCTAATTTATTTAGTTAAGATTTAGAGGGGATCTGCCCCTCTATCTCAATATCCTTAAAATTCCCCTTCCGAAAAATCTTTGGCCTGCATGCTGCTATATGAGATTGTTAATATCTGCCCTATTTTTTTAGTTAGCCGCTCTCTTACTATTTAAAAATCGTTTTACGCAAGCCTATATATTCATATTTTATATATTAATAAAAAACATCTTATATATTCATTTAGGAAAATCAGCATGACTATTATTAACTCAAGTACTTCAACACAACATATAGCTAGCCCAAATTTAAAACAGCAGCTCATATCGCAAAAAAATAGTTTAGTGAGCAATATTAATAAAATTAAGACTACGATAGAAACGAATAAAGCGGAAATGACAGAATTAAAAGAATTTATCAAACATAATATGTCATTCTTAAAAGAGTTGAAGAGTATCTCTGACCAACATGGAAAAGATAGCCAAGTCCGCCTCAAAAATGGGCATTTTAAATTAGGCCAAGGAAGTAATGTACTAAAAAATATTTTTTCCAGTGGCCGCTACCAAACTGAACGCACTGCCGCGGCAACCTTATTAAATGTAACAGCAAAAAGTGTTACTGTCGCCGATTCAACTAACTTGCTCACGAAGTTGAAAGCAAAAGATGAATCAACCTTATCATCACTGACCGATAACAATAAAAATGCTCAACAACAAATTGCTAGTCTCAGTAAAGAGCTTGCCCCAATAGAAACTCAATTAAACACGATTAAAACACAAGAAGCCGATAATGAGAAAGCAGCTGAACAGCTAAAAAATAAGCGTCAGCAATTTTCTTCTATCTACCAAAGTAATGAAGGTTGTAAAGCAATCAACAATGAGGCCCGCTATATTTTTGGTAATGGCAAACAAGGTGGCTCTTTAAGTGGTAGTAAAGTCATTGCTGAATATGAGCGAGTACATGGCTCAGATATTTTTTCAAAAGGAAATAGCCACATTAAATTTGAATTAAAATGTAACAGTGATAATTTAAATGAGTTAGTGAAAACCGCTGCTAAAAATTGGTATTCACCGTCAAGTACAACAGCAACCACCCATCGTGGGCAAGGTATGACTAGTGATGGCTTAAATACTTTAATTAATAATTTTAATGCCGACAAAAAAAGCGATAATAAGACGGTTTATCAGTTAGGGCAATTTTTTTCAACGTCGAGTAGAAATGATATTGCTAAGTCTTTTGCCAACCAGAGCCAAGATGATGTTAAAGTTATGTTTTTAGTGAAAGGCAATAGTGGCAACGGGATCACTCCGCAAGCTGGGCTAAGCTTTAATAATAATGAAAGTGAAGTACTCTACTCACCGCTGGCAAACTTTAGTGTCAACAATATTGTAAAAAACTCCAAAGAAAATATATATAAAATTGAGTTAACAGAAGTTAAATCTCAAAAAGACGCACAACTATTACCTTACTAGTTCGAGAGTTTGTTTTTGAGCCTATAACAATTATTTTTCTTTTTATAGGCTTTTTTGAATTTTAGCGTAAAATAATTAACCCTACCGTGCTTTCTGAATATATTAAGCCTGTCTAAAAACAATGCGTTACTTAAAATAACATCATCGATTATTAGCATCCACCGCATAAGCAGCGGCTCTATTGTTAATTATATAATTATTTGTATGTTGTAACTAAAAGGCGTGTATGCTTAGGAGATCGGTTATAAATCTAATTGAGGGGTAATGGCCTATTTTGTCAGAACAAAACCCCATGATTGCCCTATTGTCAGTCCTTAGTTGATAGCCTTTTCGCATAACGCTGAGCAAGTACAGCGCTGACCATCAGTTGTATTTGGTGGAAGATCATCAATGGCAATAAAATAACCCCCACTGTCGCAGCAGGAAATAACACGTTCGCCATTGGTACTCCATTCGCTAAACTCTTTTTCGATCCACAGAAAACGATGGTAATTTCGTCTTCTTTGCTAAAACCTAACAACCGTGCAGCTAACGTATTAAATACAATGACAATAAATAAAATAACGCAAGTAACAACCACTATCATTAAGAGTGAAAATGCATCTATTTTCTGCCAAATCCCCTCTACAACGGCTTCACTGAATGCCACATAAACCACTAACAATATTGAAGACCGGTCAGTCATATTAACTAACTTACGATTACGGTTAATCCAATTGGCAATTAATGGTCGAGATAAATGCCCCACAATAAACGGGAGCATTAATTGCATTAAGATGGAGCCTATCGCATTGAGCGTATCCATAGCTTGGCTACCATCAGCATCCATCAATAAGCCAACTAAGATTGGCGAAAGAAAAACCCCAAGAATACTCGACGCCGATGCACTACAAATAGCTGCGGCAATATTCCCACCGGCCACTGATGTGAACGCAATTGCTGATTGTACGGTTGCAGGTAAAGCACATAGGTATAAAAAGCCCATATACACAGTCGGTGACATCCATTTAGGTACAATCACCGCGAGTCCTAATCCTACAATAGGAAATACAATAAATGTACTCGCAAAAACCAGGAGATGTAGACGCCAGTGCCCTATCCCCGCCATGATTGATTCACGAGATAACTTA
The DNA here is from genome assembly GCF_028478065.1 of Providencia sp. PROV255. NCBI lineage: Bacteria > Pseudomonadati > Pseudomonadota > Gammaproteobacteria > Enterobacterales > Morganellaceae > Providencia > Providencia sp. PROV255. Next base: position 4,872 of record NZ_JAMPMI010000008.1, on the reverse strand, counting down.
GCTCCATGCATAAAGAACAACAATGCAATTGCAGCTGTAGTTAAATATTGAAACCCCGTTTTTATGTCACCTTCACAAGGAAAAAGACTGGCTAGAATGACAACACCAATCATGATAAGTAAAAATGGGTCTATTCTCAGTTTAGCTAGCAAATTCATTCGATTATCCATAATAAAAGCCAGTTATGTTAACTGGCCTTATAGTGAGCGTTGATGACGTTAAAATATTTCTTCGATAGTCCGTTTTTCTTTTGCCGAACGTATACCTGCTTCAATAAGTTTCATAATATCTATCGCTTCGCTCGGGGTGACAGGATTTGGTTTACCATGGCGAATTGCATCATATATCCCTTGATAATAACCACCATAATTACCACGTTGGTTTGGCCAAGATTGTGTTATCAGCTCATCATCTTGTGACAGCGTCACATTACCCATATTGGTATCAATTCCCCAATCAGCCCCTTCTGGACGTTGGCCGCTCTTTAAGCAGTCTTCTTGGGTGTCTAAACCATATTTAACATAACTACCATTCATGCCATGAATAACATATATCGGCGTTGGTGCAGCGGCTAATGTTGTTGCATGTAATACCACCTTTTTATCGGCATATTGCAAAACGGCATGGAAGTAATCCACTGCCTGTGCATTTGGGCGGATCATGGCAAGATCAACATTGATCCCTAACGGCCTGCCAAAATATTGTAAGACTTGGTCTAATAAATGCGGACCTAGGTCATACCAAATACCGGCTCCGGGAATATCTGCTTCACGCCAGCGTTGCCTAACTAAAGGGCGATAACGATCAAAATGTGATTCATAGTATTTAATATCCCCGAGCTTACCTTCTTCTAAGATTTTTTTAACGGTTAAAAAACCGGAGTCCCAACGGCGGTTATGATAAACCGACAGTAATTTTCCAGCTTGCTCCGCTTGTTGTTTCAATTGTTCAGCTTGTGAGACATCTAATGTAAATGGTTTATCAACAACAACGTGTTTTCCCGCTGCTAATGCCGCTTGTGCGAGAGGAAAATGAGTATCATTAGGCGTAGGAATAACGACGAGTTCGATATCTTTATCAGCAAAAATAGCTTCCGGAGAGGCGGCAACATGAACATTTGGCCAATCAGCCTTAACCTTACTCGGGTCACTGCTAGAAATCGTTGTTAAATCATACCCTTCTAAAATGCCAAGGAAGGGAGCATGAAATGTTTTGCTAGCATAGCCATATCCGACGATCGCAACTTTAATTGGTTTAGACATTTAGACCTCATACAACGATAAACACAGGTGGAGATAAAAAGTACCATCAGAAGGAATGAAATGGCAAATAAATCTATGATAGGATTGTAAATTGTCCAGCGACTTCGCCAAAATGGGTTTTATTGATTATGACTTCAGTTTATGACGCCAACCGCATCACTGGCTGGTTATTAGTTCCAGCAATCTATTTGTTATTAACCTTTTTAGCTGTTTGCAGTATGACTGTCATGTATTGCATTAAGTTTTATGAGATTGTCACGACTGTTGACCATTGGACAAGCTTTATTCCTGCCGCATGGTATCTGTCATTCGCGATTACTATTGGGATGACTATTTTCAGTATCCATGTGTTGCAGCTAATGTTTTCTCGTTCAAAACATTTTCCCCGCCGCTTTATTATTTGGTTAATGATTTTATTATTATTAGGTATAAAAACCTTCGCATTTTCACCTATTGATGATGAAACTGCTTTGCAAGTCTTAGCGTGGCCTTTAATTGGTGCAGGTTTCTTTGTCCCTTATTTAAAACGGTCCCAACGTGTAAAAATGACTTTCACACAAGATCGATAAGCATCACATAAATTGCTTGATATCATAATGATAGTTTAACTGGCTTCGGTCAGTTTTTGTTCTTTTTTCATTTCAGGCAATAGCATGACTGATTATCTATTACTCTTTGTTGGAACAGTACTGGTTAACAACTTCGTTCTCGTTAAATTCCTAGGCTTATGCCCTTTTATGGGCGTCTCAAAAAAACTCGAACCCGCCATTGGAATGGGCTTAGCAACGACGTTTGTTATGACATTAGCGTCAATCAGTTCTTGGTTGATTGACACTCTCATCCTCATTCCTCTCGACCTCATCTATTTGCGAACGCTAAGTTTTATTTTAGCGATTGCTGTCGTTGTACAGTTTACTGAAATGGTGGTGAGGAAAACGAGTCCAACGCTTTACCGTTTACTTGGTATTTTTCTGCCTTTAATTACCACCAACTGCGCGGTTCTTGGTGTTGCCTTATTAAATATTAATATGTCTCATACTTTTATGCAGTCTGCCGTGTATGGTTTTGGCGCTGCTGTGGGTTTTTCATTAGTGATGGTGTTATTTGCCGCTATTCGCGAACGTTTAGCTGTTGCCAATGTTCCTGCTCCTTTTAAGGGCTCGTCAATTGGGTTAATAACTGCTGGCTTGATGTCTCTCGCGTTTATGGGCTTTAGTGGTTTGGTGAAATTCTAATGATGTCTGTATGGATTGCTATCGGTATATTAGCCGTTTTTGGCCTTATTTTTGGGCTGATTTTAGGGTATGCCTCATTACGATTCAAAGTTGAGGCTGATCCTATTGTTGAACAAGTTGAAGCGATATTACCTCAGAGTCAGTGCGGTCAATGTAGTTACCCTGGCTGCCGTCCTTACGCTGAAGCGGTTGCAAATAATGGGGAAATGATCAACAAATGCGCCCCTGGTGGTGAGCAAGTCATGCTAAAAATCGCTGAGTTGCTTAATGTTGACCCCCAACCAATCGATGGTGGTGAAGCCGCGCAAAATCCAGTTCGTAAAGTTGCTATTATCGATGAAGAAAACTGCATCGGTTGTACTAAATGCATTCAAGCCTGCCCTGTTGATGCTATTGTGGGTGCAACCCGCGCCATGCATACCGTTATTGAAGATTTGTGCACAGGATGTGACCTGTGTGTAGCCCCTTGCCCTACCGATTGTATTGAGCTTGTTCCCGTGAAAACCACCACAGCCAATTGGAAATGGGATTTAAACACCATCCCAGTCAAAAATATCAATGTTGAACCCAATGAACCATTTGTAACTAAAGCAAGGGGTGAAACTCATGCTTAAGCTCTTTAATTGGTTGAAAAAAGATAATATTTGGGATTTCAAAGGCGGGATCCATCCGCCTGAAATGAAGCTACAATCAAGCCAAACACCAATGCGTATTGCATCAATACCTGATGAACTGGTTATCCCATTACAACAACATTTAGGCCCTGAAGGTGAACTGATTGTTCAAGTCGGTGACTTCGTTTTAAAAGGCCAGCCTTTAACTAAAGGCCTTGGACGTACTGTGCCTGTTCATGCTTCAACTTCAGGGGTTATCACTGCGATTGAACCCATGGTGACAGCGCATCCTTCTGGCTTAAAAGAGTTGTGTGTACGTATTGCATCCGATGGCCAAGATACATGGTGTACTTTATACCCAGAGCCTAACTACGTTCAATTAACCCGCGCTGAATTACTACAGAAAATTGAACAAGCGGGTATTGCGGGTCTCGGCGGTGCTGGTTTCCCAACCGCATCAAAATTGGCAGGTGGTCAAGATGCAATTAAAACATTAATTATTAATGCGGCTGAATGCGAACCTTATATCACAGCCGATGATAGATTAATGCAAGAACATGCACAGGAAGTTATTGAAGGCTGCCGTGTTTTACAGCATTTATTGAACCCAGACCAGGTACTAATTGGTATTGAAGACAATAAACCCGAAGCTATTCGTGCACTTAAAGATGCAATCACCTCGCAAGACAAACAAATATTCATTCGAGTTATACCAACCAAGTACCCATCAGGTGGTGCTAAACAGCTGACAAAAATTTTAACGGGAAAAGAAGTACCATCCGGTGCGCGTTCTTCTCAAATTGGCGTGTTAATGCAAAACGTCGGTACTGTGGTTGCTATCAAACGCGCGGTTATCGATGGCCAGCCATTAATCGAACGAGTAGTCACTGTCACAGGTGAAGCAATCAGCAAACCGGGTAATTTTTGGGCTCGTTTAGGGACTCCAGTTAAACATCTATTACAGCAATCAGGTTTTAACCCTGAACCAGAACAAATGGTGATTATGGGAGGGCCTTTAATGGGCTTTACCCTACCCGACTTAAATGTTCCTGTCGTGAAAATTTGTAACTGTTTACTGGTTCCTACAATGGAAGAAATGGGGCCTAAAGCACTAGAAGAAGCGTGTATTCGTTGTGGGTTGTGTGTTGAGGCCTGCCCTGCTGCGTTACTACCTCAGCAACTTTACTGGTTCAGTAAAGGAGATGAACACGAAAAAGCGCAAAAACATAATTTATTTGACTGCATAGAGTGTGGTGCATGTGCTTATGTGTGCCCGAGTAATATTCCGTTAGTGCAATATTATCGTCAAGAAAAAGCAGAAATTCGTGAAATTGCTCAAGAAGAGCGCCGTGCTGCTGAAGCAAAATTGCGTTTTGAAGCAAAACAGTTGCGTATGGAACGTGATAAACAAGCACGAGAAGAACGCCATAAAAAAGCTGCTGTGCAAGTCGATAGTGCAGATAAAGATGCCGTTAATGCCGCTTTAGCACGAGTCAAAACCAAACAAACGCTGACAGCAGAACCCATTAAGATTGTTTCCGGTGAACTCCCAGACAATAGTGCAGTAATCGCCGCTCGCGAAGCTCGTAAAGCCCAAGCTCGAGCTAAACAAGCTGAAAAGCTGGCCAATGCACAAACAGAAACTGTTGATATAACAGCAACGGATGATCCCCGTAAAGATGCCGTCGCCGCAGCTATTGCGCGTGCGAAAGCTAAAAAAGCCGCTCAAGAGCAATCTGCAACGCCGCCAGTCGTTGATGA